>JAJFVE010000018.1 GCA_021371965.1 Planctomycetaceae bacterium
GCGCTCGGCGGCCCGGAGGTACTGCACGCCGTCGAAGAAATAGGCAGTATTGAGCTCAGAGGCACGGCCCTTGCGGCCCTTCAGGATCGCCCGGTACGGAACGGTCATCAGGCCGCCGAACGGGTCATAGACGGTCTCGCCCGGGTTGCTGTAGCGCTCGATCAGGCGATCAGCGATGTCGAACTGCAGAGGACACACATGGTTCTGCAGCCCCTTCTGAGTCTGCGAACCGTTGAGGGTCAGCATCCGGTTGATGTCGTGCCACACGCCTGGATCGTGGCTGCCGGGCGCCAGCGACATGAACGAGGACGGCAGCGCGCCGCGAGCCTCGAGCTCTTCGCCGATGCGGATGTGAAAATCGTAGTCGTAGGTGTTCGACAGGCTGTAGGCGGTGAAAGCCTTTGCCAGCTTGTCCGGCCCGAGGCTGGCCAGGTCTTCGGCCGTCAGCTGGCGATTGCCGCTCGACCGCCAGAATGCGTGCGCATCGACTTGCCAGCGCGCGCGCGTGTAATCGGCCTTGCTCTTCGACACCGGCAGGTCGGCATAGCCGCGGCTGCGGTCCGTCTGAGGCTTGCGGAACAGCAGCACATACTCCGGCGACCCGACACCCATTTTCGTGCCGTCCTTGCACTGCTCAGACCAGCCGAGGCGGTACGTCTGGTTGTTCTCGCGCACCACGTCGGTAACGACCGTGATCATCCCCAGGTAGTCGAAGCCGTGCTTGCGCGCGTGCATGATGGCTTCGCAGTGGAACGGGCTCACCGTGGGGGCCCCTGCCCCGGTCACGTTGCCGAACTGGATGCGGTCCTTGACGTGGCAGCAGTACAGGCGTCCCGGCTGCAGGATGCGCAGCAGCTCGGGCGTCAGGAAGTCCATCTGCTCCCAGAAGTGATCATTGCCCTCGGTGTGGCCGAAGTCGTTGTAGCTCGGGGTGTATTCGTAGTGGTTGGCGAAGGGGATCGAAGTCACGATCAGGCCCACGCTCGACTCCGGCTGCAGGCGGGCTTCCACTACGCAATCGTTATTGGCCACCGTGAAGCGGTCGGATGCCACCTCCAGGCGCTCCACGCCGATCGTGCGGGCCAGCACCTCGGCCATTTCCATTTCGTTCAGGCCGTATTCCTTGATGATCGCGCTCATGTTCTCCACCATTTTTTCGTGTGCAATCCACTTCTCTTGCAGCGTCTTGACGATCTCCCGCTCGGCTTCCGAGTGGATGATGTGAATCTCCACTTCCCGGGTTTGCAGGAAACGAAAGATCCGATGGACGGCCTGAATGAAGTCGTTGAAGCTGTAGTTGATGCCGAGGAAAACGGCCTTGTGGCAATGCCGCTGAAAGTTGCAGCCGCTGCCGGCGATCTCCGGTTTCGTGCTCAGGTACTTGAAGGCGCCGTTGGAGAAATCGACGATGGCCTGCTCGCGCTGGTCCAGGTCTTGCGATCCCCACACGCTCACCGCTTCCGGTACCGCGGCCTTGATCGCGTGGCGCTCGTCCTCGAGGTGGTGCCAGATCAGGTAATGGCTGTCCGGGTCGGCGGAGAGGATGGATTGCAGGCATTCGATACGTGCCGGCAGGCTGTCGCGCTTCTCGCTTGCCGCCTGCTTGAGGCCGATAGCCGCGTCACGGAACAGCAGGCCTTGCCCGTCCTTCTCGGTTCCGGCGGTGGCGTGGTCAGATCCGACCTCGTGGTAATGCACCGCCATCGGCGGCAGGTCATAGCCATCGTCCGAATAGCCCAGATCGGAGGGCTTTTGCAGGAAAATCGCCCACGAGTTGAGCCACAGCCAGAACTCGCGCTCCTTGTGCGGGTACAGGGTCAGGTTGTTGGCCTTCGTGCTGTCGCGCTGAAAGAAGCGCGTCAAGGCCTGCCCCGTGTCCATGATTCCCAGGAAGCCGGCGTAATGGATCAGCTCCTTGTAGCGGTTCGGGCTGGGTGTGGCGGTGGCGACGAACTTGAACCGCACTTGCGAGAACAGCGGCAGAAATTCCTGATAGGTCTTCGACCCGTAGGAGCGCAGCACGGAGGCTTCATCCAGGCTGGCCACGGTGAAGACGTTCGGATCAAGCCGGCCGTCGCGGATGCTCTCGTAGTTGGTCAGGTGGATGCCGTTAAAGCTGGCGTCGACCTCTTCGGTGCGGCGGATGAAACGGGTCTGGATGCCCAGCATCTCGCCGTCGCGCTTGAATTCCTGACGCACGCCAAGCGGGCAGACGATCAAGCCCGGCCCGCCGGCCTTCGACATCACCAGGCGCACGATCTCGATCTGCTGCACGCTCTTGCCGAGTCCGAAGCGCTCGAACAGCGCCCGGTTCCCACCGCGCACGGCCCACTTCACGCAGGCGCGCTGATGCGGCTTCAGGATAGGGTTGATCTCGTCGTCAGCAATCTCGAAGCCGGCGAAACTGGCCAGCTTGATCTTGCGACGCAGAAATGCGAGGTAATCCAGGTTGTCCATCGTCATGCCTCCGCCCTCTCAAGATTGAGCCGGGCCCCCATCCACTCCACGCTGCAGCCGGAAATCCTACGGCTACACCGATCCGCATAGGGGCTCCAGGGGCTGCGGCTCTCCGCCTCACCGACCGGGCGATCGGCCAGGATGTAGGGCCCGGATTCGCGGGCGATCATCCCGAACGAAATGACCTTGGCGCCGGTGCTCAAGACGTGCAGCAAGGCCGGCAGCAGGGATTCCGTCACCGGCTCCACCTCCTCGAGGTGGTCGCCGAGATGGATCAGGAGGTAGCCGGTAGCCGGGTCCGGGGTGATGGGCGCCTGGCCGGCGGCAACGGTGCGCATGGATGCCGCTGCGATGCGGGCGGTTTCGGCGTCATCGAAGCTCAGTGTGGCGGCCAGGTCTTCGAGGGCTTCGGCCTGCTTCAGCAGAGCCTGCGCCATCGCTTGCGACAGGCTGGGCGGGGGGCTGGTGGTCATTGGGCGCTCTTTTGGGTAAATGCGCAAATGCGCGTCAGTGGGCGGCCAAAAGGCCGATGGTGGCGAGGGCGGCGGCAAACCAGCCGGTCAGGAGGACGGCAAAGACGCGATCCGGGCCGGCGCGGCGGGCCGCTTCCTTGGCGTGGAGGCCGGCAAGGCCGGCAAGAATCCGGATGCGGGACTGGCCGGCCTGTTCGCGGCGGCGGGCTTCCCAAACTTTGCGGGCGGTGGTGAGCATGGTTACTCCTTGCGTTCGTCGGTGATGAGCTGATGCACCTCGAGGGCGCTCA
>JAJFVE010000024.1 GCA_021371965.1 Planctomycetaceae bacterium
CACCTTCGTCTACCACCGCGATAACCAGACCAACGAAATGGTCATCTCCGGCATCGGCGACCTGCACCTGCGCATCATGCTGAGCAAGATGAAGCAGCGGTTCGACCTGGCCGTCGACACCAAGCCGCCCAAGATCCCCTATCTCGAAACCGTCACCGGCAAAGCCGAAGGCCACCACCGCCACAAGAAGCAGACCGGCGGATCGGGCCAGTTCGGCGAGGTGTACCTGCGCATCGAGCCGATGGAGCGAGGGTCCGGCTTCGAGTTCGTCAACGACCTCTTCGGCGAGTCGATCCCGCGCCAGTACCTGCCCGCCATCGAAAAAGGCGTGCGCGACGTGCTCGAGTCGGGACCCATCGCCGGATTCCCGCTGCGCGACGTGCGCGTGTCCGTCTACGACGGCAAGTACCATCCGGTGGACTCCAAGGAAATCGCGTTCCGCACGGCCGGCAAGTATGCCTTCATCGACGCGATCGAAAAGGCCAAGCCCGCCCTGCTCGAACCGTTCGTGAACCTGGAAATTTCGATCCCGGCCAATTACATGGGCGACATCGCCAGCGACCTGTCGGGCCGCCGCGGACGCATCCTCGGGCAGGATATGCTCCCGGGCAACATGTGCGTCGTCAAGGCCCAGGCGCCGCTGGCCGAAGTGCTCCAGTACAACAGCCAGCTCCGCTCCGTCACCGGCGGACAGGGCAGCTACTCGATGGAACTGAGCCACTACGAGCCCGTGCCCTCGAACGTCCAGGCCCAGATTGCCGCCAACGCAAAGGCCGCCAAGGAAGAGGACAAAGAAAAATAGCAACGAGGATGGATGAGTGGATGAATGGATGTGATGCCATACATCCAACTACCCAATCATCCATCCATCCGGTTTTTTGGGCTTGCGTTTTTTATCTGGGCCGGTAAACTGGTCGATTCCACAAAACGAACTACTGACGATAGGAATACACGATGCCTCGCGAATGCCCCATGACTGGAAAGAAAACCCGCACTGGGCGAACATACACCCGCCGCGGCAAAGCCAAGTACCTCGGCGGCGTCGGCCGCAAGGTCACCGGCAAGACCAAGCGCACCTTCAAGGCCAATATCCAGCGCGTCCGCGCTGTGATCGATGGCAAGGTCACGCGCATTAACGTCGCCGCCAAGGCCATCCGCATGGGCCTGATCGTCAAGCCCCCCGTCCGCGACTACAAGCCGGAAGCCTGACGACAAATTCCAAACTACAAAACCCAAGCTTCAAACAAACAACAAACTCCCAAAAGGACTTCCTGAGGGAGTTTTTGTTTGGCTGTTTCGGACTTATCTTTTTGATGTTTGTTTGTGTTTTGGAATTTGTGGTTTGGAATTTATTGTCCTACCCCGCCGATGATACAGTTACGTACATAAACATGCGGGAGCATTCATGAACTACATGCGAATCAGAGACGTTCTCGCCTCCGAGCCCGGGCGCGAGGTCACGCTGGCCGGGTGGGTACGCACGTGCAGGTCCAGCAAGGCCGGTATCAGCTTCATCCAGGTCAACGATGGCTCCTGCATGGCCACCATCCAGGTCGTCGCCGGCTCTGCCCTGCCCAACTACGACAGCGAGATCGCCCACCTGACAGCCGGGGCTTCGGTAATCGTCACCGGCGCCCTGGTGGCCAGCCCCGCCAAGGGGCAGCGCGTCGAGGTCCAGGCCTCGGCCGTGAGCGTCGCCGGAGCGGCCCAGGCCGACACCTACCCCATCCAGCCCAAGCACCACACGATGGAGTTCCTGCGCACGCAGGCCCACCTGCGTGCCCGCACGAACACCTTCGGCGCCGTCGCCCGCGTGCGCAACACAGTCTCGGCCAGCATCCACGAGTTCTTCCAGTCGCGCGGGTTCCTGTACGTCAACACCCCGATCATCACCGCCAGCGACTGCGAGGGCGCAGGGCAGCTCTTCACCGTCTCCACGCTGGACCCCGCCGCCCCGCCGCGCAATGAGCAAGGCCAGGTGGACTTCGCCCAGGACTTTTTCGGCCGCCGCACGTACCTGACCGTCTCGGGCCAGCTCGAAGCGGAAACTTACGCCTGCTCGCTGGGCAATGTCTACACCTTCGGCCCGACGTTCCGGGCGGAGAACTCCAACACCCCCCGTCACCTCGCCGAGTTCTGGATGGTCGAGCCCGAGATGGCGTTCTGCGACCTGGCCGGCGATGCCGACATGGCCGAAGCGTTCGTCAAGCACATCTTCGCTACGGTGCTCGACCGCTGCGACGAAGATATGCGGTTCTTCAACGATCGCATCGACCCGACGGCCATCGATACCCTTACGCAGATCGCCGGCGCCGCGTTCGAGCGCATCACGTACACTAAGGCCGTCGAGCTGCTGATAGCGGCCGGCCGCTCGTGGGAGTACCCGCCGGCCTGGGGCAACGACCTGCAGACCGAGCACGAGCGGTACCTGACGGAGCAGGTTTTCAAGAAGCCGCTGGTCATCACCGACTACCCCTCGGCAATTAAACCGTTCTACATGCGTTTATCTGATGACGGGCGCACGGTCGCGGCGATGGACGTGCTGGTGCCCAAGATCGGCGAGATCATCGGCGGCAGCCAGCGCGAGGAGCGTCTGGACGTGCTGACGGCCCGGATGGAAGCCCAAGGCATGAACGTGGAGGATTACTGGTGGTACGCGGATCTTCGCCGCTACGGCTCCGTGCCGCACGCGGGGTTTGGCCTGGGCCTGGAGCGCACGGTGCAGTTCGCCACCGGCATGGCCAACATCCGCGACGTGATCCCCTACCCCCGAACGCCCAGAAGCGCCGACTTCTAAACTGTGCGGCCGGGGACAGGGAGTGCGGGATTACGCGGATTGAGAGGATTAAGAGGATTGGGATGAAGCCAGGGAAACAACAACGTCTTCGCAGGCTTTTCTTTTTCTTCACGCTCTCCCCGTCTCCTGATCTTTTTTTTAATCCTCTTAATCCCTTAAATCCGCGTAATCCCGCACTCCCTGCCTCCTCGCTTTCACGGAATCGCTCATGAAGGTTGAACTGCATCTGCATACGTCCCGCTACAGCGGCTGTGCGGCCAACTCGCCGGCCGAGTCGATGCAGCGCCTCATCGAACTGGGCTATGGCGCGGTGTACATCACCGAGCACGACCGGGTCTGGACGCCGTTTGAACTCGACGACCTGCGCGAGCAGTTCCCCAACATCAAGATTTTCGGCGGCGTGGAGCTGACGGTGGGCTTCGCCCGCATGCAGCACCTGCTGGTGCTGGGCACCAGCGATCCGGGGTACATCGACCTGGCCGGCGAAGAAGAGGCCATTCTCAAGAAGGCCCGCCACGACGGGCACCTGACGGTTCTGGCCCATCCCTTCCGCTGGAAGGAAGACGAGACCATGATGGACCGGGGCAACAACCCCGACGCCATCGAATACCTCACGTGCAATCACGACGCCCCGGAGATGAAGGCGCAGTCCAAGGCCGCCGCGACCAGGTTCCACGTGCGCCTCGTCAACAGCGGCGACGTCCACCGCCTGGACTTCATGGGACGATTCTGGATCGAGACGCTGCAACCACTGGCCGAGGCCGAGGACATCCGCCGAATCGTCCTGCGCCGCGAATATCGCAATCGGCGCAATAGCGGGTGAAGAAGATTTCCAATTTCCAATCTGCAATTTCCAATTTGAAGAAATACGCGGCGAGCAGCGTAATGCCGATTGCCTTTGTTCCAATTGGAAATTCCAAATTGGAAATTGGAAATGGTTACCGTTGCCGGTAAACGATGCGGCCTTTGGTCAGGTCGTACGGGCTCATCTCGACCATGACTCGGTCGCCCGGGGTGATGCGGATATAGTTGCGGCGCATGCGGCCGGAGATATGTCCGACAATCTCGTGCTTCTTGCCGCCGGTCTCGATCTCCAACAGGAACATCGCGTTGGGCATCGACTTCTTGACAACCGCTTCGATCTCAATGACGCCTTCTTTGGCCATACACATCCTTTAGGGGTACCGCAAGAGTCCCAGAACTATAACAGGCGCAGCGCCAAGGGTCAACGCAAGGTGAAAAATGAATTCATCTCTGGCGACCCACCCTTCCCGAGGCATAGGATATTGCGTGAGCATCGCAGAGGCCGACATATCGTCGCCGCCGGCGGCATCGCGGCAAGGCGACCGACTCCCCGCCGCCAGTGCCATGGGCCTGGTCGTCGTGGCATTCCGACACATGCGGCGATCGCAGTCGAAGGGACTGGCCGACACAGCCGCCGACCTGGGCTACTGCCTGGGCATGGTCGCCCGGGCAGGACGCTGCACGCCGCAGCCGGCGCTGTTCGGCAAGGGCACGTGGCATCGGCCGTTCCTGCGGCACTACAGCCCGCGGCTGCGGCAATTGATGGACAAGCTCGACCGCGACCTCAAGCTGCTCTGTCGCCATCGCGCCAGCCGCCCCGCCCGCCGCAAGGGCATCACCTGGGCCTGCAACCAGTTCAAAGCCGCCCGCGCCGTCCTGGTTGACGTGGACGATCCGGCCGCCACATCCTTGTGCGCCCACGCCAAGAGCCTCTGCACCTACTGGTACGACCGCTGGCACTAGAACTAGGCGCCATGGCGGCCGTTCAATTGGAAATTCCAAATTGGATATCGGAAATGCCTTACCCGTACGCGCCCGACTGCACCCAGCGGATGGCGTGCTTGAGCAGCTCGGTGGCGTTGTCGAGCTGCAGTTTGTCTTTGATATGCTCGCGGTGCGAGTCGATCGTCTTGACGCTCAGGTGCAGCCGCTCGGCGATCTCGCGCGTGGGCAGGCCGCTGCCGATCAACTCGAAGACTTCCATCTCGCGGTCGGTCAGGTCCTGCACAGACGGCTGGCCCGGCGCCACGCGGTTGCTGGCCAGGCGATTGATCATGCGCGAGGTCATGCGGTCGCTGAGGTAGATCTGCCCCTGGCGGATTCGTCGCAGACCCTCGACCACCTTGTCGCCCGGCTCGGTCTTGATGACATAGCCCCGCGCGCCGGCCCGAAGCACGCGCTCGGCGTAGAAGAACTCGTCGCGCATCGACCAGACCAGCAACAACATCCGCGGATAGCGAATCCGGATGTCCTTGATCAGCTCCAGGCCGCTGCCTTCCTGAAGCGTCAGGTCGATGACGGCCCCCTCGGGCTGATGCTTCTCGATCAGCCGCAGAGCCTCCGACGGCGAGTCGGCCTCGGCGCAGACCGCGATATCGTTCTCGCCGTCGATCAACGTCCGCAGCCCCTGGCGGACGACCGGATGATCGTCAACCAGCAGCACCGTCCACTTATGTGTAGACTTGTTCGTCTTGTTCTTGTCCATGGCTTTGCACCGGTCCGGTCCAGCGACAGTTTGAAGATCAGGTCGCAGTATTATATTCCCCACCCCGTCGCAATTCCGGTTGCGCGCCCAAAGTGCGCGAATTGTTCGCCCCTCGACGCCGCCTCAGCGCGAGACCGCCCTGGCCAGCAGGACGAAGATCATCGCTGCCGCCAGCAACCCTCCGCCCGTCAGCAGCGCCGCCAGGGCCGGGCCCAGATGCGCCGATATGGCGATGAACGCCGACGTCACCAGCAGCCCCGCCGCCCCCAGCAGCAGCAGGCCTCCAAGCATCATCATGACGATGGCGGTGATCGTCGAGATCACCGCCTGCCTGGCGCGCACGGCTTCATAGTGCACCCAGTGGCGGCCAAGCAACAGAAGGTCGCAGATCAGCTTCATCACTTTCTCCCCATGAGCTTGCCCAGGATGATCCCCAGGCCCACGGCCCCGAACACCCAGCTTAAAGGGTGCGCAGATACCGTCTCGCGCGCCGCCTGCGTCGCCTGGGCGCTGCGCTGGCGCGCGTATTCGGCTGCGTCCCGCAACTGCTCATACCCTTCCGTCGCCCGGTCTTTCATGCGGTCGCTGATCTGCTCCCACTTGACGCTTCCGGTGTCGCCCACGCTTTGCAGGATCGCCTTGAGATCCTGTTTGAGCCGCTTGATGTCTTCGCGAAGTTCGTCGAGTGCTTCCTGTCTGGCCATGGTTCCCTCTTCTTGAGATTGCTCTTGGGTTTGCCGAGTTTCTACGACATCGTGCTTGGTCATGACTGCTTCCCCCTGTAAAGCCCCATCTCCACAAACATTGTATGACGTGCCGATTGGGGCGCTGCCTCAGCAGATGCCCTATTATCCTTTAGGCTTGCTCCCCACTGGCCGTTACGAGCGGCTCACCAGATCGATTTGAGTTCGTGAATCGTCAGCCGGTGCAGGCGGACGTTTTTGACGTGCGCCTGGAAGACCAGCGGGACATCCCCCGCCTCGGGCAGCATGGCGAAACCGGCGGACAGGCGGCCGCTGGCGTCAAAGATCTCGATGCTCGTGCGGTCGATCAGCAGCCGCAACGTCAGACGTCCCTCGTGCGGCGGCGTCAGAGGCACATCGCGGCCAAGGAAGCTGAACTTGCCCTGGTCGGGCGTAATGTGCAGGGCGCTGCCGTTGATGAGGACGACCACCGCGGCCGTGGCGGGGGCTTCGATTTCTATCGACACGTCCAACAGATCGTGGCGGGTTTCGGGCACGAGTTGCCGGCCCACGGTCAGATCGGTTTCGCACAACTCGATGCAGCGGCCATAGAGACGCTCGATCTCGCGCACGGGCTGGCGGCAGAGAAACACGCCGTCGTTGAATCGCCGCAGCGTCAACTCGACAGGAAAGGACATCTGGCCGTTGAACGGCATGCGAGGGAACTTCGCCCCGGCCATCCACGAGATCTGGATGCGCCGCCCGTCCGCGGCTGGGATGTCGCTGAAGGTCTGTGCGGCGTATCCGGTGGCGCCCAGTTCCGATTTCTGCGCCGCACCGTGCGGTACAAAGCCGTCGGCCGTCAGGTCGCCCAGCAGATACAGACCCGAGGCGCCCCAGAAGACCCAGCGCGTGTCAGGGCCCTCGTCCACCGGCAGTTCAAAGATATCCGGGCACTCGCTGGCGCCGCTGACGGTCACCTCGCACAGCTTCGCCCAATTCGTCAGGTCGCTGGAGGTCAGCAGGAGGTAGTCGTTGCCGTCGAGGTACAGCGCCATGAGCCATCGGCCGGCGGCCTCGTGCCAGATCACCTTGGGGTCGCGATTGCCGCCGCGGAACTCCGGCAGGATCGGGTTCTCGGGGTACTTGGTCCACGTGCGCCCGCGGTCGCTGCTCCACGCCAGCGACTGCGTGAAGGGCCTGGGCGGGCTGACCATCGAGCCCGCCGAGGTGTAGAACGCGACCATGGTCTCGCGCCCGCCGCCAAAACCCGCCGAGTCGCGCCAGTCAACGACGGCCGATCCGGAGAAGATGTGGCCCAGGTCGTCGGGGCAGATGGCATTGTCGATCTGGCGCCAGTGCACGAGGTCTTCACTGACGGCGTGGCCCCAAGTCATGTTGCCCCAGCCGGTCCCGAAAGGATTGTGCTGAAAGAACAGATGGTATTCGCCCTGATAAAACACCAGACCATTGGGGTCGTTCATCCACCCACGAGCAGGAGTGAAATGAAACCCCGGCCGATGAAACTCGCGATAGAGATCAGTCGTCGACATGGCCACGTCTTACCCTGCCGTACTCAGTGTGTCAATCGAGTCAATTCGTGCTCGTCCTCGTCCTCGTCGTCGGTTTCTTCCCTGACTGAAACACCGAGGACGACGACGAGGACGATCACGAGGCCATCGGCCTGAGGCGCCGGGGATATCCGGCAATCGGCAATTGGAAATTGGCAATTGGCAATTCCCTCGCCGCCGCGTAAAACTTCTGCAGCCATCAAGACCTTACAGGAGTGAAAACAGTGTCCGCAACGAAACTCTGGTACACGACGCCCCCGACGGAATACATGAGCGGTCTGCCCATCGGCACGGGGCGGCTGGCCGCGATGATCCTGGGCACGACCGATCCGCAGCGCGTCGCGCTGAACCACGAGTGGTTCTGGCGCGGGCCTAACCGCATGCGCGACGTCGAAAAACGCTCGCACCTGCTGCCCCGCGTGCGCGAGCTGCTCCTGGCGGGCAAATACGAGGAAGGAACCCTCCTCGGCGACGAGACCTTCGGCACTGCCTGGCCGGCCACCACCGGGCGAAATCGCGTAGACTCCTACCAGCCCGCCGGCGATTTTCATTTTCAGCTCGACCACGGCGACGTGCGGAACTACCGCCGCGAGTTGGACCTGACCAATGGCCTCGTCACGGTCGAGTATGACTCCGACGGCGTGCATTATCTCTGCCAGTACCTGGCCGACCTGGCGCACGACCTGATCCTGGTCCGCGTGACGGCCGACAAGCCCTTCGGCGGGGAGTTCTGGCTCGCTCGCGTGGAAGACGACGCCTGCTTCCTGCGATGGGACACCTCGCACGAGCGGCTGGTGATGGATGGGCACATTCACCAAGGGCTGTCGTTCCGCGTACAGGGCGACGTCCGCCGCAGCGGCGGCTCGGCCCGCGTCGAGGGCGACCGGCTCGTCGTCGCCGACGCGCGCGAAGTGCTCGTCGGCCTCAACGTTGGCACCACGGCCACGGGAATGGCCCCGGCCGCCGAGTGCCGCTCCAAGCCCATGCCCGCCGATTCGTGGGCGGACCTGCTGGCGCAGAATCAGGCCGTCTACGATCGATACTACGGCACGCTCGTTCTGACCGTCGACGTGCCGGCCAACCCCGCCGCCACCGATCTGCGCATGGCCGCCGCCCGCAAGGGCGAGCAGGACCCCGCCCTGCCGCTGCTGTACTTCAACTACGGCCGATACCTGCTGATGGCCAGCACCGTCACCGCCCAACTGCCGCCCAACCTCCAGGGCAAGTGGAACGAACACATCCTGGCCGCATGGGAAGCCGACTACCATCACGACATCAATCTGCAGATGAACTTCTGGCCGGCCGAGAACGGCCACCTGCAGTACACCACCGAGGCGCTCTTTCAGCACCTGGAGCGCATGGTGCCTCACGGCCGCAAGGCCGCGATGGACCTCTACGGCTGCAACGGCGTGTTCATCCCGATCACCACCGACGCCTGGGGCCGCTGCACACCCGAGGCCACCGGCTGGGCGGTCTGGATCGGCGCGGCCCCGTGGCTGTCGCAGCACGTGTGGTGGCACTGGCAGTACAGCCAGGACAAGGCGTTCCTGGCCGAGCGGGCATACCCGTTCATCAAAGAGGTCGCGGCGTTTTACGAGTCGTACCTGATCGAGGACAAGGACGGCGGTCTGCAGATCGTGCCCTCGCAGAGCCCGGAGAACCGCTTCGTCGGCGGCGGCAATTACCCCGTGACGCTGTGCGTCAACTCGGCGATGGACGTGGAACTCTGCACTGACGTGCTCACGCACGCGGTGGAAGCAGCCGAGATCCTCGGCGTCGACGCGGGCAAGGCCCGCCAGTGGCGCGACATACTGGCGCGGCTGCCCAAGCTCAAGATCGGCAGCCATGGCCAACTGCTCGAATGGAACCAGGAGTTTGAAGAAGTCGAGCCCGGACACCGGCACATCTCGCACCTGTACGGGCTGTTCCCCGGCGACCTGTTCGACCCCGACCGCAGCGCCGAACTCTATAAGGCCGCCCGCATCTCGCTTGAGCGGCGCCTGGCCAAGGGCGGCGGGCACACCGGCTGGAGCCGCTCGTGGGTGGCCTGCTGCTACGCCCGCATGGGCGAGGGCGCCGAGGCCTGGAAGCACCTGATCAATCTCATCGCCCAGCAGGCCACCGACACGCTGCTGGACCTGCATCCGCCGCGCGTTTTCCAGATCGACGGCAATTTCGGCGGGACGGCCGCCGTCATGGAAATGCTCCTGCAGAGCTACCACGAAGAGCTGCACTTCCTGCCGGCCCTGCCGCCGGCGTGGCCGACGGGCAAGATCGCCGGCATGCGCGCCCGCGGCGGGTACACGGTAGACGTAGCCTGGTCCGGCGGAAAGCTGACCGAGGCAAGAATCCGCCCGCTGACGACCCGCGAGTGCACCATCCGCTGCGCCGCCGGCAAGTACCGAGTGACCGACCTGGGCGGCAAGGAAATCTCAACCCACACCGACGGCCATCGCCTGAAGTTCAATGTCGAGATGGGAAAGACGTATATCGTAACGGCGTAAGAACTGAAACAACCGACGACGAGGACGACGACGAGTACGACAAGGGTGTCCTGCTTTGATGGCAGATTCATCCCGCTCGATTTTCGCGAGCGACTCTCCTCATCCGCGTTGATCCGCTTGCCAATTATTCGTCCTCGTCGTCGTCCTCGTCCTCGTCGTCGGCTTCTTCCCTGTCCCATCCTTGCCCCATTCCCTTCTTCCATTGCACCGCCGGCTCGGTAGAATAGGCGTGCTGCTATTGGAGAGGCACATGGCACAGGTATTGTTGCAGGATGTGACGAAAGTCTTCCCCGGCGACGTGACGGCCGTCGATGCCGTTTCGCTCGAGATCGCCGATGCGGAGTTTGTCGTGCTCGTCGGACCCAGCGGCTGCGGCAAGAGCACGACGCTGCGCATGGTGGCCGGCCTCGAGGAGATCACTGCCGGCGAAATCCGCATCGGCGACCGCGTCGTCAATGACACGCCGCCCAAGGATCGCGACATCGCCATGGTCTTCCAGAACTACGCCCTCTACCCGCACATGAGCGTGTACAAGAACATGGGCTTCGCCCTCAAGCTGCGCCGCGTGCCCAAGGCCGAAATCGACACGCGCGTGCGCGAGGCCGCCAAAATCCTGGGCATCGAGAACCTCCTCGAACGCAAGCCCAAGGCCCTCTCCGGCGGGCAGCGCCAGCGCGTCGCCGTCGGTCGCGCCATCGTCCGAAACCCCGCGGCATTCCTCTTCGACGAGCCGCTGAGCAACCTCGACGCCAAGCTGCGCGTCGAAATGCGGGCCGAGCTCAAACGCCTCCACCGCCAGCTCAAGACCACCACCATCTACGTCACACACGACCAGGAAGAGGCCATGACCCTCGGCGACCGGATCGTGGTGATGAAGGACGGCCGCATACACCAGGTCGGCGCCCCGCTGGAAGTATACGAATCCCCCGCCAACCGCTTCGTAGCAAGCTTCGTGGGCACCCCGCCGATGAATTTCTTCAACGGCAAGCTAGTCGCGCAAAACGGCGGAGTCTATTTTGACGAAGGCGCCGCCCAACTCCGCCTGACCGACGCCCACGCCGCCAAGCTGTCCGCATGGCTGGGCAAGAGCGTAGTCCTGGGCGTGCGTCCCGAGGCCATCGCCCTGCACGACACCGGCCGCTTCGCCGGCCGCGACAACACCCTGCCCGTCAAGCTCCAGGTGATCGAGCCCTTAGGCGACAAGATGGACCTCTTCGCCGCGACTCCCCGCCACGGCCACATCGTGGCCCGAGTAGACGCCCAGCGCGACCTCAAAGCCGACACCCCCGCCCAGTTCCACATCGACATGCAGCGCGTCCACATCTTCGAGCCGGACGGCGCGGGATTGAATCTGACGCGGTGAGATTCACCGCAAAGGACGCAAAGGTCGCCAAGGGTAGCACAAAAACATCTGTAGAGTCAGCAAGCCCGTGCGTAGTGCGTCCCGTGGGGACGCTTTGGAATCGCGGCAAACATGAGCCACGGCAGCTGCATAACGACAGGAAGGCCACTCTATGCGGCCGGTCAATAAGAAGATACTCCTTCGCCTGATTCAGCAGTTTGTCGCGGTGGAAGCAGTTGGTCCAAGCGCAGTCCGCGGTCAACCGAAGAATACGGTAAGGAGGGTTCACAATTACCTTGGCCGGATGAATCTCAGTAGAATCCCACGGACCAGCCGGCGGGAGTTCTCAACTTGGCTAGCGCTCCACACACGGCGACTTCAGCGCAGACTCCCCAAGTCGCGCAAACCTAAGCCGTGGGGCATTGCTCGCAAAACGACCAATCTGTTCCTCCGGTCGTGTTTCTACAACACCTACCTCCGCCGCGAATATGGCTTGGCAAAGGTTGGGCGGTGGCTGGAAGTGCCGCTTGATCGCGTCGTGGCAAGCGAACTCAAGAGGCTCGCCGGGCGGAGGGAATTGCCGCCATGGAAAGGGCTCGGGAAACTACAGGAGGCAGATAGCGAAAGATTTCAGAAGTACGCACGGACTCTTGCTGCCGCGTGCAAGCTGCCCGCCACGATCTTTCTTGATAACTACCTGTGGCTCCGTGGCCGCACCCGGAGGTCGGGAGGATCAAGGGGAGAATAGAGCGAAGAGGATCCTCCCTAGGACTCAGGATCAAATCCTATCACCTACTACCCGGACTGTTTATCCGCCGCCATGCGTTGGAATGTCTTACCGAAGTAGGCGTCTGCAAGAAGCTTCATGCAGGCCACCTCCCGGAGTGTGATGTCCTGCGGGGCCAGAGCTTTCTCCGTCGGCCTATCACCCAGTCGGTAATACCTCTCGACCTCTTCGGGATTGTGTAACAGTGGATCAAGCAGAGAATGCATCGCATCTCTGAAGGATGACTTGCCATCCCAGTCGCCATAGGTACACATGCCTGTTTTCAGCGCGCCGTAGAAGTGAACAAAAGCCTGCACCTCTAACTGAAGATGGACGTCGTTCCTCGCCATTAGCGCAAGCCCCACGGCGTAACGATTGAAGGGCTCCGCTCCTTGGTTTTGCCCGGCCTTCGGTATCATCCCGAAGGCCAGCGCAACACTGTGCAGCATCTGCTGGCTCAGCCTTTTGTGGGGCCAGTCGACAAGGAGTTTGGGGTTCCGTTCAATCACGACCTCACGATCTGTCTCGAGATCAATCAGCCGCTCGTAGTAACGCGAAACATCTCTTGGCATGTGCCACCAAAAGAAGCCCATTGTCCCTATGTTGAGTGCAATGACGAACTTTCTCGACATGTCCATGCCGACAGACCACACGCCGTGCACTGGGATGCACTTCGGGAGTGTGAACTCGACGAGAACCTCGTCCTTCTTCGTGTCCACTGGAACAAGTTTAATCCATTGGGAAATCGCATTCCATATGACTAGGTCATTTCGACGCAACGAATGTGAAGCAGTGACCAAGCGTATGCGCAGCTTCCACTTCTCACCAAGGCGCTCGGCCTCGGAGGGCTCGGTCCTCTCCAGTTCACGCCGTGCTAGAGCTAAAGCCTCCCGCTCCGCATCCTCGTACTTCTCCTTCATCCATTTCATCCATCCCAAGCCGTTCCCGATTTCTACGAGTTTCTCCATGGCCTCAACGCTCATCATGAACGCCCGCTTGTCGAGGTCGTCACCTGCCTTTACGTACCAGTCGATGATGCCACTTTCCTCGTCAGTCAAAGGTGCGCGTTCAAACGGCCTCTCTATGTCGAGCCTGGCCCGGGCCAGGCCCATCAGGTCCGCCAAGGCATTTTCGGAGACGGTCTCCCTCGGGGGCGAGAAATCCTCTGCTTGGGGCTCGACATAGAGGCCTCGTAGGCGGCGCCCATGTATCCGCGTGGCAAGGCCTTGGACAGCTTCAAGAGATTTCTTGGTCACTGGTTCTTTGCCAAACATCGGCGCGAACAACGACCAAAAGAGCTTCTTCACGTGGTCATCTGTGCTCTGAAATCTGCCCCGTGTTTCGCCTGACCTCTCAGACACGAGAAAGTTCATGAAGAGCAGATGGGCCTTTCCCAGTTCCTCTAGACACAAAGTGGCCATGTGGTACGCCAGATTGTAAAGATGCCTCTCCTGAAGGGCATCAGCCGCACAGATAAGATCGCGCGCATGTGAGATGCATGCCTCCAGTGGGCGGCGCGCTTCTGGCGGCAAAGGTCTTTCAATCCGTTCCCTATCGAGATGGGGCCAGTCAGCATGCCGATCTGCCTTTCGATCATCGCAGTTGTGCATTGTTCCGCCTTTCTGTACGGCCAGCGATATACTGTGAATCCTCTTACTCGAAGGGACCCCCACTCCCCATGCTCTCAAGTGTCGCAGCGGACATGATCCCATCTTCGTGAGCGTCCGCATAACCAGTTCATGGCGTATAGCCGTTCCGTCGCGATACTGTGCATCTCCGACCATTCTTCACTCGTCAAGGCACGATATGGCTTGCCCATTGCCGGGAAGTCACCATCAATCGGCTGGAAGAGCCCCATCTGGGCTGCCTTTTCGGAGGACAATCGAATGATCTCTTCAAACGTAATCCCTGGCGGCGCCTTACGTCGGATGCGCTGAAGCTGCGTGGTCCGCGCCCGCCAAAGCCACGCTTCGGCCACGTCGCGTGCCCCCTCCAATTGCTGGCGCGGCAACAGGGTAGCCCGCGCAATTCGATCTGCGACAGGGTTGAGAAATCCACCTGCGGCCTCAATCAGTTCCTTGTGCGCACTAGCTTCGTCCCAGGGAGCAATTTGTTGTGTGTACCCCAATGCCCAGCCCAGCACCGCCGCAGCTTCCCGCCGCCAGGAGGAGTCGATTTTCTCCTTCTTGCGCCAGGACCCGAAATCTCTCGCCATCATCTGCCGCTCTTTAGCCGATAGCGACGCCCACAGGCCTTGGGCCTTGAGCCACTGAGTTATCTCGTTTGCCGTGGTAGCGTGGGCCTGGAATGCAGTTTTCTTCTCTGCCTTGCTTAGCTGAGCCTGCGTCTTGAGAGACTCGGCCAAAGCCTCATGATTCCCGCGCATAATCACGGCCGCCAGGCACCAGAACCTTTTGGCAGCCATACGGGGAGAAACGCTTCCCAGCCTCCTGCCTCCGCAGCGTCCCCAGACCCACCAGAATAGACTGCAAACTCCCAGGACCGCGAGAATAGTTATGACAGTTCCCATTTGAGCGCTCCCAATTTCAGAATCCCGCACGAATTGCCTGCGGGCATGAGATAGTACATCCGGGGCATGGCGCAGGCAAGGTCGGGCTGCTCAAGTCGCGCGGGGCGCCATTCCCAATTGCTGACATCGCTGATATCGTATTGTGGGATTATGCTGGAGCCTGATATGCACGGATCGAAACGCATTTCGCGACGCACTTTTTTGCAGGTCTCTGGGGCTGCTGCGGCCGCTGCCGTGCTGGGGCGGGCGGCGGTTGGAGCGGAGTCGGCACCGGCAAAGAGGCCTAACATCGTTTTTCTGCTGGCGGACCAATGGCGGGCGAGGGCGACCGGCTACGCGGGCGACCCTAACGTCAAGACGCCTTGCCTTGACCGGCTGGCGGGGCAGAGCGTCAACTTTTCTACGGCTGTCTCGGTCTGCCCGGTATGCACGCCGTATCGGGCGGCCTTGATGACCGGGCGGTACCCCACATCGACGGGGATGTTTCTCAACGACCTGTATCTGCCCGACCGCGAGGTTTGCATGGCCGAGATTTTTGCGGCGGCGGGGTACGATACGGCGTACATTGGCAAGTGGCATCTCGACGGCCACGGGCGCGGGGCGTACATCCCGCCCGCCCGGCGGCAGGGGTTCGAGTACTGGAAGGCGGCCGAGTGCGACCACAACTACCCGCACTCGCACTATTACACCGGCCAATCGCAGGAGAAGAAGTTCTGGGACGGCTACGACGCCTTCGCCCAGACGGCCGACGCGCGGCAGTACATCCGTGGCCGCGCGGCCTCCAAGAAACCTTTCCTGCTGGTGGTCTCGTACGGCTCGCCGCACTTCCCGCACAACACGGCCCCGCAGCGGTACAAGGACCTGTACCCGCCCGAGAAGCTCAAGCTCAACCCCAACGTCCCGGCGGCCATGCGGCCGCGCGTGCTGAAGGAACTGCCCGGCTACTACGGGCACTGCTCGGCCGTGGACGAGTGCGTAGGCCAGGTGGTGCAGACGCTGGCCGAGGCCGGGCTGGCTGACGATACGATTTTGGTCTTCACCTCCGACCACGGCGAGATGATGGGCGCCCAGGGCATAGCCCCGTGCACCAAGCAGGTGCCGTGGGACGAGTCGTGCCGCGTGCCGCTGCTGATGCGATACCCCAGGCGGAAGGTCGGCGGCGGGCGCACTATCGCCACGCCCATCAACACGCCGGACATCCTGCCGACGCTGCTGGGCCTGGCGGGCGTGGCCGTGCCCAAGAGCGTCGAGGGAGAGGACCTGTCGGCCGTGGCGGCCGGGGAGCGCGAAGACGCCGGCCGCGCGGCGCTGTACATGGGCGTCTCGCCCTTCTCCGGAGCCTTGCGGCGTGCCTACCGCGCGATCCGCACCTCGCGATACACCTACGTGCGAAGCGAGGAAGGGCCGTGGCTGATGTACGACAACGCGGCCGACCCGTGGCAGATGAACAACCTGGCCAACAAGCCCGCTCACGCCGCGATGCAAAAGCAACTCGAAGACCAGCTCCAGGCGCAGCTCAAGAAAGCCGGCGACGACTTCAAGCCACGCCAGCAATACATTGACAAATGGGGGTACAAAGTCGCCCCCCACGGCAGCATCGGCTACGGCGCCGGCAACGCCCCCCAAAGCCCGGCAAGGAAGTAGCTGATTTGTGAGTTGTGAGTGGTGAGTGGTGAGTTGTGAGTGGTGAGTGGTGAGTCACCCCGCTGCCGGTTCCTGCTCTCCAAATGTGTCGGGATGCACCAGATTGCCTTTGAGTTTGAGCGTCCGGAGGGGGATTGTCTGGGCACCAGGGGCGGACAACGGCGTTATTTCTATAAGGCTTTTTATGGCAAGTCGTTATGCAAACTGTGGCTTCCTGAGTTGTGCGAAAAACAGACAAGAAAAGACAATTGTTACCTTGGCCGGGTATCTTTTGAAAGCGAGTTGTGAGTTGTGAGTTCTCAACTCACCACTCACAACTCACAACTTCTTCGTGCTGTATCCCGTTTGGGCGAAGATAGCCTGTGCGCGGGGGCTGGCCAGGAAGGCCAGGAACCGCTTGGCCATCTCAGGCGACTTCGAGGTCGACAGGCGGGCCGCCACAACCAGCGAAGGGGCGGCCTGCTCGGGCGGCAGGCGGATGGTGGTCACCTCCTCGCCCAGGCCCGCGGCGATGGCGTCCCAGACGATGGCGGCATCGACGGCCTTCATCTTCACCCACACGCCCAGTTCGTTGACGGTCAGGGCCTCCTGCAGCCGCTGGGGCGGAATATGCACCCCGGCCTGCGTCAGCATGACGGCCGAGGTTCGCCCGATCTGCGTGCTGGGGTTCTTGCCCAGCCCGACTCGCAGATCGCCGCCACCCAGGTCCGCCAGCCCTTTGAGCGAGCGGGTCTTCTCGCTATCCTTGCGCACGATGATAACGGGCACGAGATACGCCACGGTCTGTCGCTGGGCCACGCGGCCGGGGGCGAGTTCTTCCATCCGGTCGACATACCATCCATCGCCGGGCAGGAAGAGGTCGGCGCGGCCGTCTTCCCGCGCACGGGCCAGCACCTCGCCGCTGCCGCCGTAGTCGCACTCGACCTTGATCCCGCTCTCGGCCTGGAACGCGGCCGCCAGCCTATCCGCCACCGGGCGCAAGCCCGCGCCGGCGTACAGTCGCAATGATCCGGCCGCGTGCGCGGAGGGGTACATCACCACGACCGCCGCGATGACCACCCCCAGCACCAGCAGAGTAATCAGCGGCTTCCTCATGGCGCGCTCTGCGGCTGCGTGGCCGCCGCGACCTTGACGCCTTTGACGTATTCGGCCCGGCCGAAGATGTCGGACACTTTGAACGAGTGTTTCCTGAAGATTGGCTTGGCCGCGTCGGAGCGCACAAACTCGACGAACTTGAGGGCTCTCGCCTGCTGCTTGCTCGAGGCCAGCAGCACCAGGCCGACCTTGACGGGCGTGAGGTAATAGCTCTTGCCACTGGCGCTGGTGACGGCGTCGACGCCGGGCCGCGGCAGAGCGCCGTCGATGTTGATGACGTCCAGATCCTTGCTCCGCAGGGCCGCCACCGCCTGCCAGACGATCGCCGCGTCGGCCTGATTCATGATGACCTGGTTGGCGACCCACGAACCGCTGCGGTTGGTGGGAATATTCTTCTTGGTGTCGTTAAACTGGGCGAAGTCGATGCCCGCGCGGGAGAAAATCGTCGGCAGCAGCATGCCCATGGTCGAGCTCTTGTAGTCGGTCAAATAGACGCGCACGTCCGGGCGCAAGAGGTCTTTCAGTGCCGTGATCTTCTTGGGGTTGCCCTTCTGAACCACCAGCACCGGCACCAGCTCGCCGACGGTCCAGGCGTCGGTGCCGAGCTTCCGCTGGACGCACTGGTCCATGAACGGATCGTGCGCCACGTACAGGTCGCCCTGCTGGCCCAGCTCGATCTTGGCCATCAGTTCGCCCGAGTCGCCGGAGCTGATCTCAATCTTGCCGCCGCCGGACTTTTCGTAGGCGGCCGCCAGGTCGTTAAACAGCGGCGTCATCGTCCCGCCGACCAGGCACAGCGGGCCTGGGGCCTTGCCTGGCCAAATGACCACGACCAGCGCGGTGACTATCATCAGAGCGAGCAATGCGGTGACAACTCGTTTCATATCTCAGCACTCCGCAGTTCATCCGCCATCAACCGCCCGCCGCTCATGACGCCGACGCGGTCGCCAAGTTGCTGAGCTTCGGCCGGATTGTGGCAAATGTGAATCGTCGTCAAAGCGTACTGCTCGTGCACGCGTTTGAGCAGGCCGCTGATGTTCTCGCGGGTCGCCTCGTCGAGGGCGCTGATAGGCTCATCCAGCAGCAGCAGGCGCGGGCGCCGCGTCAGGGCTCGGGCCAAGGCCACCTTCTGCCGCTCGCCGCCGCTGAGGCGCCCGACGCGCCGCCCCAGCAGCGAGCTGACGCCCAGCCCCTCGGCCATCTCCTCCACGCGCTCGATGATCTCTCGCCGGCCCAGGCCCTGCAAGTCCAGCGCGAAGCCGATGTTGCCGAAAACGTTCAAGTGCGGAAAGAGCCCGCCGTCCTGCGGGACATAGCCGATCGCGCGGCGGCAGGGATCCATGGCCGTCACGTCGCGGCCCGCGATGGCGATGCGCCCGCTCACGATCTCCTGCAGACCGCAGACGGCCTTCATCAGCAGCGTCTTGCCCGCGCCGGTGTGGCCCATGAGGATGAAGTACTGCCCTGCCGGAACGGACAGGGTTGCGGCGTCGACCACGAAGTCGCCGGCCCGAATCGTCACGCCGCTGAGTTCCAGGCCGATCATACGATGTTGCCCTCCGGCGCCAGCCAGTGCACCAGCACCAGGGCCGCGCCCGCCAGGACGAGCATGACCATGGCGATGGCCACGGCCGAGGCGATGTTGCCGGTGCTCAATTCCAGCCAGAGCGTGGTGGGCATGGTCAGCACTCGCGGACCCGTGCCGACGAAGACCATGATCGGGGCGAACACGCCCAGCGCGCGGGCCCAGGCCATGACGCCCCCGGCGATCAGCCCGTTGAGCGCCAGCGGGGCCGAGACGCGGTGGAACGTCTGCCACTCGGTGCACCCCATCACGCGGGAGACCTGCTCGAGGTTGCGGTCGACGCCGTTGAAGGCGGCCTTGGCCGAGCGGATGCAGTACGGCACGGCCACCAGGTACTGGCACATGACGATTCCGACCCCGGAGACGGTGGACAGTTCGGCGCGTTCGAGGGCGGCGCGGATGATTTGACCGAACCCGAAATTGAAGAACGCCAACAGCGTGATGCCCGTCACCACCGGCGGCAGGACGAGCGTGACGTCGACGAGCATGTCGCACACCGCCCGTAGCGGAAAGCGGTAGCGGCTCAGGGCGTAGCCGATGGGCACGCCCGTCAGCAGCACCAGGATCAGCGTCGTCAGCGACGTGGCCAGGCTCATCCGGAGGGCAAAGAACATCTGCTGCTGCGTCAGCAGGTCCCAGAGCGCCTTGGGCCCTGCGGCGCTCTGACCCAGATAGATGAAGTCGGCGGCGATCAGGGCCAGGATCATCAGCACGAACAGCGCCAACATGCCCCCGCACACGTAGTGCAGCGGCGATCGCGACCGGGGCCCTGATCCTTCTTGATAACTCATGCTAAGTTCATACGCTATGGCGGGCAAAATTGGGACAACTTTCCGCCAATTACCCCGTATGCAGATTCCCCGTGCCGTGATAGGATGATTCGTGGCATGGCCGTCCCGGCCATGCATGTATGTTGTGTGGCACGGGCGTCTCGCCCGTGCATAAGAGCATGGGCGAGACGCCCATGCCACACTGCGACGGCGGCAACTGCGGCATGGAGGCCAAGTCGGATAACGCCAAAGGGAGCGCCGGTGCGATTATTGACCTCTACTCGATCTGCTGCTGTATCGCTCTTCATCGTCGCCTCGGCCCTGATTTACGGTCTGAGCATGCTGCTGTGCGCCTCGCCCGTCGAGGCGGCGTACTTTGCAGCGGTGCCGATCTTCCTGGCCCACGCGCTGCTGCTGCGGCGGCACGTGGTGACGGGCCTGTCTCGCCGGCACGCGATCTATTTCGCCATTTATGTGGTGCTGCTGCTGGCGCTGGTGGCGGCGTACCAGGCGGCGTTCGTATACGTGACGCCCTCGGCTGCCGCTCGGTGGCAGGACATGGCTGCCGCGGCGTATTTTGTGGCGGCCATCCACATCATCATCTGGTCTCTGGACCGCGCCTGCCGCACCGTGATGCGGCGGCTGATGGGGATCAGCGGCCTGGTGACGGCCGCTCGATGGCGCCGCGCCTGCGTGCTGGCGGCGCGCGTGGCGGTGGTGCTGCTGATCGCCGCCCCGCTGGCCACAGCCGCACTGACGACGCACTGGATTCGTTTCGCCGATTCCACCGATCCGCAGGCCCTGTGCGGGGCCAATTTTGCCAGGGCAGGCTTCTACACAGACGACGGGATCGTGGTGCGCGGCTGGTACATGCCCGCTGACGACGCATCGAGCAACGCGGCCGTGATCGTCGTGCCCGGGCGCGGCATGGGCAAGGCCACGCTCATCCCGTACGCCCGCATGCTGGGCGAGCAGGGCTTTAACGTGCTGCTGATGGACCTGCGCGGCGAAGGCGCCAGCGAGGGCTACAGCCGCGGATTCGGCGTGGTCGAGTCTCGCGACGTGCTGGCGGCGCTGCGGTACCTCAAGCAGGCTCACCCGCGTCACAGCACGCACGTGCTGGCCGTGGGCATCTCGCAAGGCGCCGCGGCGGTGCTGGCCGCGGCCAAGGCCGACACGCGCATCGAGGCCCTGGCCGTCGACAGCCTTTACCCCTCGCCGAGGGCGGAGCTGGACTCGATTCTCGCGTGGCTGCCCGGTCCGGCCCGGCGATACGTCTGCGGCGCCACGCTGGCAATGGCCTCGCTCCAGGCCGGCGACAACCTGCTCGATGAGTCGGCGGCGACAGACATGGCGGCCATGGCCGGCAGAGCCCTGCTGATGATCCACAGCGACCAGGACGCCAACGTCCCGATCGCGCAGGCCCGGACGCTCTACGCCTCGGCAAATCACCCGGCAATGTTCTGGAAAGTCAGCGGCGCCGCCCACGGCGACGCCGTCTACGCCCGCCCCGGCGAGCATGCCGCCGTCGTGTGCAAGACGTTCAAGTCGGTGCGGGCGGGCCTCGACCCCTTCGGATGGGCAGGCAGGATCGGCGGCTGATCTGACCGGCGGGGCTTACGTCTTTTTCTTAACCTTGATGGTGCCTTTGCTCTTGCCGTAGGCGTTGCCGTTGCCGTTGCCGTTATTCCCCGTGTCCGTGATGCTGTCGGCCGTCGTCTCGTTATCGCCGTTACCATTGCCGTTGCCGTTGCCGTTGCCGTTGCCATTATTCTGGTTAGAGGCGAACGTCATCGGCACTTTGGGATGGTAGGTGTCCGTCTCCGTGGCCGGGCGGACGCTGATGGCGTACTTTCCGGCGGTGACTTCCTGGAATGTCATGATGTAGCGATCGTCGTCGATCGTCGCGACGCAGGAATACGGATTCTCCGCCGGCGTTCCCGTTTCCAGCAGCGTCAGGGCCCAGGCCATCACGCGCGCCGGACCGTTGTTGAGGTCATCCTCCTGGGTGAATATCGTGGCGACCCGCAACTGCGACGACGACTGCGCAAAGGCGGCCATCCACAGCAACATCGCCAGAACCAGAAAGGCCATCGTGCCCACCAGCGCATGGCCGCGATGTCGCGCCGGCGCGTTCATGGCGCGCTCCAGATCATCGTGGCCCGGCGCACCACGCTGCCGCGGGTCACGGCCGTAACGATCCGCACGCTCGTCGGCGTTATATTCTGCACCTGGAACTCCGAAACGTTCCCCGCCAGCGGCACGGACTGCCCCGTCGCCACATCCTGGCGGAAGAGCCTCTTGCCTTCGAGCCAGTAGTCGATTTCCTCTTCGTTGCCGGCCGGACCGGTATAAATGCGCATGCGGGTTTGAGTGACGGCCGTGACCTGTCGGACCATCCCCAGGTCCGCGCGAAGACTCTCAACGGCAAACTGCAGTTCCTGCGCGGCGGTACTGCGCTGCGAGACGTCGGTCAGTTGCACGGAGAAATACCGCCAGAACTGGGCGGAGATGGCCGTGACCAAGGTCATCAACGTGGCCACGACCATCAGCTCCAGCAGCGTAAAGGCGGCGCGGGTGGAACATCCCTGGGATGTCTGTACGGGTCTCACGGCTATTTCTTGTAATGTCCGAGTTTGCGGCCTTTGCTTTGCCCTCTATTGCTGACCGGGTCATTGGCGCCGCCGCTTATGACGGCCACGCTGGCCTGGGCGGTTATCGTCTGCGCCGACAGGGAGCCCTGGAAGTCCTCCAGCGTAACGACGTTGAATCGCGAGGCGGCCACCGGCGGCGACCACGCCGTGGCGCCGGCGCTGTCGTACAGGTCCGCCGGGACGTCCAACCGCTGCAGCCATCCGTCGGTCTGGCTGACGGCGTAGAAGGTCGGGTCGCCCAGGCACCAGGACTCGATCTCGCTGACGGTGCGGCTTTGGCGCACGGTCAAGCCCACCAGGCTCAGCAGCCCGATGCCCAGTACCGCCACGGCCACCTGAAGCTCCAGCAGCGTGAAGCCGCCCGCGGCGCCGCGCCATGTTTTCGAGGTCGTCATGAGGATCCTATTGTGTGGGCGTCAGCACGGTCTGGCCGCTGCTGACGATTCCGCTGATGGTTCCGCTCTGATCGATAATCAACTGCCCGCTCCAGACGCGGCTGCCATTGCGCGAGGCGCGGACGACGAATGACGTCGCATCGGCCCCGACGACGTCATAGACGTAGACGGCGTCGGCATTGTTGATGCTCTGGGCGACCGAGGCCGCCAGCAAATCCTGCCCCTGCAAGTCCAGCAGCCGCGGGGCAAACGTGCGGTACTCCAGCCAGTAGAGGCGCTGCGCCGACCAGACTGTCTTGAGGTTGGCGGCCGCGCCGTCCACGCGAGCCTGCTCGATTGAACGGCGAAAGATCGGCACCGCCATGGTCGTCATGATGCAGATGATCACCATGGCGATACACAACTCGACCATCGTAAAGGCCGCCCGCCGCATCGGGGGGCGCTGGAGGGTCTGGAGGTGCGTCTTGAAGGCCTGGTAGTCGCCGGCCCGCTCGTCGGCCACCAACTCGATGCCCAGCAGGTTTCCCTCGGGCAGGGTCTGCGACCAGCGGGTGACGCCGAAGAGCTTCAGCGGCCCGCTCGATGAGCGAGGCTGCGGCACGGACAGGTCGAGGGCAACGAGTTCGCCGCCGGCCAGGGCCTGCGGCGAGAAGACTGCCACCCCGCCGGCAGAGACGTTGTACACCTCTGCGGCGGCGATGGGCGTGTCGCTGCCGTGTCGAATGGTCGCCCGCGTCATCAGCGCCAGGCGCGGATGTCGGCGAAGGCTTTCCATGATCTACCCTCCAGATCAAGGCGAGCCGACAACGGCCGCGGGCGCAACCGATCGGCTGCACCCGCCCGTGCCGTCGTCAGAACGCTCTTAGGTCTGCATCGGATTGATGGCAGGCAGATCGGTGATGGTGCTGTTGGCGGTGTCGTAACCCTCTTCGCAGAAGGTGACGGTGTATTCGCCATACCCGGCCGAGGCGCCCTTGCGCGTCAAGGTCAGCTTCCAGGAATCTTCCAGGCTGCTGGTCTTGCCCGCGGCGATGGTGCCGACGCTGTAGTACTTGGGCGCCGTCAACTTGATGTCCAGGTCGTCGAGGCTCTCGGCGTACGTGCCCTGGCGGGCATGGTAGCGCTCCTGAGAGGCCTGGACCGAGGCGAGGTAGTTGAACGCCTCGGCCGCCTTGGACCGCTCGACCGATGCCATGAATCGCGGAACGGCAAAGGCCGCCAACACGCCGATGATCACGACGACCACGGCCAATTCCACCAGCGTAAAGCCACTGTTCTTGCGCATGTTGACCTCCTGTAGTCAATCCGACGCTTGATCGTTATACAGCTTGTATAGAGACTTTCGGCCGCTCCGGCCGTTCACTTAAGTAACTTTTCCGAGAATCATCTTCATTGCCGGTCGACCATCTCACACAGGTCGGGCTGGGTGGCAACGGCCAGCACGGCGTCAAACTCAACGCCCAGGATCGCCCCGCCATCCTCGGCCGTCGCGCGGCGCACGAGGGCGTTGACCCAGGTGGTCACGGGGCGCCCCTGGCGCGTCAGGGTCATCGTGATGCGTACGCGGCTGCCGGCGGCGATAAAGATCGGAATGTACAGCCCCATGCCGCCGCGGCTGATGTCGATGGAGCGTCCGCGGCAGGAACGGGCGGTGGCGAGGTCTTTGACCTCGACGGCCACGCTGAAAGGCACGCGTTCATATTTTCGGGCACCGATCATGGATGCCTGCTCACTTTCCGCCCGGTCCCGAGGCCATCTGGAACATCGGCAGGTAAATCGACATCAGGATGACCGCCACCGTGACGCCCATGCCCAGAATGACCACCGGTTCGATCATGCCCGTGAGGCGTTCCAGCAATGCCTCGACGCGCTTGCGGTAATACGTGGCGACCTGGTCGAGTACCGTCGCCAGCTCGCCGGACTCCTCCCCCACGCGCACCATTGAGACCACCATCGACGTGAACAGCCCCGTCTCCTCCAGCGCCGCGGCCATCCGAACCCCGCTGGCCACGCGGGACGACACGCGAAGGAATGCCTCGCGGTAAATCGCGTTGTTGTGGAAGACGCCCTGCATCGAGTGGATCGCCTCCAGCAGCGGCAGGCCGCTGTTGAGCAGCAGCACCATGTTGGTGCCGAAACGCTCCATGTTGGTCTCGACGGCGCACTCGCCCACCAGCGGGGTCGTCAGCAGCACGCTCTGAAACGCCCGCCGCCCACCCGGGGTGCGAAGGTAATAGCGCAAACCGACCACCGCCGCAACCACCCCGGCCAGAAGGTACAAGCCGTCTTCCTGCAGGAAATTCGACAGGTTGATGACCGTCTGCGTGATGTCCGGCAACTTCGAGCCGGCCTCTTTGAAGAACTCGGCAAACACCGGCACAACCTTCCAGAGCATGATCGTGACGGCCAGGATCGCCACCACCGTCAGGATCACCGGGTAGACCATCGCCGAGACCAGCTTGCTCCGCATCTCGCGCACCGCCACGATGTTGGCCGTCAGGCTCGCCAGCACCTGTCCCAATTGCCCGCTGGCCTCGCCGGTCTTGATCACCTCGATCCACTGGCGGTCGAAAACCTTGGGGAAGCTCGCCGCCGCCTGGTGCAGCGACAGCCCGCCGGCCACGCGCTCGGCGATCGTCCGGATCACCCCGCCCATCTTGACGCTCTGGGACTGGTGGGCCGAAATCCACAGCGCCTCCAGCAGCGGCGTGCCGGCCGCGAACAGCGTCGTGAGCTGCTGGAAGAACCGCAGCTTGTCCTCAGACTTGATGGGCGGGTGCAGCTTGGAGGCCGTGCGCACGTGGCGCTGCAGCCACGAGCCGCCTCGTTTGACGCCGCCGGAAGTCATTGTCATCTCGGCCATGGGTTACTCCGATTCCGCCATGCAGACGCTCAGGGCCTCTTCCATGCTGGTGTCGCCGCTGCGGACCTTGTCCAGCCCGGCGTCGGACAGCAGCATCATGTTCTGGTTCTGGGCCTCGCGTCGAAGTTCCGGCAGGGGCACGTTTTCGCTGATCATGTCCCGCAGCTTGGGCGTGACGCGGATGACCTCGAAGAGGCCCACGCGCCCTTTGTAACCGGTGTTGCGGCATAGCTCGCAGCCCTTGGGGCGGAAATACTCCGCCGCCGGGTCCATCTTCCACTTGGCCGCCGTCTCGGCGTCGAGCTTGTACGCCTCCTTGCACTTGACGCACAGGCGCCGCACGAGGCGCTGGGCCTCGACGAGCCTCAGCGCCGAGGCCAGCAGGAAGCGCTCGATGCCCATGTCGGCCATGCGGTTGATCGCCGCCAGGGCGTCGTTGGTGTGCAGAGTCGAGAGCACCATGTGGCCGGTAAGCGCGGCGCGCAGGCAGATCTGGGCGGTCTCCTGGTCGCGCACCTCGCCGACCATGATCACGTCGGGGTCCTGCCGCAGGAAGGCCCGCAGCGCCGAGGCGAACGTCAGCCCCACCTGGGCGCGGACGTGGACCTGGTTGAGCCCCTCGAACTTGTACTCGACGGGGTCTTCGACCGTCATCACGTTGACGTTGGGCTTGTTGAGCAGGTTGAGCGTGGCGTAGAGCGTGGTGCTCTTGCCGCTTCCGGTCGGTCCGGTGACCAGCAGCAGCCCGTGCGGACTCTCGGCGGCGATGCGGAAGTCGTCGGCCTGTTTCTGGCTGAATCCCAGCTTGGTCATGTCCAGCGGGATGGCGCCCTTGGAGAGGATTCGCAGCACCATCTTTTCGCCATAGACAGTCGGGACGGTGCTGACGCGCAGGTCGACTCGCTTCTGGTCCACCGACAGGGCGATGGCGCCGTCCTGGGGGACGCGCCGCTCGGCGATGTCCATTTTCGAGAGCACCTTGAGGCGGCTGATCATCGGCAGGTACATCTCGCGCGGCGGCGGCGAGAACTCCTGCAACTGCCCGTCCACGCGGGTGCGCACCTTGACGCAGTTCTCGAAGGGCTCCATGTGGATATCGCTGGCGCCGTTGCGGACGGCCCAGGACAGGATGTGGTTGACCAGGCGGATGACATGGCTGTCGCGTCCCTTGGGGACGGGGCGGTCCAGGTCCACCACCTCGTCGACCGAGTCGGCTTCCTCGGGCGTCTCGATCGTCTGGCGGGCCTCTTTGCTGATTTCCCGGACCACGTCGCGCTTGCCGAAGGTCTCGTTGAGGGCCTCAAGAACGAGATTCAGCGGGGCCACCGCCGGAAGGATCACCAGCTGTGTGAGCATCTGGATCTGCTCGAAAACGGTCAGGTCGGTCGGGTTGACGAAGGCCACGTTGAGGACGCCGTCGGTCGCCTTGAGCGGCAGCACGAAGTGCTCGCGGCAGATCTTCTCGCCGATGCGCTGGGCCATGTCGGCGTCGAAGGTCAGCGGTTCGTCCAGCCCCGCCAGCGGCAGGCGCAGGTGCTCGGCGTAGACCTGGGCGATGACCACATCGCTGACGACCTCGGCGGATACCAGCGCCTCTTCCACAGAAGTGTTGGGCTGGCTCAAGGCCTTCTGGGCCTCGACCACGTCCGCCGATTCAAGCAGATTGCGATCGATGAGCAATCTCACCAGAAGCGGCTGCTGACCGGAGATGGCGGCCTCCTGAATCATGACGACTTCTCCCTCCGCGCATGCGCCGGAGTTTGCCTTGGACCGGGATCCTTCGGCGCGGGCATTAGAAGCTTCTTGCGAATGGCGCCGAATCGCAATGTGGCCCCGTTGGCCTCAATGCTGTCGATCACCCAACAGGAGGCCTCGTCGGCGCCGCCGACGACGTCGCCGGTCTTGTAGATCATGTCGCCGACGACGATGAACGAAATGCCCTCGCCGAGGCAGATGCCCGTCACGGCACTGAGCGGCAGCGGCGGAGGCGAAGGCGACGCCGGGGCCGACGCCGCCTGCGACGCCGGTTGGCTCGCAGGCGCCTTGGCCGGGGCCGACGACGCCGTCCGCGGCGCATCGGCCGGATGCGTCGAGGCCGTCAGGCTCCGCTTGGGGGCCTGCACCTTCTCCGTCGCGCGGGTCAGATAGCTCGCCCAGTCCACCTCGAACGGATCGCGCACCGCAGCGCCGGCGGGGGCACTCATCAGCGTCGGACGCAGCATCTCGCGAGTGATCAGCGGAGAAGCTTTCTCAGCCGTTGCCTTGGCCGGACCGCCTTCGCCGGCGCAGTAGGCCATGTAGCCCATGATGCCCGCGGCCAGGTACGGCGCCAACTTGTTGAGTTTCTCAAGCACTCTTTCGCACCAGTCCCAGGACGTAGACCTTCATGACGATCAGATCGGGCATCTTCTCCAGCCGCATCATGTCCAGCCTCAGCAGGCGGTCCGAGCGGTCGAGCCACTCGATGAACTGCTTCATCTGCGGGTACGTGCCCTGGACTTCGATCGCCAGCGAGACCGCCTTGTACGGGCCGACCTTCTGGGGCTCCTTCGATTCCATGTTGCGCAGCTTCACCTTGGCCGCCCGCGACCCGGCCAGCAGGTACTGCACCCACTCATTGGTGTCGCTCTTGTCGCCGATGCGGCTTTGGTAGTCGCACACCTGTTTTCGCAGGTTCTCGACGTCCTGGACGAGGGCGAGGCGGTTCTTTTCGGCCGCCACCAGGCGCTGCTGCTGCGCGATCTCGTCGGAAAACGGCATGTAGATCGCCAGAGCCGCCACGAGCGTGACGGCCGTGACGATCGCCAGGCGCATCTTGATCGGATCGCCCAGGAGCTTGACGATCTGGGCTTTGTACTGCATCAGCCGCGCTTTGTCGCTCGCCAGGGACATAGGTCAGCCCTTCTCCTTGGCCGCGCCGGCGGCACGCTTTTCCTTGGGCAGGCCCAGGATGGTGAACAGGGCGATATCGCTGGCAGCGTCTTTTCGCCACTTGATCTCGACCAGGTTCAGGCGCGGGAAGTCGCGTTTCAGAATGGCCACCCCGCGCAGCGAATCGAGAAACTGGTCGATCTCCCTGGGCGCCGACCCTCGGTCGGCAAATCGCGCCATCCCCCGCAGCGTCAGCGACTGGTTGGCCTTGCG
>JAJFVE010000030.1 GCA_021371965.1 Planctomycetaceae bacterium
CGTGCGGCCCCGGACGACCACAAGGTCGTCGGCAACGGGCGGCTGATCTCGCTGTGGCCGGTGCGCACGGGCGTGCTGGTGGATAGGGGCGTGGCCTATTTCAGCGCGGGCATCTTCGCCTCCGAGGGCGTGTTCCTCTACGCCGTCGACGCCAAGAGCGGCAAGCTGGTCTGGAAGAACGACAGTTGCGGCGAGCAGCGCCTGCTGCAGGTCTGCCCGCAGGGCTATCTGCTGGCCAACAAGAACCAGCTCGTGGTGCCCAACAGCCGCCTGTGCCCGTTCGTCTACGACCGCGCGACGGGCAAAGGCCCGCTGATGCGGCTTTCGATCTACTTCGGCGGCGGCTCGTTCGCGGCGCTGGACGGCGTGTGGCTGTACACCGGCTGGGAAGGCGCGCGTGCGTTCCGCATCAACACGACCAATCTCAAGAGCGAAGGCGGCAACACCGAGTGCGCCGGCAGCTTCCCCGGCGGACAACTCGTCGCCGGGCAGGGCATGGTGTACTCCGTCGGCCTGCCGCACGGCGAAGGCGCTTCCAAGGCCGTCAAGGCATACGCGTTTACCCCGCCGCCGGCAGACGGGCCGGCCGTCGATGAGAAAGAAGCCCGCCGCGGCAAAGGCACCCCCGCCGCCGCTCCGGCCGACAACGGCAAGGAAGTCTGGTCGGCCCCGATGGAAGGCGCCGAGTCGATCATCCTGGCCGGCAAGACCGTCTTCGTCGGAGCGCCGGGCAAAGTGGCCGCCCTCGACGCCGCAACCGGCAAGGAGACCTGGACCGCCAAGGTCGAAGGCTCGGCCCTGAGCCTGACCGTCGCCAACGGCCGCCTGCTCGCCTCGACCGACACGGGCAAGATCTACTGCTTCGCCAGCGGCGTCGCCGCCGGCGGCGAAGTGCGCCCGATCGCTGACGCCAATATCAAGATAAGCCAGAGGATGCAGGCCGCGGCCGATGCGGCGATGAAGATGGCTCCGGATATCCGCAAGGGCTTCGCGCTGGTCTACGGCGTCGAGACCGGGGAGCTTGCCCTGGAGATCGCCCGCAAGACCGACCTGTTCGTGGTGGCCGTCTCGGACGACGCCGCCAAAGTCGCGGCCGCTCGCAAGCTGATCGAGTCAGCCGGCCTCTATGGCGGGCGCGTGATCGTGGAGCAGTGGCCCCTCGACCGAGTTCCGTACACGAAGTACTTCGCGGCCCTTGTGGTCTCCGAAACGGCCGAGTTGACGAGCAAGTGTCCCGGAACGTGGGCGGAGCTGTATCGCATGACGCAGCCGGTGCGCGGAACGATCGTGCTGCCCGAAGGGGCCCGAGAAGGGCAGAACGCCGCCAAGGCCCCGGCGGGCTGGCAGAAGATAGTCCGCGACCCCCTCAAGGACGCCCGCCCGTGGACGCACCAGTACGCCGTGCCGGGCAACACCGCCTCGAGCATGGATAAGGAAGTGCGCGGGCCGTTCCGCGTGCAGTGGTTCGGCAATCCCGGTCCGGCGGACTTTGTCGACCGCCATTACTGGGGCGCCTCGCCGCTGGCCCTGGACGGCCGCATGTTCGTCTGCTCGTACAGCGCGGTGACGGCCTACGACGCGTACACAGGCACGGAGCTGTGGAACTATCCGCTCAAGAACGCCACGCGGGCACACATCGCTGACGTGCCGGGCAACGTCGCGGTCGGGCCGGAGGGGTACTTCATCGCCGTAGACGACACCTGCCGCCGCCTCGACCCTGTCACCGGAAAGCTTCTGGGCGAGTACAAAGTGCCTGGGGCGGCCGAGGGCAAGGGGCACATGTGGGGCTATGTCGCGCTGGTTGACGGCGTGCTGGTGGGCTCGCGCACGATCGGCAAGCTCGACATGAACAAGTGGAAGTCCTCGCGCGGCGAGCAAGTCGGCTGGTGGCTCTCGAGCGACCTGCTCTTCGCGATGGACGCCAAGACCGGCCAGGTGCTCTGGCAGCATCAGTCGCCGTGGTTCAGCCACAATTCCATCACGGCAGGCACAGCCGCCGACACCGGCGCCAAGGCCATGGTCTACATGCTCGATCCCAACGTGCCCGACAACCAGGTCGCGGCCGCCCTGGCAGAGAGCAAGCCTTTCATGGACAAGTTCCCCGGCGGCGGTAAGAGGGTCGACAAGAAGGGCAAGGCCATCGAGGCCGCAGTTTCCCTGCTGATGGCCTTCGACCTGCGCGAGGGGCTCAAATGGCAGAAGCCTGTCGACTGCTCGGCCACCGGCGGTGGGCGAGTCACGCTGGTCCTGACCAAGGGCCTGCTGCTGCAGATGTCCGACCAGGGCGGATGGAAGGCCTTCGGCGGCTATAGCGTCAACGAGGGCACCGGGCGCGGGATGGCCGCACGCAAAGCCGCCAACGGCGAACTGGTCTGGCTCAAGGACCTCTCCTACCGCAGCCGCGCCGTCATCGCCGGCGATACGATCTTCGCCGAACCCTGGGCGTACGATCTCGCCACCGGCGAGAAGAAGACCATCCCCAACCCGCTGACCGGGCAGACCGTGCCCTGGCGATTCGTGCGGCCATACAAGCACTGCGGCCCATTCAACGCCTCAGCCGACACGCTGTTCTTCCGCTGCGAGGGCTACGGCTACTACGACACCACGCGAGACACCGGCGTGAGCCTCTTCCCCAGCAACCGCCCCAACTGCTGGATGAGCTTCATCGCGGCCGAGGGCCTGGCGCTGTGGCCGGCCGGCGACACCGGCTGCCGCTGCGGCCTGCCGATCTCGTGCAGCGTGGCGCTGGTGCATGACGACGAAGACCGCGTCTACGGCGACTACTCGTTCTCGGGCGACCTGACGCCCGTGCGGACGCTGGCGCTGAACATCGCCGGCCCCGGCGATCGCCGCGACAGCAGCGGGCAGCTCTGGCTGGCATTCCCGCGCAACAAGTACGGCGGCGCGGTCGAACTGCCTTACACTGCCGCCTTCGATGGCAAGGAAACCTACGACCGCCGCAACTCCATCTGGAACGGCGTGAAGGACGGTGCCGCACCGTGGGTCTACGCCTCGGCCGCCGTGGGCATCAAGCAGCTCAAGATCCCGCTGCGCAAGGCCGCCGACGGCCCGGGCAAGTACACCGTGAGGCTGCACTTTGCCGCCTGGCCCGGCGACACGGCCGGCAAGCGAGTCTTCGACATCAAGCTCCAGGACAAGCCCGTCAAGGAAGGCGTCGACCCGGCCGCCGCCGGCCCCGACCATCCGCTGGTGCTGACCTTCGAGAACATTGAAGTCAAAGAAGACCTGACCATCGACCTGATCGGCAAGACCGCCGACAAACCGCTCCTGTGCGGCCTGGAGGTCAAGCTGGCACAGTAGCAGTAGCATCCCCTGGGGATGAATAGCACCGGCCTGCCGCCATGCTCTTGCGGTCTGGCATGGGCTCTCGTTCATCCGGATACCAGGTCAAGCGACAATTGTCTGTTGTTGCACTTTGTTGTACTTTTCACAGCGGTTTCGCGAGAGGGTGTGGCGTTAGGGAGGGCATTTTGAGATCGCAGTATTTTTATAACTCATTTCTAGTAAATCATTTCTATTGATACCGTCGTGTTTGACCTTCAACTAATATTACTTGACAAGCTCCTTCGCATTCCAGGCGACGGGGCGGGGCGGGCCCCGCCGCTGAACAAACCGCTACGTATTTTGGGCGCAGACTTCAATAGCGAGTATCGAGACCGCCAAGGCTGCCAGATTCACAAGCACCCCTATGTGGCATGTGATCTTCTTCTTGCCTGCTGACCGGCATTCTCCAACAACGCCCGTCGCCAGCCCGATGATGGCACATGTGAAGCCCAGGAAGAACAATACCTCATACGAGCTGAGGCCAAAATCGCCAATGAACCACAACATGTCACTGGCCGGCTGGTTCCTCTCAATGGCAAGTTCGACAAATCCCCAAGCAAGCGAGGCCCACGCAAGCGCGCCAATAAACACAGACGCAATTCCACTCTCCGAATGCTGCAGCGACGCTGGATATGATACGCGCACGGCCTCGGCCGACTCATCCGACAGCAGCACGCTCAGCGGTTCGCGCACGCGGGTTGGCATGGCCGTCCTCTCTGTTGATCTAATTGTCGCCAGGAGAAGCGATCAATTCAAGCCGCCTCCAACTCTTTGCCCGGTTTCCGGCCCCCCCTGCGAAGGAATTTGCCATCGGCGGTTGTTTTCGTCTAGAATGGCTCCCTGGCAGTCGCGGGCAGGCGATTCCAACATAAGAGAGAGTTGACGTGAAGAAAGAGATCATTCAGGCTATCGCTTCGTCCAGCAACGTCGTCGGCCGCATCGATTACACCTCCAAGGCCGTCAAGGAAGTCTACGGCGAGCACGTGTTCTCCGAGCGCGTGCAGCGCGAGCGGCTGCCCCAGCAGGTCTTCAAGACCCTCCAGAAGACCATCCGCTCCGGGCTCGAACTCGACCGCGCCATCGCCGACGCCGTCGCCGTGGCCATGAAAGACTGGGCCATCGAGCACGGCGCCACCCACTTCTGCCACTGGTTCCAGCCGATGACCGGCCAGACCGCCGAGAAGCACGACAGCTTCATCTCCCCCACGGCCGAGGGCGGCGCGTTGGCGGAGTTCAGCGGCAAGGAACTCGTCCGCGGCGAACCCGACGCCAGCAGCTTTCCCTCCGGCGGCCTGCGGGCGACCTTCGAGGCCCGCGGCTACACCGCCTGGGATCCGAGCAGCCCGGCGTTCATCCTCGACAACGCCAACGGCGCCACGCTGGTCATCCCCACGATGTTCGTCAGCTGGACCGGCGAAGCGCTGGACAAGAAGACCCCCCTGCTGCGCTCGATGGAAGCCCTGAACAAGCAGGCCCTGCGCATGCTGAAGCTCTTCGGCAATACCAAGAGCAAGCGCGTTTTCTGCACCGTCGGCGCCGAGCAGGAATACTTCCTCATCGACAAGCGCTTCTACTTCGCCCGGCCTGACCTGGTCAGCACCGGCCGCACGCTCTTCGGCGCCCGCCCGCCCAAGGGGCAGGAGCTCGAGGACCAGTACTTCGGCGCCATCGCCGACCGCGTGCTGGCGATCATGGCCGAGATGGAATACGAACTGATGCGCCTGGGCGTGCCGATCAAGACGCGGCACAACGAAGTGGCCCCGGGGCAGTACGAGATCGCCCCGATCTTCGAGCAGGCCAACCTTGCCACCGACCACCAGATGCTCGTCATGGAGACCTTGCGGAAGGTCGCCGGGCGGTACGGGATGGCCTGCCTGCTGCACGAGAAGCCCTTCGCCGGGATCAACGGCAGCGGCAAGCACAACAACTGGTCGATGTCGACCGACGACGGCGAGAACCTGCTCAACCCCGGCGACACCCCGCACGCCAACGCGCAGTTCCTGGTGTTCTGCGCCGCGGTCATCCGCGCGGTGCACCGCCACGGCGGGCTGCTGCGCATGAGCGTGGCCGGCGCCAGCAACGACCATCGCCTCGGCGCCAATGAGGCCCCGCCGGCGATCATCAGCGTCTTCCTGGGCGAGCAGCTCACCGACGTGTACCACCAGCTCGAAGAAGGCGCCGCCAAGAGCTCCAAGAACGGCGGCAACATCGAGATCGGCGTGAGCATGCTGCCCAAGCTGCCGCGCGACGCCGGCGACCGCAACCGCACCAGCCCGTTCGCCTTCACCGGCAACAAGTTCGAGTTCCGCGCCGTCGGCTCCAGCCAATCCGTCGCCGGGCCCAACACCGTGCTCAACACGATCGTGGCCGAGTCGCTGGATTACGTCTGCGGCAAGCTGGAAGAGGCCATGAAGGGCAGCGACTTCAACGCCGCCGTCCAGAAGGTGCTCCCGCAGCTCGTGCGCGAGTTCAAGCCCGTGCTGTTCGAGGGCGACAACTACAGCGCCGCCTGGCATGAGGAGGCCCAGAAACGCGGCCTGCCGAACCTGCGCAACACCGTCGACGCCGTGGCGCTGGTGACCGCTAAGACCACCGTCGATCTCTTCGGCAAGTACAACGTGTACTCCTCCCGCGAGCTGCACAGCCGCCAGGAAATCCTGCTCGAACGCTACATCAAGGACATCAACATCGAGGCCCAGACCGCCTCGCAAATTGCCCACACGATGATCCTGCCTGCCGCCATCCGCTACCAGGGCGAACTGGCCGGGGCGATGAAGTCGGCCGCCAAGGTCGGCGCCGAATGCCCCGAGCAGAAGAAGCTGCTCACGGGCCTGATGGAAGCCATCGCGGCCCTGAGCAAGGGTGCCGTCAAGCTCGACGAAGTGATCGCCGCCCAGCCGCACGCCGCCGCATTGGAACACGCCACCTACCAACGTGACGTGATGATCCCCGCGATGGCGTCTCTGCGCGAAGCCGCCGACAAGCTCGAACTGATGGTCAGCGACGAGCAGTGGCCCATGCCCAAGTACCGCGAGATGCTGTTCATCCGGTAACACAAAGAAGTTCCCGCCAACGGCGGGTAAACTGCGTTCAAAGTTTGGAGTGGTCGCCCCGCCGGGGGGCGACCACTTTTTTTCTGTTCGTTCGCTTGCTTTATTCCTGCTGCGTCTGTGAGCAGAAGAATAATGCCATTGACTTATTGACATTTAATGACGACCCGTCAATAATTAAGAGGATGAGCACGGAAGAACGGAAATTGCGGCAGCGCGATGAGCGGGAGCATCTGATCCTGCGCGTAGGGCGCAAGATGCTCATCGAACGGGGATACCTGGGCCTGAACATGGATCGGATCGCCCAGGAGATCGAGTACTCCAAGGGCATTGTCTACCAGCATTTTTCGTCCAAAGAGGACATGCTCTGCGCGATGACCATCGAGATGCTGGGGGACATGCTGGGACTGTTCCGCCGGGCGGTGGAATTTCGCGGCCGAACGCGAGAACGCATTGCCGCCGTCGCCACGGCAGCTCAACTCCAGTTCCGCCTCAATCCGGACCACCTGCAGGCGCAGCAGATTTTGTGGATTGCCTCTATCGCCCACAAGGCCTCCAATGAACGGCGGTTGGAACTGGACCGCCTCGACGCTCAGGCCATCGGTCTCTTCGAGCAGTTGATCGATGCGGCGGTCGCCGACGGCGACTTGACGGTGCCCAAGGGGATCGAGCCCCAGCAACTGGTCTACGGGATGTGGTCCATGATGATCGGCGCCGAGGTGCTCGGATATGACCCCTCGCACGAAATCGTGTTTGGAAAACTGAACTTCGGCCGCGCCGTCCGCAGGAACCTCCAGACGTTTCTGGACGGCTTGGGCTGGCAACCGCTGTCGAGCGACTGGGACTACGAAAAAACGGTCCGGCGCGTTCTGCAAACCGTCTTTCACGATGAATGGAGCGACCTCAAGCGAAAGGGTCTTGAACTGATGTAACCTTCCTCCCGCCACACGGGAGGTGATATTTTGCCGGTATTTGACGATGTGTCATAATTTGACATATAGAAAGGCCGGCGTGCCTGATACACGGAGTGACTGGGAATGTCAAAACAATGGATTCGAATCGCTGCCCCCGCCGGAATTGTCGCCCTGGTGCTGGCGGGATACGCCGCCTACCGCTGTCTGGGCGGCACGGCGAACACCGCAGCGTCGACGCGGGCTGCAGGCCCCGCCACGGCGACACAGCCCGTGGCGGTCCCCATCGTCGTGACTGCCGCGTCCCGCCGCCAGTTCCGCCAAAGCCTGGTGGTGCAGGGCAACGTCGAGGCGCGGTATTTTGCGATGGTCTCCTCGCGGGTGGAGGGAACCATCGAGAAGTTGTATGTCGAAGAGGGCGACGCGGTGGTGGCGGGGCAGACTCGATTGTTTCAGGTCGATGCCCTGAAGCTCAACAAGGCCCTCGAGATCGCCCAGCAGGACGAGGCCGTCGCCCGATGCAATCTGACGGAGCGCCAGGCGTATGTCGAACAGATCGAGGCCGAACACCGCAAGATCATGCTCGACCGCCGCCGCGTGGACCAGATGTCCAAGAAGGGCGTGGCCACCGAGAACGAGGTGGACGCCTCGCAATCGGCCCTGGAGCAGAGCCAGGCGATGGTCAAACACGCCAAGGCCCTGATGGACCTGGCCGCGCAGAAACTCCAACAGGCCCGAGCCGCGGTCATGATGGCCCAGAAGAATCTCAGCGACTCGCTGGTGCTGGCGCCGTTGAACGGGAGAATATGCAAGCGCTTGGCCGAGCCGGGCGAGATGACCAAGCCCGGCCAGACTATCCTGCGCATCGAGGACCCCAGCGAGGTGGAAGTCTCGGCCTGGTTGCCCGGCAAACACCATCCCCAGATCACCCACGGCGTCACTCCCATGCGGATCCGCATCGGCGGACGCGACCTGGGCGAGTTCCTCGTCTGCTATCGAAGCCCGACGATTGATCCATGCTTGCGCACATTCGAGGCCAAGTGCCGCATGCGGGACACTTCCGGACTGGCCGTGCCCGGCGCGATGGCGGACATCGAGATCATCCTCCAGCAGCGCGAAGGCCTGGGCGTTCCGACGGCCGCGATCATCGAGCGCGCCGGGCGCACGGCGGTGTTTACGGCCAATTCCGGCGCGGCGAGCATGATAGCCGTCGTTGCCGGTTTAGAGACTGACGGCTGGACCGAGATCGTCTCAGGCGATCTGCACGAAGGCGACGCCGTTGTCTGCCAGGGGCAGTTCCTCCTTGATGAGGCGTCGAACGTGGTCGTGCGAGAGGAGAAGTAAGCATGTTCCTTGCCAATGTCTCCGTTCGCCGCCCGATTGCCGTCGGCTGCCTGATCATCGCACTGGTGGCGCTGGGGCTCAACGCATACCGCAAGTTGGCCCTGGAGAATCTGCCCAAGATCGACGTTCCGTACGTGACCATTCAGACCGTCTGGCCCGGCGCCAGCCCGGGCGACATCGAGAAAGACGTCGCCAAACGCATTGAAGACGCCGTCAGCCGCGTCGACGGGCTCAAGCACGTCACCTCCTCCTGCATGGAAAATGCCTGTCTGACCCAATTGGAGTTCCAGTTGGGCGTAAACGTGGACGTGGCGGCCACCGACGTGCGCGAGCGGCTGGACACCATCCTCGGCGAACTGCCTGCCGACGTGGAACGCCCGGTGGTGCTCAAGCTGGATATCAACGCCAAGCCGATCGTCACGCTGGCCCTGACGGGCAATGCGGGAGTCGACGCGATGTACGACTTCGCCGACAACCGCCTGCGCGACCGCATTTCGGTCATCCGCGGCGTGGCCAACGTCGAACTCGTCGGCGGCAGCAAACGCGAGGTACACGTCCTGCTCGATCGCGCGGCGGTGGCGGCCGCGGGCATGACCAGTCTGAACGTCGTCGAGGCCACCCGGAACGGCGTGATGTCGATTCCATCGGGGCGGATACGCGAGGGCGGGGCTGAGTACGCCGTCCGCTTCGACGCCGACTACGATGCGGTCGCCGCGATCGACTCGCTGGAAGTGGCCAATAACAACGGCTCGCGCCGCTATATTCGCGACATGGGCACGGTGCAGATGGCCTCCCAGGAGCGGCGGCAACTGGCGTTTATCGACGGCCAGGAGTGCATCAGCATCCGCGTCGTCAAGAAGGCCGAAGCCAACACCGTGCAGGTCGTCAGCGACATCCGCCAAGCCATGGCCAAAATTGCCGCGACGTTGCCCGGCGGCATGAAACTGATCTGGATCAGCGACGACGGACAATTCGTTCAGGCATCCGTCGACAGCACCCTCAGCGACATCGTCATGGGCATCGCCCTGACGGCTGCGGTTCTGCTGGTGTTCCTGGCCAACCTGCGCACCACCGTGGTCGTCTCGATCACCATGCCCTTGACGATCCTGATCAGCCTGTGGTTCATGCAGTTGTTGGATTTCACGCTGAACCTGTCGACGCTGCTGGCCATAGGACTGTCCACGGGCATTCTGGTGTCGAATTCCATCGTGGTCCTGGAGAATGTCGTGCAACGATTCGCCGACACGCACGACCGGTGGGAAGCCGCACGCAAAGGCACCAGCGAAGTGGCCGTGGCCGTTTTGGCCAGTGCCGGAACCAACGTGGTAGTCATGCTGCCCATCGGCATGATGGGCAGCATGGTGGGTCTTTTCTTCCGCCCCTTTGCGGTCACCACCTTGATCGTCAACACTATGTCGCTGCTGGTGTCATTCACGCTGACGCCCATCCTGTGCGCGCTGCTGCTCAAACCAGCCTCGCAGGTCACGCACAATCCGCTGACGCGACTGGCCCAGCGATGGGACGCCGCGCTGTCGGCGATGGCCCACGGATACGCCCGCCTGCTGCATCTGGTCGCCCGGCGCCGGTGGCTGGCGGGGTTGCTCATCCTGGGCGTGGTCGCCTTGCTGTGGCAGGCGATGGCGCTGGCGCCGCGGCTGGGCTTCTCGTTCGTGGACAACCCCGACCGCGGGCAGATCTTCATCAAATTGGAGTACCCCACACGATACGACTTGGCCGCGGCCACGATCCGCGCGCATCAGGCCTGCACTGCTCTGCGCGACCTGCCGGACCTGCGCCACATCCTGATGACGGTGGGAAAAGTCGAGGGCTCGGCCGGCATGTCTTCCGAGGGCGTGTACCTGGCACAGACATTCCTGGTTTTTGCCGACAAGACCGAGCGTTCATGGAACATCATGGACGTTCTGCAGCAGGTGCGCAGCCGCCTGGCCAACCACACCGACTGCATCGTCACCGCCAGCGTCCCCAGCGTCGTTGGCGGGCAGTCGCTGCCGATGGAGATGGAGATCTCCGGCGAGGAGTTGCCCGTGCTCGACCGCGTGGCCATGGACGTCCAGCGCCTGGCGCGCGGCACTGCCGGCGTGGTCAACCCCGACACGACCGTTCGCCAGGGCAAACTCGAGCTGCGCGTTCATCCCCGCCGCGCCATCCTGGCCGACCAGCACATTTCTGCCCAGACCCTGGCCATGACGCTGCGCGCCAACCTGGAAGGCATCAAGGCCGGCAGTTTCAAACGAGGCGATCGAACGTACGATATTCGCGTCAAGTTCGCCGAAAAGAGCGGCAAAGACCAGGTCGAACAGTTCCTCGTGCCCGCAGGCGCCGGACGTTCGGTCGTCCTGGCAAACTTCGCCGACGTGCAGGAGGTGCGAGTTCCCGTCATGATCACGCGCGTGGACAAGCAGCGCGTTGTCAAAATGGTATCCGACCTCGGCCAGGGCGCAACGCTGAGCCAGGCGGTCAAGGCCCTCCGCGACCAGGTAGACGCCAGGGGTGTAATGCCCGCCGGCTACGGCTATCGTTTCGCCGGCGAATACGAGCGGATGGCCGACGGCATGGCAGGCTTCGCCGAGGCGGGCATCCTGGCGGTGCTGCTGACGTACCTGATGCTGGCGGCGATCCTGGAGTCGTTCACGCGCCCGCTGCTGATTATGGTCACAGTCCCGCTGGGCGCCATCGGCGCCGTTTGGGCCTTGTACATGACCGCCAACAGCATATCGATGTTCGTGCTGCTGGGCCTGGTCATGCTGGTTGGCATCGTCGTCAACATTGCGGTGCTCATCTTCGACCGCCTCGCCGTCCTGCAGGCCCAGGGTATCGAGCCCCGCGAGGCCATGATGCAGGCCATCGCGGACGAACTGCGCCCGGTGCTCATGGTCACGCTGGCGGCAGTGCTGGGCATGCTGCCGATGGCCATCGGCACCGGCCTGGGCAGCGAGATGCGAGCGGGAATCGGCATCGCGTCCGTCGGCGGCATCGCCTCGTCGGCCTTGCTGACGCTGGTGGTCCTCCCGGTGGGCTACCTGCTCTTCACCCGCTCGCGACGTTGATGAACCCGCGGTACGACTGCGGCAGTCAGCCTTTGATCACGCCCATCGGGCGCAGGCGCGCGACCTTGTGGCTGATCCCCGCCGCGGCGACGCAGTTGACCACGTCGTCGACGTCCTTGTACGCGGCGGGTTGTTCCTCGGCCAGGCCTTCGCGGCTGCGGGACTTGGCGATCACGCCCATGGCCGCCAGTTCCTTGTCGATGCGCCGCCCGGCGGACTTGCGGATGGCCTCGCCGCGGCTGAGCACGCGCCCCGCGCCGTGGCAGGTGCTGCCGAAGCTCTGCCGCATCGCCTCTGCCGTGCCCAGCAGCACGTGGGAGGCACGCCCCATGTCGCCGGGGATCAGCACCGGCTGGCCCAGGTCGCGGTAGCGGTCCGGCAGATCCGGGCTGCCTGGCCCGAACGCCCGCGTGGCCCCCTTGCGGTGTACGCACAGGCGGCGCATCTTGCCGTTGATCTCGTACGTCTCGACCTTGGCGATATTGTGCGCCACGTCGTACACCTGAGCCATGCCAAGCTGCGCCGCGCTCTTGCCGAAGAAGTGCGAGAACGCCTTGCGGATCTGCTCGGCCAGCAACTGCCGGTTGCACCAGGCGAAGTTCGCGGCCGCCCGCATCGCGGCCAGGTACTGCTGCGCCTCGGGGGCGTCGAAGGGCGCGCAAACGAGCTGGCGGTCGGGCAGGTCGATCCCGTATCGCTTGGGGACGCTCTGCATGGTCTTGAGATAGTCGCCGCAGACCTGGTGCCCCAGCCCGCGCGAGCCGCTGTGGATCATCACCGTCACGCGGCCTTGCTCCAGCCCCATCGCCGCGGCGGCCGCGGCGTCGTAGACCTGATCGACGTACTGTATCTCGGCAAAGTGATTGCCCGAGCCAAGCGTGCCGCATTGATCACCGCCGCGCTTGCGGGCCTCCATGCTTACCGCCGACACGTCAGCGCCACCGATGCTTCCCGCCGATTCGGTAGCCGCCAGGTCTTCGTCGCTGGCCAGGCCGCGGTGGTGCAGGTACTTCATGCCTTCATTGAGGAGGCGGCTGATCTCGCCGCCGGAGAACGTGTACGGCCCGCCGACGCCCACGCCGCAGGGCACGTCGCGAAAGACCTGGTTGGTCAGCGTCTCCATCCGCGGCCGCACGTCGTCGGCATGCAGATCGCTGGTCAGCAGGCGCACGCCGCAGTTGATGTCATATCCGACGCCGCCGGGCGAAATCACGCCGCCGGCGTCGATGTCCATCGCGGCCACCCCGCCGATGCAGAACCCGTAGCCCCAGTGGATGTCCGGCATGGCCAGCGAGGCCCCGACAATCCCCGGCAGCGTCGCGACGTTGGCGACCTGGTCGAGCCCGCCGCCGGCGACAACGTCCTTGATCAGTTCATCGCTGGAGTAAATGATCCCGTCCACGCGCATCCCGCGTGACGCATCGCGCGGAATCCGCCAGCGATTGCCATCCAGCCGCTCCAGCTTGCCTTCAAATTGCCTTGCCATTGCGTCCTCGTCGTCGTCCTCGTCCTCGTCGTCGGTTGTTTCCCCGGAATCAAGAACCGAGGACGACGAGGACGAGGACGAGCACGTTCAGATATCCAGCAACACCTGCCCGGCCCAGCGGCCTTCGACTTCCCGCACTTCGAGCATGTGATACGTGACGGCTTTGACTTCCGTGCCGGTCTCGTGGCGGGCGGGGTTGAGCGGCTCGCAGTCCACTTGCGCGTGTACGAGGTTGGGCTCGATCTTCATCACGCGCACCGCCGCGACAGCTTTGCGGTTAGTCTGGATCGTGTCCATGATCTTCCAGAGGAACTCGACGGCCAGGGCTTCGATATCGTCCCCCCGCGCTTCGATGGTGATGGTTTCCTTCGTCTTGACCTGCTCGCGGCGGCAGATGAAATCCGCCAGCCCCTCGGCCAGGGCCTCGAAGAGTTCGCCCAGCGTGTCGGCGCTGGCCTTAAGACCGACGTCGGCTGTATGCTCGAATGTCTCGCAGTGCTTGGACATTACTCAACTCATTAAGGCGAGGGTGCCAGTCCATCCGCTCGTCCTCGTCGTCGGTTTTGTCTTTTCCAAACAACCGCGCGGGGCAAGCCCCGCCGCTAACATTTCCTATGATTCAATTATAGAGCCAGACGCGTTAGGATGTCCCGCATGCTTCTGGGCAGTCATCTGAGTATCGCCGGGGGGATCGAGCGGCCGCTGGTGGCGGCGGCCGCGCTGGGTTTCAATACCGTCGCGATGTTCCTCCGCAGCAACATGCAGTGGCGGGCCGCCCCGTTAGAGGACGAGGCCGTCGCCCTCTTCCGCCGCACGCGAAGGCAACTGGGCATCGGTCCGGTCGTCGCCCACGGGATGTACCTGACGAACCTGGCCGGGCAGACCGAGGTGCGCGAGAAGTCGCTGGCCGTAATCGCCAACGAGGTCGAGCGGTGCAGGCGGCTGGGGATCGAGTACCTGGTGATCCACCCCGGCTCGCGAGAGGACGTGGGCGAGGGCATCGCGATGATTGCCGACGGGCTCGATGCAATCCTGACCGAGCCGCGGGGGCCCAAGGTGCTGCTGGAGACGACGGCCGGGGCGGGCTTCACCATCGGGCGGCGGTTCGAGCACCTGGCCGCGATCATGACGGCCGCCCGGTGCCGCCCGCGCCTGGGCGTGTGTTTGGACACCTGCCACATCTTCGCCGCGGGGTACGACATCCGCACGAGCGAGAGTTACGTCGAGACGATGAAGGAGTTCGACCGCGCGATCGGCCTGCGGCATCTGCGGGCGATTCACCTTAACGACTCCAAGAAGGGCCTGGGCAGCAGCGTCGATCGCCACGAGCACATCGGCCTGGGCAAGCTCGGCCGCGAGGCCTTCGCCAACTTGATGAACGACCGCCGCCTGGCGAAGGTGCCGATGATCCTCGAAACGCCCAAAGAAAAGGATGATCAAGGCCGCGATTGGGACCTCGTCAACGCCGAAGTCTTGCGGGCGATGGAACATCGCCTACCACAGAGACACAGAGTTCACTGAGGTAGAAGCAAAACAAACTGTGGAATAATGGAAGAGTGGAATGCGGGGCGGGCGACCGGACGCTTCTTCATCATTCCATCATTCCATCATTCCTTCATTCCGTTCCCCTCTGCGCCCTCCGTGCCTCTGTGGTAAGTTTTTCCTCAACGGCTAAAGAACACGGCCGTGATTCCCGGAATCAGGATGCGAACGCTGACGACGCCCAAGGCCGCGGCGAGGCTTCGCATGATCCACCGCCCGTGGATGCGCCGGGACAGGGCCGCGCCGATCTGCGCTCCGGCGATGGCGCCGCCGGCCAGCATGATCAACTCGGGCAAGTCCGCCCGCCCCAGCGTTCCATCTATCACGTGCACCAGCGTGCCCACCAGCGTCATCCCCGCCAGGATGAAGTGGCTGGTGGCCGTGGCGATGTGAACGGGGAAGTCCAGCAGGTTCACCATCGCCGGCACGTGAATGATCCCCCCGCCGATGCCCAGGATGCTTGAGGCCAACCCCACCGCAAAACTTATCGCCATGCCCAGGGCCAGGCTGAAGGCGTACTCATGGCGCGTGCCGTGCGCGTCGACGATTGTGCGCTTGAAGGTGGACCAGCGGCCGTGGCTGCGCGGGGCGCCGTTGAACGTCTTGATAAAGATGTAAGCCGCCACCGCCAGCAGCAACAGGCCGAACACCAGCTCAAACACGTGGCGCGGGATGTACTTGACCAGGTACGCCCCCGCCGCCGCCCCGGGAACGCCGGTCATCTGGAACAGCAGCCCGCTCTTGTAGTCGATGCGCTTCATCCGGGCGTATGAATAGGAACCGCTGAGAGCGTTGAAGAAAACCATGGCCAGCGAGATCGCCGTCAGCGTCTTGGGCAGTTTTTCTGGATACGCCAGCAGAAGGATCGGCATCAGAATGAACCCGCCGCCGGCCCCGATGATCGTACCAAATGCGCCAACCCCAACGCCCAGCGCAAGCAGGTACACATATTCCATCGCTGCGTTATCCTTACAGCATCCCACAGAAAACCGTATCCGGCCAATCTAGTGGAGCATCGCTCACGGAGCAAGAAGGTTTCGCCACTTGTGCCGCCGCGCGCCGCATGGTACAGAAACAGCGGAAAGGCTCATGGCTAAATACAAAGGCAAATCGCAGCGCCGCATGAAAGGGTGGCACCAGCGCGTCGTCGCCGGCGGCGAGGCCGACGATACCACCGACAGCCGCCGCCTGGGCTTCGGCCGCCGCGAGGTCAAGCTGCCGCCGGCGCGCCTGGATGCGCCCGAGCAGAACCTCGACGAACTGCCCAAGACCGAGGGCATGGTGACAGGCTTCTATCCCGGCGGCATTCTCGTGCGCACGGCTGATGGGCCATTGCTGTGCATGGTCGCCAAGACCTTCCGCTCGCTCGAAGGCACCAGCGCCCTGACCGTGGGCGACAACGTGACCGTGGCCATCGTGCCCCGCACCGCTGCCGAAGCCTCAACCAAGGCCGACAAGGACCGCGCCGACGGCATGATCATCGCCCGCGAAAAACGCACCAGCGTGCTGGCCCGGCCCGCCCCCCGAAGCGCCAAACGCAACGACCCCTACGCCGAAGAAGCCTTTGAAAAAGTCCTCGCCGCCAACATCGACCTGCTCGTGCTCGTGGTGGCTACGAAGAAGCCCGCCCTGCGCCGCGGGCTGGTGGACCGCTTCCTCATCATCGCCGACCGCGGCGGCCTCGCGCCGGTCCTGGTCGTCAACAAGATCGACCTCGGTCAGCCGGACCTGGAAGTGCTGGCCGACCTGGAACACCTCGAACTGCCCATGGCGTTCTGCTCGGCCGAAAGCGGCGAAGGGCTCGACGATCTGCGCGAGATCCTCACCGGCAACCGCTCGGTGCTGGCCGGGGCCTCCGGCGTGGGCAAGACATCGCTCATCAATGCCATCATCCCCGGCGCGCAGGGCCTGACGCGCGAGATTCGCGCCAAGGACAACCGCGGCCGCCACACCACCACCGCCGCGGTGCTGTACGACCTGCCCGGCGGCGGATTGATCATCGACACGCCGGGCATCCGCGAGCTGTCGCTGCCGCTGACGGCCCAGGACCTGCCCTGGTACTTCCCCGAGTTCGAGCAGATCGCCCCACAGTGCAAGTTCAACGACTGCACGCACACGCATGAGCCTGGCTGCGCCGTGCAGAAGGCCGTGGAAGAAGGCCAGATTCCCGCGGGACGGTATGAGAGCTATATCCGGATGCTGGAAACGATTGAAAGATAGATCCTAGATCCTCGATCCCAGGGAGAAACAGGACGTTGTCTGCCGCCCCTAGGATCGAGGATCTAGGATCGAGGATCTGTTTCTAAAGGAGTTTCACATGCAACGCGGCACCCAATGGCTGCACGACGCCCGATGGGGCGTCATGACCCACTTCCTGGCCCGCCTGCCTGGGCCGGCGATCGACAACCGGATCGTGACCGCCCAGGAGTGGAACGAGCAGGTGGACTCCGTCGACGTCGAGGCGATGGCCGACACGCTGGCCGACCTCGGCGCGGGGTATCTCATCCTGACGCTGGGACAGCTTAGCGGGCATTTCTGCTCGCCGAATGCGGCCATTGATCGCATCGGCGGGATCACGCCCAGCCTCTGCTCGCGACGCGACCTGCCTGCCGAAATGGCCCGCGCCCTGCGCAAGCGCGGGCTGCGGCTCATCGCGTACATCCACTCCGAGCCGCCGCATCACGAGCAGTGCCGTGACGCCTTTGAGACCACCCAAGCCGCACGCGAGGCCGACCGCCGCCGCCTTGGCATGCAGCGCAAGTGGCAGAGCGTGATCGCCGAGTGGTCGGCGCGATGGGGCGACCTCGTCAGCGGCTGGTGGGTCGACGGCTGCTACGACCCGCCGATGTACAAGTCGCTCGATGAGCCCAACTGGCACAGCTTCGCCGCCGCCCTGCGGGCCGGCAACGAGCAGTCGCTGCTGGCGTTCAACCACGGGATCATGTGGCCGCCCAAGAGCATCACCGACGAAGACGATTACCTCGCCGGCGAGGTCGATGGGGCCTTCTTCGCCGGTTATTGGGAAGGCAGCCGCTACTGCCAGGTGCCCGCGATCTACCAAGGCGTGCGGCTGCACATTCTCTCGTTCCTGGGCACGATGTGGTGCCAGGGCGACGCCCCGCGCTTCCCTGACGAGTTCGTGGCCGGCTACACCAAGTTTATCGCCAGCCGCGGCGGCGCGACGACCTGGGATGTCCCCATCGAACGCGACTGCACCATTCGCGAAAGCTTCATGCCCCAGCTCAAAGCGATAGGCCAAGCCGTAGCACGGGCGTCCCGCCCGTGAGTCGCACGGCCGTCCCGGCCGTGCCGGGTGCCACGCACAACCCCGTTGTGCGTGCCAATGTGCCCGGGGAAAAGATGAAGCGTCGGTTGGAGATGCATCGTGTCGCGGGCGTCTCGCCCGCGCGTGGCGAGGGCATCTTGCCCTCGCAGAGAGGACGTTCCGCGGACCCGACGTCCGCGACACGGCAAAACGCGTTCTTCAAGGAACTCGCTAATGAAGAAATCCATCTGCCTGGACAGCCTCCCCGGCGGCATGAGCATCCTGGAACGGTTCACGCTGGCAAGAGATGCGGGCTTCGCGGCCGTCGAACCGGTCGCGCCCGCCGACGACCAGACGCTGGACGAACTTAGGAGCGCATCCGACTGCACGGGCGTAGCCGTCGCGTCGGTCATGGACATCGCCTGCTGGTCCTATCCCTTCTCCTCGCCTGACGCGGCCGAAGTGGAGAAGGGCCTTGAGGCCGCGCGGCGTGCCATCGACTGCGCCGCCGCCTTAGGCGCCGGCGTCGTGCTGATCGTGCCAGCCGTCGTGACCGAGGCCGTCACCTATGAGCAGGCCTACGGCCGATCGCAGGAGCAACTGCGCAAGCTCATCCCCCTGGCGGCCGAGCGAGAGATCGTCCTGGCCATGGAGAACGTCTGGAACAAGTTCCTGCTCAGCCCGATGGAGTTCGCCCGCTACATCGACGAGTTGGCCAGCGAGTGGGTGAAGGCCTACTTCGACGTGGGCAACATCCTGCTCTACGGCTTCCCCCAGCACTGGATCAGAACTCTCGGCCCCCGCATCGCCCGCATCCACGTCAAAGACTTTCAAGTAGGCCCAAAAGCCTTCGCCGACCTGCTCCAAGGCGACGTCAACTGGCCGGCCGTGATAGCCGCCCTCAGAGCCGTCGGCTACGACAGCTACCTGACGGCCGAAGTCGGTATAGCCAGCCTAGGCGATGTTCACAAGGTCAGCCAAGCCTTGGACAAGATTCTGGCGATGGTGTAGCACGGGCGTCTCGTCCGTGAGTCCCACGGCCGTCCCGGCCGTGGCACCCTGTTACTCCACTCCCGATTCCTGGTACGACAGCGACAGATGAGGTTTTTCGTGCCGCGGGCGCGCCGCCCGCAGAGGCATGAATGGTTCCCAAGACTAGGGCAAGATGCCCTCGGTACGCGCGGGCGAGACGCCCGTGCTACGTGGCCGGGTGCCACGCGCAACTCCGTTGTGCGTGGCACCCGGCAATTGAAATCGCGGAGTGCAGTGGTATATTGCATAAACCTACTGGCACAATCACCTGAACGATGGCACAAGGGATGGCAATGTCTATACACTTTCGCATCGCGAGAATGACGAGGACGGGCAGATTTGCCATTGTCTATCTTGTACTAGTGACGATCCTCCTGGCGCTGGGGGGCAGGAAGGCGTATTCTGCATTGGAGGCCGCTCTGGGACTCTCGGCGCTCATTCTGATGCTCCCGCTTGGGGTCATGGGAGCCGCATATATGCACGGTCAGAACTCGCCGGAAGTTGTTCTGGGAGGTGCTTTGCTCATCGTGCTGAATGGCTATCTATGGGGATTGATCTATTCGCATCGTATCGAATTGAGGGCAAGGCGTCGCGGCCAAGCAACTCCTGAAGCCCCTCCGGATGATTCGACGCGTCCCGGCAGATCAAGTCTCCTCGTGCACGTGGGGCTGATCATCGCCGGGATGAATGTCTTTGGGCGAGCCTTTCTAGTGCTGATCGAGGCCGACAGGTGGCGGCGGGTTCTGTCCTTTCCCCTGGAGCAACCGATGGAAAAGGCTCGTGCTGCATTCTTCACTCTGGGCACAGGCTCCCTGAAGCCGCTCTATTTTCAAATGAGTGTTGTTGCGACCAATGCCGTTCTGTGGGGCGCAGCGACTGCGGCCGCAATGGCGCTCTTAAGGTGGACTTGGCTCAAGTGTCGGCGACCGATATGCCCTTGAGCAACGGGCCCAGCGGCAGTTGAATCGTGCCGCGGGCGCGCCGCCCGCGGAGGCATGAATGGTTCCCAAGACGAGGGCAAGATGCCCTCGGTATGCGCGGGCGAGACGCCCGCGACACGTCGGGGACCATGGGCGAGACGCCCATGCTACTGGCGGGCGACACGCCCGTGCCACTCACCACTCACCACTGCCCCGCCATGGCGTACTTCACCGCCAGCATGCTTTCTTCCGGCGGGCAGCGGTCGACGGGCTTGTTGTCGCGGATGCATTCCAGGAAGTAGCGGTCTTCGGGTAAAAAGCCCCAGCCGGTGTCGACGGGGACGGTCTCCACTTTGCCGGCCTGCATGAGTTGAATGCCGCCTTCGATGTAGGCGCCGAATCTCAACGTGGCCTTTTCCATCGTCACGCAGCACTCGAAGTTGAACGGCGTGCCGACGTCCCAGCGGGCCTCGAAGATGCACGCCGGGCCGTTGTCGTAGCGCCAGTGGCTGACGATCACGTGGATGGGGTTGAGGTCGCCGCGGACGGTGGCGGTCACGTCGTCTGGGCGGCCGAACCACGCCAACGCCGTATCGGCGTCGTGAATGTGCAGGTCCAGCGGCACGCCGCCGCTGCGCTCGACTTGCGCGAACCACCGCCCGGGATTGCCGCCGTAGCGGCGGAAGACGGCCGACAGCGGCTTGCCGTACGTGCCGGACTTGATCAGCCGCGCGGCCTCGACATACGTCGGCCAGAACCGCAGCACCTGCCCGACCATGAGCTTCTTGCCGGCGGCGGCCGCGGCGTCGAGCATACGACGGCAATCCGCCTCCGTCAGGGCCATGGGCTTTTCGGTGAAGACGTGCTTGCCGTTTTCCAGCGCCATGATGGCCGCCGCGGCGTGCAGGTCGCTGGGGGTGGCGATGGTGATGACGTCGATGTCTTTGTCGCGGCAGAGGCCGCTGTAGTCGTCATACGAGCGAACAGAGCCGACCTCGACGGCCGCACCGCCGTCGTCGAAGTTCACCTGCGACATGCCCAGTTTGCCGGGCGTGCGACGGTCTTCGATCGGGTCGGCCAGCGCCTCGACGCGCACCACGTCGCCCAACTGCAGATAGTTCTTGAGATGAAGCTGTCCCAATCCGCCGACGCCGGCAATACCAAGTCGCAACATAAGTACCTCGTTGATTGGTTGATTGGTTGACTGGTTGACTCGTAACTGGTTAACTCGGACGGGAGAGGATCGCACCATCCAGTAGACCAGTCAACCAGCTAACCAGGCAACAGGCCCACCAGTTAACCAGACAACCAATCCACCAGTCAACCAGTTAACGAGTCAACCACTCTAACCATCGTCTGGTAATTCGTCATCGTCCTGCTTGTGATTTCGCGGCCGTAGGGGCAGGCGGATGGGTGCAGGACGAAGCGGCTGCCGTTAGCGTCGGGGCCTTGCTCGATCGCGCGGCGGACCTTGGCCTCGAAGAGCCCGGGGGCGAGGTTCTCGATGTCGCTGGCCTCAATGTTGCCAAAGAGGATCATTTCGGGGGCGGCCGCGCGAATCTCGGTCAGGGTCATGTCGCCCTGGGGCGGCGGTTCGCAGGGGTCCAGGCCGTCGGCCATCTCGGCGATCATGCCCAGGATGCCGCGCAGGCGGCCGTGGCTGTGGATCCGCGGCCAGCCGCCGTGCTTGCGGATGATGTCGCACATGGGCCTCGTGTAGTTATACAAAAACTCGCGGTACAACCGCGGGGGCATGAACGGCTCGGAGAAATATTCCGACCCGACGACGCGCCAGAGGTGGCCGGGGTATGCGGCGGCGATCTGCTCGACGCGGCTGTAGCAGGCTGGGGCCGCCTGGTCCATCAGCCGTCGGAAGACTGCCGGCTCGGTCGCGGCCAGCACGGTGTAGTCTTCCATCGAAAACAGCGGCGCCACGCCGCACATCGGATCGCCGCAGTCGACCATGACGATGCCGCCCTCGCCCAGGCGATGCTCCTCGTCGACGAGATTGCCCACGTCGATGCGGCCGGGGGCGAAGACTTCGGCTGGCAGTTGCAGATATGCTTCGACGTCGGCGGGATTCTTGAGCAGGTGATCGAGCGTCCAGGTGGTGTTGACGCTGCGGTCGCGCCGGGCGGTGGAGGTCATCTCGCGTCCGGCGATTCGCAACGTCGTGCGCCAGAATGTGCTCGAGCCCTCGGTCCAACTTGTGTGGCTGAAGAACTCGCCGCGAGGATTATCGGCGGCGGCGTGCTCGCGGGGGCCAATCATGCGAATGATGTCGGTCTGCTGCTCGGCCAGGTCGATCAGCTCGCGCCAACCGGAACCATTGTAGATGTTGTACGGATCGGGATTGTCGCAGTCGAGCCGCCACCCGCCGATCTCATAGAAGCTCACCGGCGGGCGGTCCACCGGCTGGCCCGTCAATGTCGCCATCAGTCGCTGTCGTCGGGTCATAGTCATTTCGCAATCCAGGTACATCCACGAATGTCACGAATAATGAAGAAGAAGATTACCACAGAGACATAGAGAACCAGGAGAGAAGAAGCGATTTCTTTATCCTCTGTGGCAAGTTGTTTCCCTGATGCCGGGCCAGAGAAGACCGTGACAAGCAAGCTCGACCTCTAAGACTTCCCCGCACTGCGGTTCTTCCCAATCTTTTATCCATTCGTGTCATTCGTGACATTCGTGGACGTAATCTCTGGCCGTTGTTTCGTCAGAACTGCTTGCGCTTTCGTGCTGGGGGGATGTCCAGCAGCTTGCGGTATTTCACCACCGTGCGGCGGGCGATGGCCAGGCCTTTCTCCGACAGCGCCGCGGCGAGTTGGTCGTCATTGAGGGGGTTGGACTTGTCCTCGGCGTCGATGACTTCCTTGAGCTTGACGCGGATGGCGTCCCAGGCGACGTCTTCGCCCTGGGAAGTGGTCTTGCCGCCGCTGAAGAACATCCGCAGGGGGAAGATCCCGCGCGGGGTCTGGACGTACTTGCCTGCCACGGCCCGGCTGACGGTCGCGACGTGCACGCCGACCTTGCCCGCCACGTCGGCCATCGGAAGGGGCTTGAGGGCCTCGGCGCCTTCGTCGAGGAAGTCGCGCTGCACCTTGAAGACTTCTTCGGTCACGCGCCGCACGGTATGGCGCCGCTGGGCGATGGCGCCGATGAGCCACTGGGCGGACTGGATGTTCCGCTGCAGAAACTGCCGCGCCGCGCTTTCGGTCTGGCGGTCCTTGGCCATGCGGCGGTACGAGCGCGAGACGCGCAGGTCGGGGAAGTTGCCCTCGTCCATGTCGACGGTCACCTCGCCGTCGGAGCCGACGCTCACCGACACGTCCGGGTGGATGCCCGGCGCCGACGACTGCCCCACCAGCGATCCGGGGCGCGGGTTGAGGTGAGCGAGGTTCTCGATGGCGGCCTTGATGTCCTCGACGCTGCGCCCGAGGCGCTTGGCGATCTGGGGCAGGTGGTTCATCTCGATGTCGCGAAGAAAATGCGTCACCAGTTCGGTCTCGAGCGAGACATCGAGCCCGGCGGCCGCCTCGGCGGCAAGCTGCAGGCGCAGGCACTCGCTCAGGTCACGGGCCGCCACGCCCACCGGTTCGAGCTGCTGCACGAGCACCAGCCCCTGGCGCAGGGTCGTCAGCGGGATCGCCGGCTGGACCGCCGCGGCGATCTCCTCCAGCGGCGTGCGGAGATAACCATCGGCGTCGACGTAGCTGATGATAAGTTCGCCGGCCGCTCGCACGTCGTCGCCGACTTCGACGAAGGCCCACTGGTCGAGCAGATACTCGGCCAGCGACTGCCCCGGGGCCGGGGCGTTGGCCATGGCCTCCATTTTGGGATCGCGCTCGTCGCTGCTGGCCCGTCGCTGGGGTGAAAACTCGCCGGGGGAGAAGTCCGGCGAAAAGTCGCTGCCATACTCCTCGGTCATGTCATCGAGGCGGGTGAAGTCTTCGTTCTGCCCGTTGCCTTCCTTGACGACCAGCGGCTGTTCGCCGCGTTCGGCGGGCGTCTCGTCGGGCGCCGGCGGGGCCTCGTCGTCGACGCCGGTGTCTTTCATCTCCAGCACGGGGTTGCGCTCGAGCTCCTGGTCGATGCGCTCCTGCAACTCCATCATGGGAAGCTGCAGGATCTCCATCGCCTGGATGATCCGCGGGGAGAGCTTCATTCGCTGCTCCATCCGCGCATGTTGTGATACGTCGAGCCTCATCTATCCCTTATTCTACACGACCCCCGCCGCCGGGCAAGCCACGGCCGCTCCTCGCGTGGCATGGGCGTCTCGCCCATGTTCCCCTGAGGCTTAAGGCAAGATGCCCATGCTACGATATCGGTCCTGTGCGGCCGGCGATTGAGCAGCGACTCTTGCACGCGGCGCCTGCGGAAGATACCCTTAACGCCCGACGGGGAGCAGACCTATGGACTCACAACCGGTCAACGCCTTAGGCCCTGCAAGAAGAACCGCCATGCTGTTGCTGGTGGCGGCCGGCGCCGCGGCCGCCGGGCACGTCTTCGGCGGCGCCAGCCAGGTCTCGCTGGGGGCATCCGGAGAGGTACTCGCTGTCGACGCCGCTGTCTCGGAGAAACAAAATGGCTGACGAACTCATGGCTCGCCTCACGTCTCGACGCCGCCGACTTGGGTTCTTCATCACGCTGGGCAGCATGCTCATCGGCGGCGCGTGCGGCGTATTGGGTGGTATGATGATCTCTCTCGACCTTCCGGCGTCAGATGGCCTTGTTATGGGAGTGGCAATTCTGGGGGGACTCGTTGGCGGATTGGTCGCCGGGATCCTGTGGTGCCGTGTGATGATCCACCGTCGCCTGGCGCGGACCAACAAGGTGAGTTTTGGCTTTGTGATGATCGGCATCGGCTTGGGGCTGGGCGCGGGGTGCTTGGCCACAGTGATGCTCCACCTGGGTCTGCTGCCGCTGCACGATGATCCATCCACCGCACTTCTGTTCCTGCTCTTTGGCGCACTCTGGTTTGGCGCGCCAGCCGGAATCGGCTACGGGCTGATCGCATCGCTGCTATGCCTGATAGGGGTTGACAGAAGCGGTGCCACGATAGAAGCCCCGCCCCGTGAGACTGATTGACCTGTCAATTACTCGGCACCGCGTGCGGCCTGCTGGCCGGGCCGGCCTGTCTTGTCTTCGCTGTTTTGTCGCGCAATCCACGAGTATGATGCGTGTGCTCGGCAATAAGGAGACCCACGATGACTGGACCTCACATGAGAGCCAAGCGGTCTTGGGGCGCCATCTGTATCGTTGTCGTCGGAAGCGCGTTTGCCGGTGCGTTTTGTGGATGGTTCCTGGGCACCTCGGGGTTAGTGTTGGGGGCACTTGGCGGCATTGTTGTCGGGTTTGGGTGGTCGTTCATCATGACCTGTTTCGTACCCCGCAAGAATGCGACCCGGATCTTGTATGTCATCGGCGGCACGCTACTGGGAGTGCTCGCCGGGGCCGCCGCGACAATAATTCTTCATCTGGGGCTGCAGGGTTGGCCTCCGTCGTATAGCGATCTGCCCCACGGAATGAATCTATTCTGGCTGGGTCTGTATCTCTTTGGCCTTCCTGCCGGCCTGGCATGGGGACTGTGCAGTTCCGTCATATGTCTGGCGATGTCAAAGCGTCCCCGGCAGACGGCCCTTCAGCCAAACGCGCAACCGGAGACTCAGCGTGCGACTGACTGACCTGCCCATCATCGCTCGTGCGTTTGGTCGTATGGTGGGCAAGGTGCCGGGCGGGCACTTGTGGTATCTGCTGCGGCAGATGCGGTTTGAGAAGCCGCATCGTTTTGGCGATCAAGTGCGGTTCAATTCGTTCTTTCCACCGTACCCTTCGCAGGCGTTCGAGCGGTTCTGCAACGCTGTCGTCGGGCGGCGGCGCGTACCGTTCTCGACGTACATCGCCGTCACCGGCCGCTGCCCCTTTGCGTGCGAACACTGCAGCTACGCCCGCCGCGAGGCGACAGACATGCCGACGGACACACTGCTGGATGTCGTGCGACAGGTGAAAGAACTCGGCACATGCACCATCGGTTTCACCGGCGGGGAACCTCTGCTACACGAAGGGCTCGAGGCCGCCGTGGCGACGGCGGGGCCGCAGATGGCGTCCATCGTCTTCACGACCGGCGCTGGGCTCCACACTGATCGGGCGCGAAGCCTCGCCCGAGCCGGCGTCGCGTGCGTGACGGTGGGCATCGAGTCGGCCGACGCCGCTACTCACGACGCCGCCCGCAAGAGCGACGGCTCGTTCAAACAGGCGCGAGCGGCCGTCGCGGCGGGCAATGCGGCGGGGCTCTACATGGCCGTCTCGACCACTGCCCTGCGCGACCGGATCGCCTCAGGTGAACTGGAGCGCATGTACGCTCTGGCCCAGGCTTGGGGTGCGCGGGAGTTTCGTGTGCTGGCGCCGGTGGCTACCGGCGGCATCGCCGGATGTGCGGCCGCCATGCTCGGGGCGAACGAACTGGCGTATCTCAAGGACTTTCACCGCCGCTGCAACCGGCGCCGCGGCGGGCCTGTCGTGGCGTCATTCGCGCATCTGGAGTCGGCCGAGATGTTCGGCTGCGGGGCGGGGTATCATCACCTTTTCATCGACGCGGCCTGCAACGTCTGCCCCTGCGACCTGACGCCGCTGAGCTTCGGGAACATCCACGAGCAGCCGCTGGCGGATATCTGGGCTCAGATGGGAGAGTACTTTCCCCGCCCGCGCTGCGGATGCCTGATGGGCAAGATCGGCGGCGCCATCAACGCCGGCGCATCATTGCCGATCCCGCCCCAACAGAGCCGCCAGATGATTCCTCCAGCGGCCGACGAGCCCCTGCCCGGCGGATACCGGCGGCTGATTCGCCAGTAGCACGGGCGTCTCGCCCGTGAGTACAACGGCCATCTTGGCCGTTTCCCCCTATCTTCGGACACGGGCAAGATGCCCGTGCTACTCATGGGCGGGACGCCCGTGCTATTCAAAACCCCAGTACGAGAATGTCGGCCGTCGCGGCGATGCCCACCAGCACGCACTCGACGTAGATCAGTCGCAGGCCCCACTTGAGGCCGACCGTGCCGGCCATGGCCGCCGCGGCCATCGCCAGCAGCGCCGTGTAGAAATAGACCCACCCGCAACCGAGGCACGCCGGGGCCGCCAGCATCGCGGCGCCACACCAGAGGATAATCGCCGCGACGCGCTGCCAGCGCTGCGGCTGGCGCTGCAGCGCCGAGGAGTGCGGGGCGACAGCCTGGTCGCCCGCGACGTCTCGAAGATCCTTGAGGATCTGGTATCCCAGCGCCGTCAGGAAGAACCATCCGGCAAAAGCCGCCAGCGCCCACCGTCGCGGACCCGTCCACTCCCCCGCCTGGGCAACCGCCAGCGGATAGATGCTCACCGCCAGGGCGGCCACCACGAACGGTTTGACCACTCCCAGGCGCTTGGACAGCAGATTGTACCCCGCCAGCACCACCGCCACGCCGGCCAGCACCGCCATGAACGCCGGACGGGCCCACGCGGCCGCCATTCCCGACGACGCCAGCAGCACCCCGCACAGCAGCGCCCCCTCGCGCCGCGTGACGCGCCCCGACGCCAAGGGACGACGCGGGTTGTTGATCCGGTCGGCCGCCACGTCGCACACGTCGTTCATCACGTGCCCGAACGCGATCAGCAGCGCCATCGCCACCGTCGAGGCCGACGCCGACGCCCATTGCGCGCCCAGCGAGCCGCCCATCGCGTAGAACAGCGTCAGCAGATACGTCAGCGACAGCGGCAGGGCGTAATATGGGCGGCACAGGCGAATGAAATCTAGCATGGCCGCACCCCCACCGCCGCCAGGTACCGGTGCGTGAACGCCACGCCCGCGCCGCCGCCCTGCTCGTCCATCACCTCCGCGAAGCGGGCGAAAATCGCCTCGCGATCGGCGTCTGTCGCGGCGAACTCGAACCCCGCCGCCGCCCCGGTGGCCGTGAGCCGCTCGATCGCCGCCGCGCCGTCGGCCACCTGGTACGTGCGGCTGCCCTTCCACGCCGCAACCACCCGCAGGCCCGACAGGCGCATCGCCGCCCGCAGCGACAACGGACCGCTCAGGAACCGCACCCGCGCCGCATGCACCAGGGCCTGAGGTTTCTCGGCGAAGACTTTGCAGGCGGCCGACAGCACGCCCGCCAGCGAAAACAACGAATTGTCGATAATCCCCACGCGCCCCCCCGCCGACAGCACGCGAGCGATCTGTCGCAGCACCGCGCGCGGGCGGCTGTACCCCAGCGCCCAGCCGCAGGTGACGACGTCGAAGCTCGCGCCCTTGCACGCGCGGAGATATTCCAGCGCGTCGGCATGGACAAAGTCGCACGCATGGCCGTGCGCGGCGCGGGAAGCTGCGAGCATGCCGTCGGAGGCATCGACCCCAATGGCTCGCGTGCCGCTTCGCCCCGCGAGTTCGCCGGTGATGAAACCCGTCCCGCAGGCCAGATCGAGACACCGCGCGCCGGAAGGCACCTTCAGCCGCTCAAGCATCCCCAGCGACAGGTCCCGCATGTGCGTGGTCCACGCCTGGTCATACCCGCCGGCGATGCGGTCATAACTGCGCCGCACGAGAACGCTGGTTTCGCAGGAAGGCTTGCGATAGAGATGCATCACCCGCCACCCCAGAGCCAACCAGTGCCGTGAAGTTTTTCCCTCAGAGGCCATTTCGGAAGGTCCCGTTGCAGGAGCATTTGACACAGCGATCATACCCGACGCGGGCATGGGCTTCCAGTTCCCTGGGGCACGCACACAGAGTTGTGCGTGGCGCCCGAGCTCGTGATGAGGCTGCGGCTACTTCACATCGCGGCGTTCGGCCAGGGCGTCGGAGAGGATGGAGCGGCTGGAGTATTCGATCTGTCCGCCGGCGGGCAGGCCTCGGGCGAGGCGCGTGAGCTTGACGCCCGTCGGCGTGAGTTGGTCGATGATGTGCAGCGCGGTGGCGTCGCCGGTGACGGTGGGATTGGTCGCC
>JAJFVE010000003.1 GCA_021371965.1 Planctomycetaceae bacterium
GAAGGCCCTCTATCAGCCGGCCAAAGGGCTCCATCACTTGGAAGCCGGCGTGCTGGCCACCTTGGGCGTGCTCAATCGTCACCCCGCGACATGGCAGCACGTCTGGGAACCGTTGGCCCCGGGCTCCGATACCAGCCGACGTTCGCATCCCTGGTATGCCGATTACGATGCGCCGCTGCCAATCGCGCTGGCTCGCGAAACCGTCGACCAGTTGGCCGCGACGCTCGGCGCCGGCCTCGCGGCAGCCGGCGTGCGATTGGTGGAGATGCGAAGCCGGGTCATCTTTGAAGAAGAGTTCAACGGTCTGGTCGAGCAGCACAATTCCAATAGCACGGCCCTCTCGCACGCCACCTTGGACCTGGTCAGTGCCGTGTGTCAGCCCCTCGGACAGGAACCCATCTCCATCGTCTGCGACAAGCACGGCGGGCGGAACAGCTACCAGCATCTCGTCGCCGAGCATTTCCCCGAATGGCTGATCGAGATCCACGGCGAAGCGCGAGAGCGCAGCCTCTATCGCTTCGGCCCGCACGACCGACGCCTGGAAATCGCCTTCCAGATGAAAGCCGAATCGCTGCTGCCGGCCGCGCTGGCCTCGATGGCTTCGAAGTATCTCCGGGAACTGGCCATGGAAGCCCTCAACGCCTTTTGGTGCTGCCGGGTTCCCGGGCTCAAACGCACGGCCGGCTATCCCCAGGACGCCGTCCGATTCAAGGCGGCAATCGCCGCGGCCCAGGCCGAGCTTGGCATCGCCGACCGCCAGGTCTGGCGGATGCGGTAGAAAGAGCGCAAAACGACGGTGTATTGCGTAATACGCCTGTTGTTTTCCTCGGCGCAAGGCACCATACTAATGTAGTGTCTCTCGCAGATCGTGACTTTTGGGTGGCATGCCGTCATGGAACGCAGCGACAGGTCGGCATGTCGATCGTCCCCAGAACATGCCGACTGCGCGGCTGCGCCGCGTGACGGCATGCCACCCAACCGTGAACGGCGGCAAACATGAACATGAAAGCCATCCAAGCTGTCCTGACGCTGGTTTTGTCCGCCTGCCCGCTCTCCGCGGCGGAGTTCCGCCCGGTGGCCGTGTGGACCGATGCGGAGTGTTATTCGATTCCGCCGGGGAAGTATGCGGCCGGCAGGATGATCGACGGCGACCTGGGCACCTACGCCTGCCTGCTGGACGACACGCGCACGGGGAAGAACACGCGGGTCTGCCCGCCCAACGCCGCGCCACCCGTGACCGCCACCTTCGTGCTCGACCTGGGCGCCCAGCGGACGGTTTCCGGGATGCGTTTTGTGGCACGCAATGCCTGGGTCTACGTGCTGGCGAAGAACGTGACCATCTCCGCCTGCGGCGACGCGCAGGGCAAGGAGCAACTCCGGCCGCTGGTGGAGAATACGGAGCTGCCCGCGACGTCCAACTCCAACTCGGCCTTCGCCGAGTGGTCCCCGGTCCAGACGCGTTATCTGAAGGTGCGCGTGAACGACTCGTACCAGCAGCGTTACCCGGGGCCGTGGATGCCGGAGGCGCAGATCCCCTGGTGCCGCAAGGTGGGACTTCCGACGGCGGGCGACGGCAAAAACCTGAACACCCAGATCGCGGAAGTCACTTGCTATGACGCCCGCCCCGTTGATTTCC
>JAJFVE010000038.1 GCA_021371965.1 Planctomycetaceae bacterium
ACTGCTGCGTCGCCATAGCGGCGATCACCGCTTAGCAGATACCCAAAGGCGAGGTTCTGCATGCGGTCGTTGGCGCTGCCCGCCATGCTCCGCAGCTTGTTGAGTTGCTGAACATCCGCATCGGTCAGCCCCCCGGCCCCCGGCGTCACGATATACTCGCGCCCCGGCTCCTTATCTATCGGCCTGGTGAGAAGCTGCTCCAGCCGCGGCTTGAAGCTCTCCCACCATGCCTTCTGCTTGTCTGCCATCGGCGCCCGGAAAGCCGCGAGGGTTGACGCGGTGGCATAGACCCGGGGGTGACTGGCGGGGATGGCCTTCAGCAAGTCCGCGGCTGCCGGCACCGGGAAGGGCACCGCGGCCGCCGTAACAACGAAATCGTTTGCCTGCCCCCAATCAGACGCCGCCCCAGCCTTGTCCAGACACCGCACCCTCCAGTACCACGTACCATTGCCCAGGGTCCGGCTGTGGCTGTACACGTTGTACAGGCAGTTGATAGTCGCCGTATCAGCGGCTGGGAAGTCCTTGTTCTGGCTCAGTTGCAGGTCGTAGCCTGCCGCTCCGCGCACGGGCGGCCAACTGAAGTCCGGCGGGTTCTGCAGCACTACACGACCAGCGGCAGGCCGCAGCGGCATTGCCAGCACTTCATCGACCTGCGTCAGCTTCGGCTTGTATTCATCCAGCGACTCCACACTGACGTCGTCATACCAAACCGTACCCTCGGTGCGCTGGTAGAGAATGACCTCCACCCGCGCCTGCCCGGCCTTCTGCGCCGCCTCAGGTACCGCGGTCTCAAACACTAACTCGGTCCAATCCTGCTTGGGCAGGTCAACCTTGAAGAAATCAGTGCCATACTGATCGTCTTGAACCACCACGCCGGGCGCCGGTCGGAAGCGCACCACCCCGTCCGCCCGGCCCGTCCCCTTGTACCACAGCCGCAGCCGCACGGCTTTTGACGGTGTGTAGAGCGGACCGACGTGCGTGATCGCCGCCCGGTCGGCCGCGCCAGCCTGTCCAGCCAGTTTCATCGAGGCTGCACCATCATGGGCCACCGTGGTATCACGGCTGATCTCAAACCCGCCACCGTGGATGACCTTGCCCCAAGCGTCCGGCAGCCCGTCCTTGTTCTCATCCTGTTCAAATGAGCCATTCAGCACCAGCGCCGCCGGCGCCGCCCCTTGCTTGAAGGTGGCGTCATCAGCCCATACTGTCGAAGCCTCCGCCTTCAGAGCCTCCACCACAATCACCAGCAACGCGCCATCCGCCTCCGCAGGCTTGGAGCCTATGCAGGTGACTAGTGTCCAATCCTTCTCACCTGTGAGCGGCGCCGACGGCACGTCGTTTCTGACGATCTCATTGCCCCGCCTCCACTGGACGTATGCATGGGCGTTGGCCCCGGCCGCGAGCTTGGTCTTCAGCCAGCAGCCAAACGTATACATGCCGGGCTGCGTAACCGGCAGCAGTTGTGTCACTGTGGCCCGCGCTCCTGCCTGAAGCTCAATCCGCAACGCTGCAGTGCCACCGTGCTTGACCTCTGGGTCCATCGCAAGCTGGGCGGTGCCGGTGGAGATGTACTTGCTCCAGCCATCGGGCAGGCCATCCTTGTTGGCATCTACCTCCATGCCTGGCTCCTTCAGAGGCAGTTCC
>JAJFVE010000046.1 GCA_021371965.1 Planctomycetaceae bacterium
CTTCGTGAGATACTCGCCAGTGGCGCTCAGCTTGACCCACTGGTACTCATAGCTGATCTCGTCGCTGTCAGCGTCGGTGCTGTCGTCGGTCGCACCGGTGAGGTCTTCCTTGCCGGGAACCGCCGGGCTGATTGTGACCCACACCGGCCGCGTCGGCGCGGCGTTCCCAATCGTGACCTCCTGCGGCGCCGTCCAGGCGCTGTCCAGGTCGCCATCGGTGGCGCAGGCATGGACCATCCATCTCTCGCCCCGGTTCAACGTGGCCCCGGTCAGGACGCCGTCGGTGCTGTCATAGCCCCAGACGATGGGAACCCGCGAGGCATCCTTAGTCGAACTGGTAAGCGGGGGCAAAAGCGCCCACTGGTACTTGTAGCTGACTGTGTCCCCGTCCGGGTCAGCGCCGCCGCTGACCGCTGTGGCCTGCAACTGGCTGGCGGCCGAGCCCGGGGATGGGGTCGCCACGATCGAGACCGAGGCCGGCGCTGGCGGCGCAAGGTTGGTCAGCCATTTCAGCACGCTGTGCATGACGGCAGTGCGGTCCGTGGCGTTGTTAATGGCCTCAAACCCGAAGCCAAAGTAGACGACCCTGTAAGTGCTGGTATCAACCCGCAGCCCGGCGGTACCGCTGCCGTTGATAGCGCGAGTGCTGAAGCCCTGCACGCGGCTGGCCTTGGCCGCGGGCGACAGCTTCACGGCCTGCCGTCCGCCCGCCCGCTGTGTCACCGGCGGTGCGCCGGTGTAGTAGCTGAAGCAAGCCACCGCGCCGTTGGTGGCGTTGAGTTCGTCGCAGTAGAGCTGGTTGTTGGCGCCGTCACCCCCGGCGGTGGTCAGCGTGGTGCCGGACCACGCGCCACTGACCGGGTCGCTGGCAACGCCGCGCAGGGTAGTAATCCCGGTGACATCCTGCACCCATTGGGCATGCAGATAGTTGGAGTAGAACCCGGTGCCATCGGCCGCAATGTCATAGCCTATGTCCTGTCCGGTGATGAACAGGCGGCCGCCGGCATTCAGGAAGCTCGTGAGGAGCGACTGATCAGAGGCCGTCAGCGTATCCTCGTAGCCGTCTCCAATGTACCAGATGACTGCCTTGTTGGCTCCAATGTAGTCAGCCAGCAGCGCCCCGGAAACCGCGCCATCCGTTGCCACGGTCCACTTCGTGTATGCCTTGCCTGCCGCGGTGATCGCGCTCTCGTAGTACGGGCTATAGAACTGGTTGGGGTCATCGCTAATCAGCAGGATGGTGGGCAGGACCTGGTAGCTGATGGTGTCGGACACCGCCGTGCCCTCGCCGTACATGTTACGGGCCTGGGCATAGACCGTCTTGGTGCCAAGTGCCAGGCTCAGCGTCCACGACTTCGTGGGGTTCCACGCTTCCCAATCTGTCCAGCCGGTGGGCGAATCATTGGCAAAGCGCATCTCGCTCGGCGTCCCACCGCCGGTGGAAGTGAGATTCAGAGTGACTGCGGAACTGCCCGTGCTGCCTACGCCGCTGTTAATGGCCAGGGATATCTCCGGAGCAGTATTGACGCTGACCGCGATGTCGGCTGTGAGGAACGGGCCAGCCGGCATGATATTGCTCACCGCCACGTTTGTCGCCACGCCGGCATACGAGTTGCTGTTGCGAAGGCCCGTTCCATTGAAGTACGAGGCCGGCGGC
>JAJFVE010000066.1 GCA_021371965.1 Planctomycetaceae bacterium
GGGTGCCACGCACAACTCCGTTGCGCGTGTCCCTGCCCCAGAGGCCCGGCCGGGCCGACTGATAGCTTGGCCTGAGCTTGTCGAAGGATAGCCCCGGGTGGCCGACCTGTCCTGCGAAGCCTTGGCGAAGCGGGAAGGGAGCCCGGGGTAAAGGTCCCCCAGAGGATCAGAGCCCCGTAGCGGCGAAGAAACGGGCTCGCAAGTTGCATATCCCGATCAAGGCACGTCTGGCGGTAGCAGAAAAGTACCTGACTCCTATAGTCCCCTCTATAGCCCCACTAAGCATCGCAAGGAATGGCGCGCCCGCATGGCCGCTTAAGGAAGTGCCATTCGTGACTGTCCCCCTTTATAGTGTTGGACCGGCGTTCCTAGAAGACTAATGCGCCCGAAACGAACGCGCATGGAGCTGTCGGGTGGTCCATTTCAACGCACCACCATAGTGCCTTACTACTATGTTCAGTAAACCATAATGCCCTAACAGCGCCAAACCCATCCGCTTTCAGGGATTTCCGCCTTATCTCATCGTAAATGGCCTGAATCTTCGGGCGCTTCTTCATTGTGGCCGAATCCGGAAATTCAATGCGCCTGTCGAGTAGTATGCAAGCCACTGACGCGAAGAAGCGAACCCATTCCGTGTCGATATCAAACCACAGCCTTGGAAGAGAACATCTGTCGAGGAACGCAAGGATATTCAACCTCAGTTCCAGGATTCTAAAAGCACTTGATACTGACTTGAAGAAGCTTCCATCTTCGAGAGATGTGGGCGTCAAATACCCCAACTCGATCAACGAATCGGCAACCGATTCTAGCAGCCGGTAACACACCATGGATCTTGACAGTTTCTCGTGCAACATCCAATTGCAGTAGGTGTTCAAGTACAGGAGTTCTTCTTGCCATCCATTCGATTCGATTATGATACGCATGCTGCTAAATAGATGGACTATATCACTGTGCGATAAGTGCTTCTGCTTCAGCAAGAACTGGATGTTTTCGACTTGTTTCTCATTTCTGGCACTAACTGACATGCGGACCTCGTTCGGGCACTTCTTTGTTTCACATATGCTTTAAGGTGTCCTATCTTCCGGCCGCTTCTTCCACTATCGCAATCTCTTCTTCCGTCAGCCCATAAAGCTCGTAAACCAGCTTGTCGATCTCGCGGTCAGTCCCCGTCATCTTCGGAAAAGTAATGAGCGATCTCGTCGAGAAACTCGGGTTTCAGTACGCTTAGCAGCCCGAGCTTTTGAACTCCTTGAACCTTCTCTATGAGGTCTTCGATCGGAAGCAATGCGCACGTCTCTGCCAGAGGGCTTTGCCGCAACTTGAAAGTTGGGCGCAGCATTTCCTGTTCGACTTTTGCCCGACGCTCTTCCGGCGCGACGATGTAGAGGCTGATATTCAGATTCGGCTGAAGCGCCAGCAAATCGCTCATCCGAAGAAGCCCGGAGTAGACAGACGTTGTGCATTCAATTTCAAAGGCCGCAATGATCGAATTCCCTTTGAGCCACAATGTGTCAATCAGTTCGATGGTCTTGTTTGTAGCCTCGTTGAACTGGGTGGGAAGCCTGTCAATCACGCCGGGCATGTCCCCCAACAGTGCCCCGTTATACGTGCGGCCGCGGTCGTTTCTGGCAACCCATACGTCGAAGCCCATCTTCGCCCCAACATCCAAGAGTAAATGCTGAACGGCGACATGATCCGTCGATCGATCTGCATTTGAAGTGCCTGCAACTGATGATACGGTGGTTTCGAGTTCCTCGGTTTCTGGGACCGCGACTATGGTCTCAACGACCTGTTTACCTTTCTTGGTCTCCACCTTCAAAAAAGGTTTTCGCGCCAACTTTGCAGGATCGACCGGGCGGGCAACCGGTTTCTTCTCTGCCTCTCGCAGCAGGGCGATGACCAACTCAGCGTCAGTCTTTACCATCAAGTTGGGGCTGCGCCGTATGAACCCTTTGAATTTGCCACGGTCCTTGGGCCCCGTGTAGAAGGAAACGCGCCCTTCAAGTTGTTCCATCGGTATGCCGGTCTCGGGCTGCAACTGTATAACGGGCTTGACGGCAACCCGCTGTGGGAAGTCCGCTACACTCCAGATCGGGCTGCTGTCAGTGCTCGGGCCGGTAACCTCCAGCGCGCCCACCCATCGCATGACGCCCGTCAAATAGCAGAGCAGGATGTCGCCAGGCTGCATTCTCGCGACAGCGTTACGCATACGGTGGCGAAACCCCGAAGTCTTAGAGCCAGCTTTCTTGAACTCTTCCCACGTTGTTCCGGTGAACAAGTCCAACCAGTAATTCATGCGACTTCCTTTCCCATCTCGACAGGTCAATGCGACTGAGATTATAGGGGGACCGCCGCAGATCAACAAGCGATCATAGAGCACGTTTGCGGCAATGCCGTTTCGCGGCGGGCAGTGTTACGTTCCACGGGCTGGTCGGCAGCGATGCTGACCGCAAAGGTCACGGCCTTGATGCACTTGAGGCTGTCATTTCTTTCCCAGCGCTCGCTGGGCGGAGAAGAACTGGGTGAGGATGGCGCCGCATTCGGCGCTGCGCAGACCGGGGAGAATTTCGAGCTGGTGGTTGAGGCGGGGGTCGCTGCAGAGTTGGTAGAGCGTGGCGACGGCCCCGGTCTTGGGGTCGCTGGCCCCGTACACCAGGCGGTCCATGCGGGCCAGCACCATCGCTCCGGCGCACATGCAGCACGGTTCGAGCGTGACGACCATGGTGCAGCCGGTCAGGCGCCAGTCGCCGGTGAGGGCGGCCGCCTGGCGGATCGCCAGCATCTCGGCGTGGGCGGTCGGGTCGTTGTCCAGGGCGCGGCGGTTATGGGCGGCCGCGATTGCCGCGCCGTCCCGCACGATCACGGCGCCGACGGGCACGTCGCCGGCAGCGGCCGACAGGCGGGCCTGCTCGATCGCCAGCAACATGAACGGGTCGTACTGTGGAAGGTCGGCTGGCATAGGGAGCGATTCGCCCGCCCTGTCGTTCTACTTTTTCTTCTTGGGCGTCTTCTGGACAGGCGTGGTCTTGATGATCTGATCGATCGACCCACCGTCATTTCGGGGCGGCGCCGTCTTGGCCGCGGGTGCGGCCCCGGGCGTCGTCGGCTGCTGCGGCTGCTGCGGCGCCGGCTCCGCGGCGCCTTTGTACTTCGCGCAGGGCCCCTTGGGGTGGTCGCCGAAGATGTCATACTCGTTGGCGTATTTAGGTCGCCACGGTTCCGGCGCGCCCAGATCGCCGGCCTCGGCCGCTTTGGCGCCGCTGCGCTTGGGGTCGGGTGAGATCGCGGCCGCGGGATTCTTCCCCATCCGGGCTATCTCGGTGGCCGGCGCCGGCGCTTTGGCGCCGCTGTTGGGCGCCGTTGCCTCGGGCAGAGCCTTGACGTTTGTCTTGGCCGCCGCGGGCGCCGGTTGGCTGGCGGGTTGGCTGGCCGCGGCGGGCGCGGGGGCCTCAACACACTCCGACTCCAGGTCCGCTGCGCGCTGGCTCGTGCCGGGCATCGCCTTGTCGATCGCGCTTTGCAGATCGCTGTCGAGGGTGTCCCAGAGCTTGCGGATTTTTTCGGCGTGGCCTTTGGCCGCATCGAGTTCGTCGTTGTCCAGCGAGCGGTAGAAGCTCACGACGGCGCTGCGAAGCGAGCGCACCTGCAGGCGCTGGCGCGCTGCCGCAAGCCTGTCGTACGAGACGCGCTGCTGTGCCCACGCCGTGCCCAGCAGCAGCGAGACCGTCGCCACCATGGCAATTGCTGTTGCGGATCTCATCGGGCAGTCCTTATCGTTGTGAGGATTGACCCCTCCCCAGCCGCCGCGGCGGCCACAACAGGATTATACCTCTGGCGGCGCGGGCAGGAAAAGCTTTTGCACGTATGCCGCGTCTTTCAATTAAAACTTATCATGTTCGCGGGAGGCTTTTATAATGGGTCGCGATATAAACAGGACGGAGTGTGTCAGCATGAAGCACACATATTGGCTTATGATGGTCGCGGCGCTGGGCGCGATGGGCTCGCCGGCGGCCGGGCAGGACGAACAGCCCGCTGTCGCGCCCGCGGCCGCCCCGGCAGTGGAACTGGGCGAGCGGTTTATCGACCCGGCGCACGGATTTTCGCTCAAGACGCCGCTGGGCACGGTGCGCCAGCGCGGATTTTCCACCGCGCGGCTGGTCTCGTGGTCCATGCGCGACGACAAGAGCAACGCCATCGTTTGGACGTTCTCGGTGCTCCAGGTGATCCCCGCCAAGAGCGACGCCGCCGAGAAGAAGCCTTCCCTGGAAGATTACCGCAAGTTGCTCGAGACCCAACTGCAGCAGACCGGCCAGTATAAAATCGAGTCGGCGAAAGTCATGCCCTTGGCCGGCAAAGGCGCCATCGACGTGCGCGGCGTCACGCAGGGCCCCATCACGCTCTGGAAGCGGCAGGTCTGGGTCCTGGCGGATCCCGACCGGTTCCTGGTGTTCCTGATGGCCGGGCCGACCGTCATGAAGGACTCCCTCGACGCCATCTGCTCGCAGATGCTCGCGACGCTCCAGATCACCGACCCCACCGAAGCCCGAAAGGCCATGAAAGACCATCTCGCCCGCGGCGTGGAGATGATGGCGGCCGTCAACGACAAGAAGGTCAGCGAGGCCTTGTCGAAAGAGCCCCAGTGGTATCTCTGGAGCTATAAGGGCAAGGTCGCGGGGTTCATGCACGTGTCCGAGGAATGGACGACGCAGGACAAGCAGGACGGTGTTCAGGTCAAAACGTGCGTGCTGATGGAGATCCCCGGCGACCAGCGCCGTCTCAGCCAGCGCCAGTCGTTCTCCTCGCCCCGCGGCGAGTTCGAGCGGTGGTCGCAGGCCGAGACCACCGGCACGGGCCCCCAGACCGCCCGCGTCTTTGAGAGCGGGCTCAAGAAGGAAGACGTCCTCGTCTGCCAGATGACCGCCGGCGGCCGCAGCAGGACCGAAAAGCAGCAGGTGCCCAACCAGATATACCTTCCCAAGCCGCTGGCGTGGATGTTCTTCCGCCTGGTGGACCTCAAGAAGCCCGCGACCTACTCCCTGGCCTGCTACGCCAGCGCCGAGAACAACTTCGACATGCGGACCCTGAGCGTCATCGGTCCTGACGTGTGCATGAGGTCCGGAATGAAGGTCCAAGCCATCCGCGTCAGCGACCAGGCGGCCGCCGACGCCGAAGCCGCCACGCTCTGGCTCGACGCCAAGGGCGCTATCCTTCAGATGAAAAGCGGCAGCGACCTGGTGATGGAATTATCCAGCGAAGAGGCGGTGCTGCGGCATTTCCCCGCGGCGCTGACGCTGGCGGCCCAGGCCGTGCCCTCGCCGCCGCCGGTGCGCATGGCGCCGCTTCGGTGACGCCGCCGCTTATGTAACTCGGGAGCTATTACAATCATGCCCAAGCAGAAGGATTATGACGTGATCATTGTCGGCGGCGGACCGGCCGGTCTGGCCGCCGCCCTCTACGCCGCGCGCGACCGTTACAGCACGCTCGTGCTGGAAAAGAACGGCCTGCCCGGCGGGCAGATCATGCTGACCGACCGCATCGAGAACTACCCCGGATACGAGAAGATCTCCGGACCCGATCTCGTCCAGCACCAGCGCGACCAGGTGGAAGCCTTCGGCGCCCACGTGGCGATCAACGAATCGGTCTCGCGGCTGACCCGACGCGACGATGGCCGCCTGGCGATCGAGGTCAACAAGGGCGAGCACGTCTACACCGCCCGGGCGGTGATCCTTGCCCCTGGCAGCGACTACCGCCAACTCGGCGTCAGCGGCGAGGACCAGATGCGCCAAGCCGGCAAGGTCAGCTACTGCGCCACCTGCGACGGGGCGTTCTACCGCGACAAGCACGTGCTGACCGTCGGCGGCGGCAACACGGCCGTCGAGGACACGATCTATCTCGCCCAGCGTTTCGCGGGCAAGACCACGATGATCCACCGGCGCAAGGAGTTCCGCGCCCAGCAGGTGCTCGTCGACGAACTGTACGAGACAGCCAGGAAGAAGAACATCGACGTGCTCCTGCCCTACGTGCTCGAGGCCATCGTGCCCGACGCCGCCGGCGAGCACATCGACCACGTCGTGATCCGCAACCTTGATAGTGGCCAGGCGCAGGACGTCAAGGTCGACGGTGTATTTATCTTCGTGGGCATGGTCCCCAACACCGACTTTCTCAAGGGCGCGGTCAAGATGAACGCCGCGGGCTACGTCGTCTGCGACTGCACCACGCTCAAGACCTCCATGCCCGGCGTGTTCGTCGCCGGCGACTGCCGCCAGCAGGCGGCCATGCAGCTAGCCACCGCCTGCGGCGACGGCGTGGTCGCGGCCATGATGGTCAAGGACTACTTCCGCAATCCGGAGACCTGGGCCCAGAAGGCCGCCCCCGAAAGCGGCCTGGTCGAGGGCTGGTGAACCTGGGATTTCCAATTTCCGATTTCCAATTGTCAATTGAAGAACAACGGCAACCACAGAGGCACAGAGCAACACAGAGTGGAAACGGCGGGCAGGACCGCTGTTGAAGGGTCTGTCTAATTAGAAATTTCTTGCAATTTGGGAATCATTTCCTAAAATACAAGAAATGATCCAACGAGAACATACGAATCTGATCCGCCAGAGGTTGAAGAAGTTCCCGGCCGTCGCCATTCTCGGACCTCGCCAGTGCGGCAAGACCACGCTTGCCAGGCAAATTGGCGGGGCATACTTCGACCTGGAACAGGAAGGCTCCAGAGCCCGGTTGGATGCCCAGTGGAACAAGCTGATGGCTGGGCGCGAGTTGATCATCCTGGACGAGGCGCAATCCGCACCGGCGGTCTTCCCCCGGCTTCGCGGCGCGATCGACGATCGTCGCACCCATAACGGGCGGTTCCTGCTTCTAGGCTCGGTGTCCCCCGCGCTGATGAAGAACGTCTCGGAATCGCTGGCTGGCCGATTGGCCGTGGTTGAGCTTTCCCCTTTCATCCTGCCCGAACTGCCAGCCAATCGCATGGACGATCTATGGCTCTGCGGCGGATACCCCCAGGGCGGCATTCTGGACAAGGCCATGTTCGGCCCCTGGCAGGACTCCTACCTGAAGGTGCTGATCCAACGAGATCTGCCCGCCTGGGGCCTGCCCGCCAAGGTCAAGACCACCGAACGCCTGGTCCGTATGCTCGCGGCGCTGCACGGCCAGATCCTCAACGCCTCCCAGCTTGGCGCGGCGTTGGCGCTGGACAACAAGACCGTCGCCGGCTACTGCGACTACCTGGAAGGCGCATTCCTTATCCGCCGCCTCCAGCCGTACTTCGCCAACATCCACAAGCGGTTGGTCAAGTCGGCCAAAGTCTTCTGGCGGGACTCCGGCTTATTGCATTCTTTGTCCGGCATCGGCGACATCGAGCAACTTTTCTCCCAACCTTGGGTCGGCCATAGCTGGGAGGGATTTATCATCGAACAGACACTGGAGACCCTGGCCGCTGTCGGAAAACGCGCCCAGTCATTCTTCTTCCGCACCTCCGACGGATACGAACTGGACCTCGTGCTGGACTGGGGAACCACGCGATGGGCCATCGAGATCAAACTGACCTCGAACCCCTCGACCGATATGATCGCCCGGCTCAACAAAACCGCCGACATGATCGCAGCAGAGCGACGCATCCTCGTTTGCCGCACCGCGCAATCCATCGAGACCGACAACCTGCTCGTCGCCAACCCGGCCGCGTGGCTGAAGAAGGTCGTTGAGTGATGGGGCAACAATCTGCGGCGACGGCGTGGTCGCGGCCATGATGGTCAAGGACTACTTCCGCAATCCGGAGACCTGGGCCCAGAAGGCCGCCCCCGAAAGCGGCCTGGTCGAAGGCTGGTGAACTTGGGATTTCCACTTTCCGATTTCCAATTGTCAATTGAAGAACAACGGCAACCACAGAGGCACAGAGACCTCAGAGATTGTACAGGACGGGGGATCTATTCGGGTTAGCGGCGGAGGCTGCTCCGCGCGGTTCTTCAAGCCGGCGCGGGGGTAACCAGCGGGCGGCTTGTGATCAGGCCGATGCATCGGCCCTGGTTGCCGCAGGCGCAGTAATACATGTAGAACGTTTCGTTGGCGGGGTTGTACACCAGTGAAATCTTGTGCGCGTACTGTTGGTCCAGGCCGCCGGGGTGCCCGCCGGCCTTGTAGAGCGGCTCGGGATGCGCGGTCCAGTGCCGCAGGTCGCGCGAGAAGGCGATCATGATGTGCGCGCCGCCGCGGCCGACGCCGAAATAGAACATCACCCAGTGATCCCCGTCGCGGAACACCTTGCCGTCGGAGCAGAACTTGTCGTCATAGCCGCCCGGGCGCACGCGAACGATCGGGTTATTGGCGCAGCGCTGCCAGGTCAGCAGGTCCGCCGAGGTGGCCGCGCCCATCTGCTCGATCCAGTCGGGCATGTGCTTGGCGTTGTAAAAGTTGTAGAACGTCCCGTCGCACTCGACCAGCCACGGCTGATAGATGCAGTGCTTTTCCCACTCTGCGCAGTCCTTGTCATGAACGGACAGGATCGGCTCGGCCTTGGCGCGCGTCCAGGTCAGGCCGTCCTGGCTGGCGGCCACGCCCTCGTAGCCCGGGTCGATCTCGTAGCCGCCCTGGCGGGCATAGCACCCGTACAACGTCCAGTACTTGCCGGCGTGCTTCTTGAGCAGGCGCGGGGCCCTGATGTCGTAGGACGCGTAGAGATACGCCCCGACGACGCACCCGCCGAAGTCGAACTGCCCCTCTTGCCCGAAGCCCATCGCCAGTTGCGGATTGGTCCACTCAATGAGGTCCGTGCTCTGGCAGACGAAGCTATTGTAGCCCCGCCCGTCGAACCCGATGAAACTCATAAACCATTGCCCGTCGCGGCCGGGGATCTGGTAGACCGTCGGCACGTCGAAGTTCTGGAACTTCTCGTGCCCGGGTATCTGCCAGTTCGAGGGAATGACCGGCTGGCCAACGTAATGCCAGCCGCGATACGGGGCCGACCACGCATCCAGCATCTTGTCGGTTATGTCCATTTTGTCCATTTGGCTCACGCACCACTCCATCATCGAGTCTTCCCGCCTGTGTCAAGATCGTCGCACGGCGACACTTGCCAGACAAGATGATTTGCCCGCGTCGGAGACATGCAAACGGGGGTTACACTTCATGATGGTGCCAAAGCGTCTGCTCATTCAGCGTCTGATTGCCGCCGCGCGGGAAATGCCCCGGCCTTGCATGGCCGGGGCTTTATGGGCAGTGATGTTGGCGACGATTTCCGCCGCCGCGGCACAGGACGTCGCCCCTCGGGCGATGGACATGTTCCCGGCATCTCAGCTCCATCGCGAGATTGCCTGGAAACCCACCTGGGACGAAACGCTCAAGGCCAATCTCCAGCCGGGGTGGGACCAGCCCGGCCCGCCGCGCGACTATCCCGTGCCCGCCAAAAGCGTGATCGCCAGCCTGCAGAACGTTGAGCTGCTGTCGGCCATGATCGCCCACTTCCCCGCCCAGAAGGACAAGCACGCCTTGGCGTACCGCCAGATGGCCGACATCTACCAGCGCATGGGCAGCGTCTGGTGGCGAAACTTCTACCTGGGCAAGCTCATCGTCGAGTTCCCCTCGCGAGGCGACCTGATCGCGGCAGCCTGCGTGGACCTCTCGATGACGAGCCCGCGCGGACGTTTCGCGTCGGCAGCCGACTTTGAACCCATCGTTCGCCGCGCCATTGCGCTGTGTGAGCAGGGCGTCATTCCCCCCGATCATCCCGGCGCGGCCGCCGCCTGCGGCACGCTGGCCGACATTCTGCTGACCCAGATGCGCTATGACGCGTTTGGCCCGTTCCTGTGGCAGATGCAGGGCCTGCGAGCCAAGTGCCCCGGCGCTGCCGCCGCGGCCGCCAAGCTGCTGGCTACGACCGGTCATGCCAAACTCGCCGCCGACCTTCAGCCGCAGGCGCCGGCGAACTTCTGGGACCCCGAGGCCCCGGCGCCCCGCGTGCGGGGCGTTCTGCCGCCGATGCCGCGCGACACGCCGCTGCAGATGCGATGGCTGTCGCTGCGAAACATGGGCGTCGACACGCCCCTCAAAGACGCCGATATCGAACTCATCCAGGAGCTCCTCGACACCGCCGCGCGCGGCGACGAGCTGATCCCCCTGGGCAAGAATACGTACACCGCCTGCTCGGCAGCGGCCGACGAGTTCCTCTCGCGCCTCCAGGATGTCGCCCTGGCGACGCTGGCCCAGGCCCAACAGCGCAGCGCCGTCAACCGCGTTCGCCAGTTGCTGCTCACGCGCGATCGCGATGAGATGATCCGCATCGCCCGGCGGTTTCCCTGGGCGCCAATCGTGCACGAGGCCCTGCTGGACTTCGCCGAGGAGGACCTGCGCGACGGCCGGCGGCAATGGGCACTGGCCGCCTACGACGACGTGCTCTCGCACAGCCGCGACACGCGCCTGCGCGCCCAGGCACAGGCGGGCCTGTGGTTGGCCCAGTTGCAGGAGGGCGATGCACCGGCGACGGCGGCCGTGCGCGACGATGTGCAGCTCCCCTGGCGAGGCGCTGCCGTTACGCTGGGCGAAGTGAAGAAGGCGATCTTTGGGCCAGGTGGCACAGGCTTTCCAGCCTGTGATGCCCAGCCTGGAAAGGCCATGCCGCCGGTGCGCGTGGCGCTGCCGGCTGCATGGATGGCCGCCGAGGCGGCTCAAGATGGTCCGCCGCCGATCGACGTGCCCTGGCCGGTCTCTCAGGTCCTGGTTTGCGGCCGGTACATCGTTGCGGCCACGCACAATCGGCTGGCGGGCTTCGCCGCCGGCGACGACAAGGCGCTGTGGGCTCAAACACCGCCGCCGCAGTCTCTGCCGGCCCCGGACGGCCCGGTCGCACTGCACCGCAAGACGGACAACTGGTGGATCGAGTTTCAGTGCCAGCCGATCGTGCTCTCCGCCGGCGCCGGGCCCGGCGCTGCCATCGGCCTGCTCACGCGCAAGGGCGTCGACGTGCTGACGGCCCTCGACCCGCGCACGGGTAAGACGATCTGGTCGAGCGACGAGCTGCCGGCGTGGAAGACCTTGCGACCGATCAGCCACCCGACGCAGGCCGAGGGTCGGCTATACTTGCAGGCCGCCAGGAGCGACGGCGAGAACACTCAGGTGCTGCTGCTGTGCGCAGAGCCTGGCAGCGGCAACATTGTCTGGCAGCGTGTCCTGGGAACGACGCAGGCGGATTTGCTGGACAGCGCCCGCGGCGCCGGCCCGGGCGTGTACCAAAGCCGCGTCTATTGCTGCACGAATCTGGGGATCGTGGCCTGCTGCGACGCCCGAGACGGGGCCGTGCAGTGGCTCGGCGCGTACGACTCCGCCTGGCAGGAGGTGCGCGCGCCGCGCCAGCCGCTGCAGACTTCGCGACGGGGCGCCATGCCCGTCATCGCCGGCGGGGCGGTGGTGATGGCCCCGCGCGACCACAGCGGGCTGCTGGCCTTCAACCGCCTCAGCGGGCAGATGCTCTGGCAGGCCGCGCTGGTGGCCTCCGACCAGATCCTCGGCGTTGTCGCCGGCAAGGTGATCTCGATCAACACCCATTGGCTCTCGGCCACGGACGTTGCCGGCGGCCGCCTGTCCTGGTCGCGGCGTTTCGAGGACGGCACGGATTCGGCAGGCGCGATCGTCAACGGCGCCGTTGAGATCATTTCTGGAATGCAGGTCCTTCGCATCGACCCCGCAAGCGGCAAGACGCTCAGTGCGTCGGACGCGCCCGGTCCGGATGCGGTGCAGTCCCTCGTGCTGGGCGACGGGACGGTGCTGGAGATCGTGCCGCCGGCGGTCGCGGCCCCGGCGGGGGCGCCGTGGGCGCCGCCGGCCGGTGGGGCTGCGGCCGCTCTGGAGATCAAGAAGCTCTGGTCGCTGCCGCTGAGCAAGCCGCGTTTGCTGATGAGCGCCGACGAGACGGCCCCGCAGCGGTTCGGCGTGCAATGCGGGCGATGGCTGGGAGGCGTGGAGATCGCCCCGGCGGTGAAGCTGGCATGGCAGCGCACGCTGGCGGAACTGCCCTCGGGCGTCGAGGCTGTCGGCGGGCGGACGATCGCCCGCACCGGCGAGAAGGTAGCTGCCTTCGACGGCGTCACCGGCCGCCAGCTATGGTCGACGCGCCTGTCGTTCCCGCCGTACTATCTGGCCGGACAGGGCGACGTGCTGGTGGCCGACTCGGCGCCGGGGCCTTGGGAACTCAATGCAGCGGCGATCGATGCGGCCTCAGGCAAGGTGCTCTGGTCACGCTGCTTCGACGATGCCCTGTGCCTGTTTCGGAGCTGGAACTCGCAGGGTCTGAGCGTGCGGCGCGGCGCCGACGGCGCGCCGGTCATCAGCTTATACATGCTCGCCAGCATGCTCAGTGAAAACCCCAACGGATTTCTTCTTGGGCAAGTGACGGTCGATTCCGCCAGCGGCGCGATCAAGAAGATCGCTACGGCCTTGCCCGGCGAGCGCGAGCCGCCGGCCTGGAGCGAGTTCCGCCCCAGCGCCATCGGCTATCTGATCGGAGGGCGAGAGGCGCGCATGGCCGTGATTGGCCCCGATGGGCTGGCCCGAAAGGCGCAGTGGAACCTGAGGACCGACATCGGCACTGCCCAGGCGTACCCGTGGTTCCTGCGAATGCAGGCCGACGCGTCGTGGGCGTATTTCAGCGAGTTCGGCAAGCTCGCGGTGATCGATGTGGCTTCTGGCAAGGCCGCCCAGTACGAAGTGCCCGCCGGACCGGTCGGGTCGCTGACGGCAGTCTATGCTGCCCGTGCGATCGGCAACGCCCTGGTGGTTGTCGCCGGCCACAAGGCGCAGTTCATCTATCGCAAGCAGCGCAAGACCCCCGACGAGCGATGGCAGCCGGTCGAGCCTAAACTTCTTGTGCACGTGTTCGACCGCGCGGGCGGCAAGTGCATCGTCAGCCGCGAACTGCCCGGCGTCGAGAGTGGCCGCTCGTGGGAGAACGATTGGGACGCGCAGGTCCGCATCCTCGACAACGCCCTCGTCGTGGCCGATCTCAACGGCGTGCACGTGCTGGCGGCGGCGTGGCCGCAGCCGCCGGCGGCAACGGGAGCACCGAAATGACGTTCGAAGGATTCCCCCGCGAGACGATCAAGTTCCTGGCCGACTTGGCCAAACACAATAACCGCGACTGGTTCGCCGCCAACAAGCCCCGCTACGAGCAGCACGTTCGCCAGCCGGCGCTGGCGTTCATCGAGGCCGTCGCCGCCCCGCTGGAGAAGGCATGCCCGTGCATCTTCGCCGACCCGACGCCCGTCGGCGGCTCGCTGATGCGCATCTACCGCGACACGCGATTCGGCGGAGACAAGACGCCGTACAAGACAAACATCGGGATCCACTTCCGCCACGAGCGCGGCGACGACATTCACGCCCCGGGATTCTACTTTCACATCGACCCCAAGGAGTTCTTCCTGGCCTGCGGGATCTGGCGGCCCGAAGCGAAACCGCTGGCAGCCATCCGCACGCGCATCGCCGAGTACGGCGACGAATGGATTGGGATTGGCAAGGACAAGAAGTTCGCCAAAGACTGGGGCACCATCACCGGCGACCGCCTCAAGCGCCCCCCGCGAGGATTCGACACCGATCACCCCTGCATCGAAGACATCAAGCTCAAGGAGTTCCTGGCCGTGGCCGACCTGCCGCGCGAAGTGATGTTCTCAGGCAAGCTCGTCGACGCCATCGTGAAAGTCAGCGCCACCGCCCGCCCGCTGATGAAGTTCCTCTGCGACGCGCTGGCCATCCCGTACTGAGGAACCAGTTGTGAGTTGTGTGTGGTGAGTGGTGTGAAAAACCAGTTGTGTGTGGTGAGTGGTGAGACTCACAACTCACAACTCACAACTCACAACTCAGAAGGTTCGCTGCCGGTCAGGAGCATGGTCAGGAGCTGGACCATTGCCAGCAGATCTTCGCGGTTGGATTTCAGCACGCGCAGCAGGGGGGCCTCGTCGCCGGTTTCCATGAAGTAGCGGTAGATCTCCGGCACGGCCCGGCGGTCGAGGCTCGCTTTGCGGCGGCGGCCGCCGAAGGCCTGCTCCAGCGCGGGCAGAGAGAAGCTGCGCAACTGCCCGGCGTAACGCTTGCGGAAATCGGCCCGCAGATTGAGCACCGCGGGCATGCGGTCGGGCAGGTTGATAGGGTGCAGGTCGGCGCGCTTGCGGAAGGAGGCCACGTCGCCCACGCGGGTGTCGAACGTAACCGCGACGCTTGCCTGGCCGAGCCTGTCGGCGATCGCCTGCAGCAGGGCGGGCTCTTCGCTTTCCTCCAGCGCCAGGAACTGCTCGATGAGCATGTCGTGGTCGTGCAGCAAGGCGGCGCCGGCCAGGAAGATCGCGGCATCGCCGCTGCCGCTGCGCTCGATGCGGAGGAACAACACGTCCTCGCCGCGGGCATCCGAGACCGCGCACAGTCCCGGCGAGGACTCAAGCTCGTCGAACCGCTGGCGCGCCCCGCGCATGACGCGGTCGAACTCGGCGACGGTCTGCCCGCCGCGACTATGGACGTCTTGTGGATCGGTCGCGATGCGCCGGCATGACCACTTGCCGACGGTGAAAGCGATGCCCAATGCATCCGCAGCCGGCTCTTCAACAGGTTCCTCAGGCAGAGCCTGGGGTGCAGGTGTCGGCCGGGGCTTGGGTGGGTTCTTGAGCAGATCGGCGGCCGAGGTGATCCTGTCGCCGATGGCCCGTTTGAGATCGTCGAGCTTTTTGCGGCGATCGTGGGTCATGGCAATCGCTAGGTCCGCAGGCGGCGGTACAGGTCGATCTCGCCGGCAAGGTCCTCGGCCATCTGCTGCCACGAGGGCGGCGTGAAGCCGATCTCGCGACGCAGTCGCGAGGAGTCGAGGCTGCGGTCGCAGGCGACCTTGTCTTCGGGCTCGACGCGGATGTCCAGCCGGCAGGTCGCGGCGATCAGGCGCAGCAGATCGAACTTGCTGACCGGCTCGCTCGAAACGTGATACAAACCCGACAGGGCCGGGCGGTTAGCGACGATGTCGGCCAGCACCTGCGCCAGCACCTGCGTGCTGAAGCCGCTGAAGATCGCCCGCGTGTAGCCCTTGACGGTCTTGCCTTCCTGGCTGAGGAACCACTCCAGCAGGCCGACCGTGCGCGACAGCTCGCGACCGATCATCGACGTGCGAAGCGTCAGGCAGTTGGGCCCGGACACTTCGCCCAGCAGCTTGCTGCGGCCGTACAGGTCGGTCGCGTCGGGCGTGTCGCGCTCGCTGTACATGCCGTCGCGGCCGGAGAAGACGCAGTCGGTGCCGATCTGGATCAGGCGAAAGCCCCTCTGCCGCGAGAGCTTGTCCAGCCAGTGCGGCAGGAGCGCGTTGAGGGTGACGGCCTCGATGGCGCTGTCGTCGGTCATCGTCTGCTTGAGAACGCCCACGCAGTTGACGACGACGTCAGGGGCCGCGGCCTCGACCACGCCAGTGACGGCCGGCAGGCTGCACAGATCGGCCTGGGGGATGACGTGGACGTTTCCAAAGAACGGCCAATGCGCACAGTAAGCGGCGTCGGCCCGGACCGTCGTCCAAGTGTCGAACATCGGGCCGAAGACCTGGCAGGTCTTGTGCCCGAGCATTCCCGTGCCGCCTAAGATCAGTACGCGCATGATGGCAGGTATTTTACCGTTGCGGCGGCGGCGGGGGAACGGGAAATGGATGGCGGGAACCGGGAAATGGGAACCTGTCCCGTGGGGACGCCCATGCCACAAAGCAAGAGCATGGGCAAGACGCCTGTGCTACCTCTTGCGGGCGATCGCCAGGCAGGCGTCGAAAAAGTTGACCGGGACGGTGAATCCGATCTTCCGACCGGGGGAGGAAGTCTGCGGCGACGCTTTGAGCAGCCCCGCGCGCTGGAAGAGGTAGCGGAGGGTAAAGCGGCGGCTGTAGGTTCCCCAGGACTCGACGGCGAACCCGCATTCGCCGAGCATGCGCTCGAGCGTGGGGCGGGTGAAATAATAGATGTGGCTGCGGATCAGGTGCGGCCAGCGGTGGCCCAGGATCCGCGCGAACAGGCTGCCGATGTCAGGCGTCATCACGATCAGGCGCCCGCCGCTCTTGAGCAGCGAGGCCGTCTTAAGCAGCGCCTGGCGCGGGCTGACGAGGTGCTCGACCACGTCCCACATCGTTATCGCGTCGAAACTGCCGGCGGGGAAGTCGGCCGTATCGAGCGTGCCGTTGTGGATGAACGCCTCGCCGATGAGCCTGCGGGCGACAGCCGCAGACTCCTGCCCAGGCTCGACGCCGTAGCGCTCGTAGTCGCCACCGAGGCAGTCCAGGAAGAGCCCGGCCGAGCAGCCGACGTCGAGCACCCGTGCCGGCGGCGGGACGTGCCTTCGCAGCATCGCCGCGTCGCGCGAAGCCGTCAGGCGCCGCGACGATTCCTCCTGAAGATAGCTGGCGATCGGCAGGGCCTTGTATTTGCCGACGAGCCCCTCGGCGGCGTCGCGCGGATTGGCGTAGATGAGCCCGCAGACGCGGCAGCGCACGATGCGCGGGTGCTCGCCCTGCTCGCCCAGGACGGTGAAGTCGCTCTCGGCCAGGCTCCGCATGCGGCGCGGCTCGAGGTAGACCTCGCAGTCGTCGCTGCCGCACAGGTCGCAGGGGACATGTTGGGACTGGTCGGCGGCGTTCATTTTGCGGCAGGGCGTCTGCCCCTGGCGGAAAACCGCGAGGGCAGCTTGCGCAGGGCGTGCCTGGCGACGCGCAGGCCGTACTTGATCGGCGGGGCGGCCGAGGCGGACTTGTGATTGTAGTTAGGCGGCACGGGGATTTCCTCGATCGCGAACCCGGCGCGCCAGGCGTGGATCAGCAGCTCGGTGTCGAAGTCGTACCAGCTCGGGAAGTCCTGCCCGAGCAGCCATTGGACGACCTTCCGGTTGCAGCCGCGCATGCCGTCGTGGAACGAGTGCAGCTTCGTGCCGAAGCACACGTTCTGGAACCACGTCAGGCCGAAGTGCCCCAGCGCCCGCGCCATCGGCATGTTGTGCCGCGCCTGGCGGTTGAACAGGCCCCGCAGACCCAGCCCCTTGAGGTACATCAAACGCGAACCCAGGGCCATGTCCGTGCGCCCGGCGGCGAGGGCCTCGACCAGCGGGGCGATGTCCTCGGGGCGGTGACCGAGGTCGCCGTGGATGTTGACGGTGATGTCGGCCCCGCGGCGCAGGGCGATCTCGTAGAGGCGCTTGCTCGTGCCGCCGTAGCCGCGGCTGGCGTCGTTGCGCTCGACATGCACGTTAGGCTGGGCGGCGGCGACGTCGAACGTGCCGTCGGTGCTGGCGTCGTCGACGATGATGATCTCATCCCCCGCCGCGCGCAGCGTCGTCCGTCGCACCAGTTCTTCCAGGTACGGGGCACAGTTGTAAGCCGGAATCAACACGCAGAGTTTCATGTCGTCACGTCCGCAAGGCGGTGTATTGTCATCAAGCACGACCGCTGGTCAAGCCGTGAGAGAAAATCCCACGCCACAAAATACAAATCACGAACAAGCAACAAGCTCGAAAAAGCAAAAGCTCAAATAAGGACTCGCCGTCACCAGTCAGGCCTTGCCGATTATTTCTGTTTGAGATTTCGCCTCTTGTGATTTGTTTCTGATCTGTATTTTGTGGTTTGGGATTTCCCCAACCCCTTCAATGGCCCCTGCGATGGCCGCAGTGCTGGCGACCATGCCCAACTTGCCGCGGTAGTAATCTTGGCCGGCCTGACCCATGCGGGTGCGAAGGCCGGCGTCGGCGGCCAATTGGCCAATGGCGGCGGCGAGAGCGGCTGCATCGCCGCAGGGGACGATCAGGCCGCAGCCGCTTTGTTTGATGATCGCGGCGACTTCCGTGTCCGGGGGGCCGATAAAGATCACCGGCCGCGCGGCGGCCATGATCCCGTAGAGCTTGCTCGGGACGATCAAGCCCTGCGTTTGGGGGCGCTGCGAGACCAGGTGGATATCGCCGGCCGCCAGCGACGCGCCGAGAAGTTCCAGCGGTTGGCTGGGTTGGAAGCTGATGTTGGCCAGCGACTTTTCGCGCACCATCGTCTCGAGGCGAGTCTGCATCTTGCCATGCCCGACAAAAACCAGCGCCGCACCCGGGCGGTTCAGCGAGGCGAACGCCTCGACGGCAGTATCGAGCTCGTGGCCGACGCCGAGATTGCCCGAGTACATCACGGCCAGGTCGGCATGGGGGCACAGGCTTGCCCGCAGGGGCGAATCGCCCGGCGCCAAGGCCGCGACCGACTCGCCGGGCACCCAGTTGTGTACCGTGACGATCTTCTCCGGCGCCGCGCCGGCCTCGATCAGCCGCTGCGTCATCACCTCGCCCAGCGAGATAATGCGGTCGCACTTGCGATAGATGGCTCGCCCGGCGCGCGTCAGCAGCCAGTGCAGCGGGCCGCGCGGGCGCAGGTATCCCAGCGCCACGGCCACCTGCGGGTAGACGTCCATCGACCACAGGACCAGGCGCGTTCCGCCAAGGCGCTTGAGCCAGACGCCGACCTTGGCGATGAAGGGCGGCGTCGTCAGGGCCAGGCACACGTCCATGCGGCCCAGGCGCAGGGCCTTGACCATCGCCAGCAGGTAGAACAGCACGTAGTCCAGCAGGCGGCCGACGAGCCTCGTGCGGCCCAGGCCCGCGCCCCGCAGGCGGTGCACGTGCACGCCCTCGCGCAGTTCATGCGCCGGATGCTCCAGCATGCCCCCGCCGTACGCGGTGCGGCTGCAGATCACGTGCACCTCGTGCCCGCGCGCAACGAGCCGGCCCGCCAGGTCGCCCATGAGCTGGCCGGTGGCCGCGGTGTCGGGGGCGTAGAACTGGTTGATCAGCAGGATTCGCATGAGATTCTGGCGGCACGGCCTTTCCAGGCTGTGACTGCACTGACAGTCAATCAGCCTTGACGGCGCTCTTGAGGCGCCTCAGCAGCCGCGTTTGTGTCAGGCGGCGGTACAGGGCGAAGGCCCCGGGCAGGCTCATGCACCGCATGACCAGCACCCTGGCGAGGATCTTCCACAGGGGCTTGCGCCCGCGCGAGACGTAGAAGTCGAACCAGGTGTAGCGATGCTGGATGCGCCGGCGCGAGAAGAGCGGCAGGTCCAGCGTCGCGCGGCTGCGCTCCATGCGGGTGTCCAGCGGGCCCTTGAGCAGGCCCTGCTGCACGCACAGGTCGTGCAGGGCCGTGCCCGGGTAGGGATAGAAGATCGAGGTGTGGTGCCAGTCCGGCGCGCAGAGGCGGTTCATCTGGACGGTCTGCCAGAAGTCCTCTTCCGTCTCGCCGGGGATCCCCATGAGATTGAAGAAGCAGATCTTCAGGCCGTTGGCGCGGGCGGCCCGCACGGCTTCGAGCACCTGCTCGTTGGTGTAGTTGCGTTTGAGCACCTCGCTGCGGACGCGCGGCGAACCGGATTCCAGGCCGATGTTGACGAAGCGGAAGTTGGCCTGCCGGCACGCCTGGAAAAGCCTGGCGAAGTCGACGTTCGGCGTGACGCGCATGTTGACGCCGAAGCTCAGCGGCTGCAGCCGCGAGGCATTGAACTGCTCCAACTGCCGGCAGACCTCCAGGGCCCAGGGCATGTTGGCGGTGAAGCTCTCCACTTCGAGGTAGAACTCCTTATGCTCGGGCCAGGCTTCGCTGAGGGTGCGGATTTCCTGCACGATGTTTTCCGGCGAGCGCATGCGCACGTACGGGCCATCGGCGAGCTTGCGCAGGGCGTGGTTCGAGCAGTAGGTGCACTGGAACGGACAGCCGCGTCCCAGCAGCACCGAGTGTCGCGAGGCGCTGCCGGGGGCGATCCACGGGGCCCAGATTTCGCGGTCGGCCTGCGGGAGGGAGTCGAGGTCCTGCAGGAACGCCCGCGGCGGATTCTTCTCGATGTCCTGCCCATCGCGCAGCCACAGGTTCGCGATGCCGCGGGGCGCCCGGCCGGCCTGGAGTTGCCCGGCGAGCTCGAGCAGCGGGTACTCGCCCTCGCCGACGCACAGGGCGTCGAAGGTCTGCAGGACTTTGGCCGAGGGGTTCAGCGACACGTGCGCGCCGCCGATGACCTGGTACGCCTGCGGGCGCACCTGCCGCACGTGTGCGGCCGCCTGCTCGATCACATCGTATTCGGTGCTGATGGCGCTGAAGCCGACCAGGGCGGGCTGGAACTCGCGAAGCGCCTGGTCCAGCCGCGCGTAGCGGTCACGGCCGAGGCGGCGGCTGATCACCACCAGCGAGACGGCGTGGCCGTGCTGCTTGAGGACCGCGGCGATGTACGAGAGGCCGAACTGGATCTGCTCGTACGACCACAGCGGATGCCGCGGCGACTGGATATCCTCGAGCGAATAAACCAGCAGGACATTCATAAGGTCGGGGCCTTGGCCGGCAAGGGTGGCAGCGATCTCAGGAAGATCTTCGGCAGGCACGTGGCAGCCCAGGCCGCTAAGGCCAGTCGATTGCTGCCGTATCGCCGCCGTCCGCGGGCGAGCGTCTCGCGGGCGGCCTTGCGGTTGCCGCAAAGCGTCTGCTGCAGAGACTGCTTGATGTAGTTGCGCATCAGGTGGCGGTTGACAGCCGCGGCGGTCATGTCGGCCGCCAGCGGGCCGCGCAGGCGAGCGAAGATGCTCCTGTAATTCTGCTCGGCCTCGTCGACAGCCGGGGCGTCGATCGCCGCCAGGCCGAAGGTGAAGAGGCGGAAGATATTGCAGGACTGCTCGTCGGTCAGATTCACGCCGCTTAACTCCCGCGCGCTGCGGCGGATGATCTGAGCGGCCTCGGCGCTGACGCGCCCGTCGAGGTGCGCGTAGGAGAGGCTGGCGGGATTGATCTCGTACGCCGCCAGCGCCGCCGGGAGGGAGGTGATCCTGTGTCCGGCGACGATCAGGCGCGACCACAGGTCGTGGTCGGCGGTGATGCGGAACTTCTCGTCGTACCCGCCGGCGTCGAGGGCGACCTTGCGGTCGAACATCGTGCTGATGTGGATCAGCGGGCTGACGTAGAACATTCGCAGCAGCACCTCGGGCATCGTGCGCGGGCGACGCGCCACGCCCAGGCGCCGCCCGTCGGGGGCGATCTTGATGGCCGCGGTTCCCAGCACCGCGTACTGCGGGTGGGCGGCCAGGAAGGCCAATTGCCTTTCGAGGCGGCGGGGCATGGACAGGTCGCCGGCGTCGATCCGGGCGACATAGCGGCCCCGGGCCATTCGCAGGCCGACGTTGAGCGAGGCGGTCTGTCCGATGTTGGCGGCGTTGGTGTGCAGGACGATGCGCCTGTCGTTGGCGCGCCGCACGGCGCCGGCGGTGTCGTCGGCGCTGCCGTCGTTGACGACGATGAGCTCGAAGTCGCGATGCGTCTGGGCCAGCACGCTGTCGATCGTCGCGGCGATCGACCGTTGCGCGTTGTACGCGGCCATCACGATGGAAACGGCGGGGTTGGACATATCAGGCGGTGAGGAAGGCGTTGAGCGAGCCTTCGGTGACGTTCTGGAAATAGTCGCGCGTGAACGCCGCGCCGGCCTGCTGGCGGCGGGCGAAGTCAGCCGGCGACAGGGCGGAGATCGCCGCCAGGACGGCCGGCAGGTCGGCGGGCGAATCGGCCCGCCACTTGAAGTCATCGAAGGTGACCATCGGGTCTGGGTTGAGCACGTTGGGGATGTTGAGGAAGACCGCGGGCGTGCCGCGGGCCATCGCCTCGATGGCGACGGTCGAGTGCACGTAGAGCACGGCGTCGGCCCAGTCGAGGCACTGGGCCAGCGGTTCCTTGTCGGCTTTGTGGTACGCCAGCGGCAGCGGCCCCGTGACGGCCAGGGCATCCTCCAGCGGAAAGACCGGGTGCGGGCGGATCCAGAGTTCGTACGCCCGGGCGTCCTTGAACGCCTCGGCGAGCATCGTCAGGACCTTGACGTACTCCTGCGTGTTGGTGGCCAGCACGACCAGCAGGTTCTTCAGCGGCCGCTGGGTCTTGAGCGGCCCGTCGTATGTCTTCTGCCGCAAAGCACAGCCGACGGAAACCAGCGAAGGCGGGAACCGCCCGGGGCCGACCATGATGTCGCGGGCGATCTTGCCCATGGTCAGCACCGAGTCGGGCAGCGGGATGCGCCCGGCCTCGCCTGGCGCCAGCAGGAAGTTCGTGTGCCGCAGCGACAGCGAGGCGTGCTGGTAGCCGACCAGCCTCGCAGCCGGCGCGGCCTCGCGCATCGCCTGGACGGTCATCTTCTCGAACGCGCGGTTCTCGAAGGGATAGATCAGGCGGTCGATCTGGATCTCGTCGCACAGGCCGATCATGGCGTGGTAGACGCGTAGGTTGTCGAAGTACCGCCCGCTGCGGACGTCCTGGCGAATCTCTTCATCCACCAGGGCAGTGACGTCGACGCCGGCCAGGACGGCCGGGGCCTTGAGCCGCGGCGGGCAAAAGTACGCCGCCAGGCTGCGGCGCAGGCACCGCAGCAGCGCCATCGGACCCAGGAAGAACTCGATGGTCTGCACCTCGTGGGCGGCCTGGGCGTGGGCTCGCTTCAGCAGCGGCCAATAGCCCTCGTCGGTGACGATCAGCAGGTTCAGCAACGGCTTTTCCTGCTTTGCCAGGTGCTCCAGCAGCGGGCCGAAATACGTGTCGCGGTAGCCGCCTTCTCGCGGCAGCGACGGGGCCGTCAGCAGCGAGAGCACCACGTTGTGCCCGCCGCGGGGCGCGGGGTGCCGCAGGCTCAGCATCCGAGCAACCAGAGCCCGCCATGCCGTGCGAGCGAACGCGGCCAGCGCCGCTGTCGGCCCCAGGCGGCGCGCCAGGGCTTTGGCGTCGGCGGGCAGGGCGATGGCGCTGACGATCTCGATATCTTTGCCGTCCGCCCAGAGCCGCAGTTGCCGCACGAGCACCCCGTCATCGCTGACGACGATGAAGTGCTCCGTGCGGGCGGCATCGAGCATGTCGATGATCGCCAGCAGTTGGGCCGCGCGGTCACAGAGGCGTGTAGTGATGGGGTTCTTGTTGGTGAAGTTCAGCGCCCACCAGTACCGCCCGGCGTTGACGCGATTGACCTCGGCGACGAAGTCGATGAACGCGGAGGCGAAGTTGCTGCTGCGTGGGCAAGCGGCGGGGGAACTATCCGCCGGTTGCATCCGCGACTGCTCGCGCGCGAGAGCGGCGATTTCGCCGGCGGCGGCGTCGGTGGTAAAGAGGAGGTATTCCACCTTCCCTTCGCCGGCACAAGCCAGGAACTCCCGCAGCGGCTGGGGCGTGTTGCAGAACAGGACTCGTCGCACGCTACGAGATCACCTTGGTGTAGGTGGTGGAGGTCATCTTGACGCGCTCTTGGATGTCGAATTTGGAGTCGAAGATCATCACGTCGCCCTTGTCGGCGTTGCGCTGATCGCAGTTCTCGCAGATCAGGTGCGAGCCTTCGTACTGGCCGCTGGCGTGGCGGTCGGCGATGCGGTGGTAGGCCCCCGAGGAGAAGATTTCTTCCAGGGTCTGCGTCTTGAGGTCGCCGATGGTCAGCTCGCCGTTGAAGTCGAAGCAGCAGATATTCACCGTGCCGTCTGCCTGGATCTGCAGCGGGCCGCTGAAGGGACGGTTGCAGGTCTTGAGCTTGACCGGCTGCACCGAGCGGTATTGCTTGGCGGTGGCCCAGTTGTGCGGCCGCCACACTTCCACCAGGTCGACGCGGTCTTTCCAGAACGCGATCCAGTCGTTGACGATGGCGTCGTTGACGCCCTCGACGACGTTGAGCGTCAGGAGGATGCGAGTTTTCTTGCGGATCTCCAGGGCCTTGAGGATGTAGCCCTTGATCCGGTCATAGAGTTTCTTGTCGGTTGTGCCGTGGACGGCGTTGTAGGTCTTGTAGTCGTGGCCGTAGAGGCTGACGCGGATGCTCGTGACGCCGACTTCTTCCAGGCGGCGGAACCGCTCGGGCGTCATCAGCGAGGCGTTGGTGAGGATCAGCACGTCCAGGTTCGGCCGAGCGCTCTTGGCGTAGGCGATCTTCTCTTCCAGCGTGTTGTCCAGCAGCGGCTCGCCCATACCGGGGAAGCTCAGCGTGGTGTACTGGTCCGTTTCGGCGATGATGCGGTCGAAGATCAGCTTGAAGGTGGCCGCCGACATGGTCTCCTTCTTGCGGGTCAGTTGGGCGCGCGGACAGATGATGCAGTTGTAGTGGCACTTGGTGGTCACTTCGAACCGCATGTCGTTGTTGGGAGGAATCACCCTGAACTCCTTATGGCAGAACACTCGCCGAAACCACTATGGTACACAAATCCGGGGGGGCGATGCCAGAGGCCCCTCTATGACTGAGGTATTACATGCGCCGGCTGCGTGGCCGCGCCCGGCGCGTAACGAAAAATCTGGACGGATTGTTGCTTCTTGCCCAGGCTCACGAACGTCTGCCCTGGCGTCAGGCGGGGCGCCTCTGCGGGAGCAGGGAACATGGCTTCCAGGGCCTGCGGCGACGCGACCAGGTAGACAGCGGAATACTTCCGCGACAGCGTCTGCAGCTCTTCCCTCAACGCCTGCGGGGCGGGGAGGCTGTCCAGGTGGTACACCTCGCCGGAGATCTGCGAATAGATCAGGATTTGGGCGGTGGGCACAAGAGCAAACGCGTCGCGCCGGGCGTTGGCGCCGAGCCAGCGTCCGGCTTGGCGGAAGCATTCGTCACCGGCGTGCAGTGGACGCGCGGCGTGCGCTGCCAGCGCGCCGGCCAGCACGACGGCGACGCCGATGACGGCAGTCTTGCGCGCGGCCTTTGCGCGGAGGCGCCCGAGGATTTCGCCCACGCCCTGGGCCAGCACCAGCGCCCCGGCCCCGGCCAGAGGGGCCAGCAGCGCCGCATCAAGCAGCATGTAGCGGCTGGACATGGGCGCACTGAGATTTCGCACGATGACGACGGGCAGGAGGATAGCCGTCCAGATGAGGATCATGGCCCCGCCCGGCCAGCTCATGGCGGCCGGGACGATTTGTCGTGGCCAATGGGGCAGGTATCGCCGGGCGAGGGCGGCGGCGATCCAGAGGCAGGCCAGTCCGGCCAGCAGCGGGTGCATGCACTCGGTGAGTTTGGGCAGCACCTGGAAGATCTTGCCCGGCGTGCTCATGTCGGCGGCGGCCAGGGGCCATGCCGCCGCCGTGCCGCCAATCGAGGCCAGGTGCAGGTATCGCGCCACGTCCCAGCGTTTAGTGATCGTGCCAATGGTGACGGCATAGGGCGCTGCGCAAGCGGCCATCACGACGACCGCGATGGCGATGGCCGTCATCGCGGCGCGCCAGGTCACGCGCCTGCATGCGGCAGCGACCAGCCACAATGCCCCAGCAGCCGCGAAGACCATGAGCCCTTCGGGTCGTACGAGATACGCCGCGGCCGCAGCCAGTCCGGCCGCGCCGGCAGCCAGCCACGCGGCGGGCCTGCGCTGCTGCATGAGCCGCAGCGTCGTCAGCGCCGCCAGCACCGCCCAGAGCATCAGGGCCAACGCCGGCGCGTCGGTCAGGACGCCGGCGCCGAGCTCGGCCCACTTGCGGCCCAGCCCAAAGAGCAGCACGGTAATCCATGCGACATCCTCGCCCATGGCCAGGCGGGCAAAGCACCACACGCCCACCAGTGCGGCAAGGCTGGCCGCCAGCGAGACGATCTGCCCGGCCAGAATCCAGCGGTCGGGTCCCTCGCGCGCCCCGGCGACGTCCAGCAGGCTCTGTGTGTAAGCCACCATCGCAGGATACGCCGGATGGATATCGTAGAGCTGCATCATGTGGATGGGCCCGCGATGCCATTCCTGCGCGGCGCTGATGTACACCACGCCGTCGGGCTCGACGATCTGCGAATGGCCGATCAGCCAGATACGCTCGACGGCGCAGAAGGCCAGGATGGCTGCCAGCAACGCGATCGCGCGCAGCCGCACGCCGGCCCCAACCGGCGCGATGGATTGTGTTTCGATGGCCATCATGCGTGTTGCGCCTCCGGAGGGCGACGGGCGGCGGTGAATATCGCAACCGCCAGGCGCGCCGCCACGGCGATCGCCAGCAGCACAATCACGATCAGGTACGGCGAGATCTGCATGAAATAGCGGCTGTTTTCGGTGCCGACGACGCTGGAGAAGACGGCCGCCATCATGAGTGCCGGGGCGGCCAGCACGGCAAAGGGCGCCACCCAACCCATCGGCAGGAGGTCCGGGCGGTTTCGCACGAGCCGGCGGCGGGCGATCGCGGCGGCGAGCATCGCGGCCCAGCCGATGTAGGCCAGCCAGTACCCGATCCGCGTGATGCGTTTGAACGGGACGGCGAAGGCCCGTAGCGTGCGTTCCATCGGCACGGGCGCGGTGATCGTGCGCGAGCCTTCGTCCATGATCTGGTCGGGCAGTTTCGATCCGTAGTTATAGAAGATGTAATGGCACTCGAGAACGGATTGCAGGAAGTTCCCGGGCCGGCGCCGGATGAGGGTCTTGAAGATCCGGTCCGACATGCCGCCGTAGACGGCGATCCAGCGCGGGCTCAACTCGGGCGAGTAGCCCGCGGCCAGATACGGGCGGTGGCGCGCGTCGTCAATATCGCCGGCGACGATGTCGGCCAGGTCGTCGCGACCCAACTCCCGCAGCTTGGCTTCGAGGGGGCGATAGTCGTAGGGCCACATCCCGCTCCTGGGCGGGGCGGCTGGGTAGCAGATGCCGAAGGCCTTGTTGATGTCGTGCCAGCCGAAGAGCTTGCCCTCGGGCGTCACTCGCGGGCCGGAGTTGTCGTACGCCCACAGCCACCACTGCGGCGCAGCGGCCTCGACGGCGAAGTCGCGCACGCGCTGCGTCCCGCCGGGCGTCTCGTGCTTGAAGGCGCGCTGCACGACCATCATCTCGGCCGGTCCGGCCAGGTTGCTCGTCGAGACCACGCCGGCGGCAAGATAGTTCTTCACCGACAGTCCGCCGACGACTATCGCCGCCCCGGCGGCCGCCAGGGCCACGTTGCGGACAGCAGTGAGCCAGAACCGCCTCGCGCCTCGCGCAGCCAATAGGGCCGCCAGCGCCGCGGCCGCCGGCGCGGACAGTGCGTTGACGGTAGACTGCGCCACCAGCAGGCCGCAGGCCAGCGAGAGGATCAGGAGGTCGGCGACCTTGCCCGACGTCGCCACTCGCACCAGGGCATAGACCAGCAGCGAGGTGAAGAACAGCGTGTGGTGGTCATAGTGGGCGCCTTCCCACCAAAGCTCAAAGGGAATGTACGCGATCGAATAGACCGCCAGGACCGCCGCGGCGAGCCAGCCGTTGATCCGCAGCCGCCGGCACGCCAGGTACAACAGCACCACCGCCAGGCAGTCCATCAGGAATGTTACCAGCAGCAGGCCGTAACGGTCATGGGCCTGCTCGATGCCCATGACCCGCAGCGCGCCGGACTGGATCAGATACGACAACGGCGGCTTGAGCGTGGTATGCCAGAGGTATTCGCCGAGGTGGGCGGTCAGGGCCTGGGCGTAATAGATCTGATTCTGCGTAGGCGCCGGCCGCGGGGGCAGTTGAGCGTACACTGCGGCCCGCATGGTCACCGCAGCCGCCACGACCAGCAGCAGCGGGGCCAAGCGCATCAGGCGCCGGGGGGGGGCGGGCACTTCACCGATGACTTTCTCAGGGCTGACGTTTAACATAGGCTTTTGCGGCGGGCGTTGTGCCCGCCTGCTGAGGCGAGGGCGTTATGACGGCGGATGCAAAACCCACCAAGATCATTCTGAGCCTGCCGCGGTGCGGGACGCATTTCTTCTGGTCGCGCCTGGTGGCCTCGGGGCAGTACCGCCTGATCTACGACGCCGACCGCGTCCCGGCCCTGAAGGTGCTGGCCGAGCACAACACGCAGAAGCTGAGCTTCCTGCACCCGCCGGCGCGGAATCTTAACTACAACTTCCAGTACAACTCGCTGGCCGAGGCGCCGGGGGCGATGACCGCGGCGGAACATCTGGACTTTCTGTCGCGCCGCTACGGTGCGAGCGACCCGCAGGAGCTGTTCAAGGCGATCATGGACCGCCAGGACCGCTGTGGGCAGGGGCTTTTTTCCATCAACCGCTTCTGCTACACGATCTCGTACCGGTGGCTGGCCCAGGGCCTGACGCACACGATCGAACACGCCCTGGAGTCGCTGGGCCTGCTGCACGACTGGATGATGCAGTACGATCCGGCGGCGCGGTTCGTGATGGTTATCCGCCAGATCCCGCAGTGGATCGACTCGCTGCTGCTGCTCTGGGGCGACGAGAACCGCAGCCGCATCGCCCAGGCGCTGGCCGACTTTCCGGCCGTCGTGCAGTGGTGCCGCCAGCGCGGCGTGCCGATCTTCCGCATGGGCGAGGCCATCCGCTGCGTCAACCGCGGCACGCTCGATTTTGAAACGCGCGTGCCGCCGCTGTCGGCTGAGGCGCTCGATGCGATGATCGAATCGAGCCGGTTGTGCCTGAAGACCCTCGACCACTGGCCGCCGGTTCGCAACGGTCTGCGGCTGGGACGATTCATCGAATACCTTTGCGAGAAGGACCCGGTGCTGCGGACGAGCCTGGTGCGGTCGATCGGCACGGTTCCGTACAGCTTGGGCAAGATCATTCGACCGCTGGGCCGCCGTATCCGCACGGACTTCGACGGCCTGATCCTCGACAACGCCCGCCTCATCTGACCGCGGGCAGGATGGGTGCCACGCACAACTCCGTTGTGCGCGTTCCCGGATCCCGAGGATCAGGGAGCATGGGCGAGACGCCCATGCCACTCACGGGCGGGACGCCCGCGCTACTGAGCGCTTGACAGATCGCAGGAGCCCCCAGGCCCGCGTGCCGCCGAAGATTCGCCGCAGCCGCCGCCCCAGCGACCAGGGATACACCAGCGATTCCCAATCGTGGTGATAGCGCGTCAGCTTCGCGCGGTAGCTCTCGGGCAGTTTCAGCACGCTCTCGCGCCGCTCGTTGGAGAAGTTCGCGTAGCGCTCCAGGTCGACCAGGTCGTTATCGAAGCAGTGGTCGCCCAGCTTCGTCCCGCGGTACGGGTAGAAGATGTTCACGCCGCTGAAGGTGGGCTTGAGGCGGCGGTTGAGGCGGATCGTGTCCCAGAGCATCTCCTCGGTCTCGCCGGGCAGGCCGATCATGTTGATGGCCATCGTGCCGATCCCGTGCTTGCGCGCCAGGGCGAAGGCGCTGACGATCTGCTCGCGCGACATCTTGCGGTTCATCACCTCGTTGCGGACGAAGTCGTTGCCGCTCTCGACGCCGATGGAGATGCGGTAGCACCCGGCAGCCTTGAGCAGCGTCAGGAACTCGTCGTCCATGACGTTGGCCCGCAGCAGGCACAGCATCGGGCGGCGGATGCGCTGGGCGTACTTTTCGCAGAACTCACGACGCCAGGCGCGGTCGATCCCGAAAATGTCGTCGCAGATCAGCACGCGCCGCACCTCCATGTGCGTCATCGCGTCCTCGATCTCCTGGATGCTCGATTCGGCGCTGCGGTACCGCGGCGAGTTGCGCTGCTGGCCGTAGGCGGCCGCGATGGCGTGGTTGCTGCAATACGTGCACAGGTACGGACAGCCGCGGGAGAACATGAACGGCACGTACCCGATCTTATCGAGGCTGTCGCCAAAGGGGTAGTCGCGCCGCATCGGCCAGGGCAGCGGCGACAGGTCGGTCAGCAGGGGCTTGAGCGGGTTGACCTTCACTCCATCGCCGTCGCGCGTGGCGATGTTGTCGATGCCGCGCCAGTCGCGGCCGGCGTCGAGGGCGGCCAGCAGTTCCTGGAACGACAGTTCGCTCTCGCCGACCATCAGCGCATCGAGCCCGGCCGCGCCGGCCAGGCACTGCGGGTTGATCGTCGGATGCACGCCGCCGCAGATCGTCAGCGCCTCGCCCAGGCGAGCCTTGACCGCCTGCGCCAGCTCCTTGACGAACACGAACTGCGACGAGACGGACGTGAAGCCGACCATCCGCGGGGCGAAGGCGGCCGCCTCGTCCAGCACGGCGGGATATTCCGCAGCGCTGCGGACGATGCGGATTCGCACGCTGTGCCCGGCAGAACGGGCGAGGCTGGCGATCGAGGCAATGCCGAACGAGTAGAGGTCCTCGTGGAACCCGTTGATATTCGTGTAGAGCAGAAGAATATTCATGCGCATTTAGGTCCGTGCCATGCGGCACCACAATCGCCCGGCCACGTTGGCGACCGTGGCCCATCCCAGAACGCCGGCCCATCCCAGCGACAAGCCCGCCAGCAACGCCAGCCGCGTCGCCAGGCCGGCCCAATAATCGACCCATCCGGCCGTGCACGCCATCGCCACGCCCGAGCAGACGACCAGGCTGCCGTAGAGGAACAGCAGCTTGCGCCCTTCGTAGCCGATGCGATATCGCTTCACGAGCAGCAGTTCAAAGGCGGCGATGGTCAGCACGCCCGATGCCAGCGTCCCCAAGGCAGCGCCCATCGCCTCCCACCGCGGGATGAGCACGAGGTTGAGCGCCACCAGCGCCACGTACGACCCGAAGACGCACGCCATCTGCGACTTGGTCATCTTCAGATAATGCAGGGCCGCGCCCTGGACCTGCTGGAACGCCAGCAGCGCGTAGTACAGCGCCAGCACGATCACCAGGCTCTGCGCGCCGGCATAGGCCGGCGGAAGAATCAGCGAGACGAACTCCTGGCCCAACAGGATCAGTCCCAGCGCCATGTAGCTGGAAATGGCCGCGTGCTCGGTGAACAGTCGCCCCAGGCTCTTGCCGGTCTGGCCGGTCTGAAAGAGCACGTGGTTCCAGCGAGGGGAATAGATGTTCTCGGCCGCCACCATGAACATGAACACCATGTTCGCCAGGCCGTTGGCGCGGCCCAGGATGCCCTGGCTGGCCGTGCCGCCGGTGATGTACGTCAGCATGCCCCGGCTGATGACGAGGCTCAGCACGCTCATGACGATCTTGGTCATCAGCGGCCAGCCGAACGCCAGGCACTCGCGGAGGATCGCCGTGTCGATGGCCAGGCAGGTCCGCAGACCCATCCGCCAGATGAGCACCGCCAGCACCGCCGCGTAGGCGGCCATGCACGACAGCGCCAGGGCGTAAACCCCCAGGCCAAACGCCAGCACCAGCACCAGCGACAGGGCAGTCTGCAGCACCAGCCGCAGCAGGTCCCACTGGGCGTACGCGGCGGCCTGGCCGGAATTGCGGAAGTACAGCAGAAAAAACTCTTCCAGGCACCGCAGCGAGCCGAACACGATCACCAGCATCAGCAGCGGCGACCAGAATGCCGGCACGCCCGCCAGGCGCGTCAGCGGCTCGCCGAGGGCGTAGAATAACCCGCACACCGCGATCAGGCACAGGCTGGTGAAGCCCACCAGCGTGCCCAGCAGGCGCTGCTGCCGCTGGGCGTCGTTGACGTAGGCGAAATAGAACCGCGTGTAGGCCGCGGGCAGCCCCCAGTTGCCCAGCATGATGCCGATCGCCATCGCCGCGCCGAGCATGTCCCACACGCCGTAGTCGTCCGGGCCGATCGCCCGGGCGAAGATCGGCACCGTCAGCAGCGGGGCCAGACCGTTGGCGACCTGCACCAGGCCGTAGAGCGACAGCCCCTTGAGCGTCGATGCCGGCTGCGGCGGCGCTGCGTTGGCGGGAATCGAAGTCATGACGTCAGCAGTTGGCGAAAGCGGTCGAGCCCGCGTCCATCGACGTAGGTTTCGACCTTGCCTGCAATTTCGCGGCGGAGATAGTCGCTGTAGATCGCCTCGTCCATCTCCAGCAGCTCGCGCGTCCGAGCGAGCAGTTGCTCGTAGCCGTGGGCGATGAGCCCGGGGGCCTGGTCGTACAGGACGCCGCGGCAGGTGTTGCGCGGGTCGTACCAGAACGCCTTCCGGCCGGCGCCGAGGGCTTCAAATGTCGGCGAGGAGAGGCAGTGGGTCACCGTCACGTCGCTGGCGCTGATGATGGCCGGGACCCTGCCCTCGATGCCCGCCCATCGTACGCGCGGGTGGTTCTGCAGGCGCCGGCACAGTTCGACGACCCGCCGCCCCAACTCCGGGCGCGACCACTGGAAGAGCGGGTCTGTGAAATATGACGGATCCTTGCTGGGCTTGACCAGCACATGCAGCAGGGGCATGTCGTCCAGCAGCCGCAGGATATCGGCGAAGAACGCCAGGGCATCCTGAAACGTGGTGACGCTGGCGTCGTCGTAGACGAACGTCGTGTCGAAGAAGGCCGCCAGCGGCGCGCCATCAGGCAGCGGCCGGCCGAAAACCTCTTCCTGGAGCGCCGCCTTGCCGGGATCCTGCAGGTACTCGCGCACCATCTGCGAGTAGATGCAGCCGACGTCATGGTACGCCCCGACATCCTGGGCGTGGAGGCGGTTGTACCGCACCGCATCGGCGGTGGCGGCAATATAGTGGTCGCTGTTGAGGTATGCCCAGAGATGGTGGCGCCTGGCGAACAAACTCTTGTCGCGATCTGTGGCGTAGATGAACGTTCCGCCGATGGCCAGGGTGTAGTTCCAGGTCCGCGTCCCGCCTTGGCGAAGCAGGATGTTGGCCGCGAGCTGCTTGGGATGTTCCTGGTTGGTGTACACGTAGTGGTCCGCGTGGAGGCGCTGGGCGAGAACGGCCTGCTCCACGTACACCTGCAAGCCCCGCACTGCCGCGTCCATGATCTCTATCTGGGCGGCGGCGGGCAGCGTCAGCCGCAGCAAGGCCCCGATGGCGCGGCCGATGATTGCCCATGGCACGGCGGTGTGCAGCAATCCGGTCGGCCGGGCCAAATCGCGCAGGTCCAGAACGTGGTAGCCGCGCTGGCGGCAGTGCAGGGCGGCATTGCCGTCGATAGCGGTGCGGAAGCAGAAGATGGTGTTATCGGCCGACAGGCCCGAGCCGTCGAGCAGGAAGTCGAAATACCGTTTGCCCTTGAGGCGCAGTTGGAAGGGCTGCTCGATCAGCATGGCGTAGCGGACCCGCCGCTGCGGCGGGCGGGGCAGTCGCAGCAGGCGCGCCAGCGACAGCAGCGCCAATTGCCCCCACAGCGCGCCGTGGCGAGGCAACGCGAACTTGGCGGCTGACCACCACTTCAGCAGCGGCTGAAGCATGCTCGCCCATCTGGGGATGCGCATGGCGCCCTTGGGGGCCATCGGGCGAATCTCGGTGCGATCGATGAGATTGCGCAGGGCAGGGTACTGGTCGGCATAGAAGATCGGCGGCGGCGCGCCCGCGCCGGCTTGGCGGGCGAGATCGCTGAGGTAGTCGTCGACGAACAGGCAGGCGAAGACGCTGGGCAGCAGCGATTTCTTGGCTACCAGGTGGGCCTGGTCACCGGCCAGCAATCCTCGCAGGAGGCGCGTGGCGGGGCACGCTAGTGCGGGGTAGAGCATGTCCGTCAGGTCGATCGATTCGCCGTGCGCCCGGGCCAGCGGGTCGATATAGATCCGTTGGACCCTGCCGGCGTTGACGAGCATGGCCAGCCACGGGCGACGCTTGAGGTCCTGCGTGAAGTCGAAAATGCGGACCTCGTGCCCGCGGCGCAGGTGATACCAGACCGCCAGCCGATGAATCGCCCGCAGCCGCTCGATCAGGACGACGCGATTGGATTGGGCCATCAATACCATCCGGTCGCGCAGAGGGTAATCAGCGAGACCAGGTTCGAGAAATCGCCGCCCTTGACTTCCTTGCCGTCCAGGAAGTCGTCGGTCAGCTCGTCGAGGTAGGCCAGGTCGAAGCACTCATCCGAGAGGATCTTGCGGTAGGGCTTGCCCGACAGGGTCGACTTGAACATGCCCGTCACGCCGCTGCGGTAGGTGATCTCGGCGAACAGCGAGAAGCCCTCGATCACGTCGTAGAGGTACGAGTGCGGGCCTTCGTCCAGCAGTTGGTACGGGAAGCGGATCTTGTTGCGGGCGACCCACTTGAGCGGGAACTTGGTGTTGTTGAGCTCCAGTCCGCGACCCCATCGCTCCGGCGCCCGCGCGAGAAGGTCCATCAGGCGGCAGTCGATATACGGGCTGCGCCAGTGGTGGCCGCAGCGGTCCATCGAGTGCTTGTGGATCCCCGCCGTCGAGCCCTGCGCGTGGAAGCTCATGTACAGGTACACGTACCACGAGTACAGGTTGCTCTCGGTCATGCCGTCGAGCACGTCGGGCATGTACGTGCGGTAGGGGAACGCCAGCAGCGACGTCGAGGTCTGCGGGCGCAGCGCCGCGTTGATTTCCGTGCGGGCGAAGGGCAGGCGCGGGCTGCCGTAGAAGAACGGGAACAGGAACCGCTCGACCATCCCCGCGCGGCTGCCGTCGCCGATGTCGATCGGCGCGCCCGAGCCCATCTTCTGGAATATCTGCCAGACTTTGTCGCGCGGGTACGAACCGTCGAGGCACTTGCGGAAGAACGACGGGCCGAACAGGTAGCAGTTCATCTTGTCGGCGTATTCGGTGAACGACTTCTTGGTGTGAAAGAACGTCCCGAACTGCGAGAAGCCGAAATTGTGGAACGAGTCCGACGCCTCGCCGTTGAAGATCACCCGCCCCTTGCCTGCCGCGGCGACCAGGCCGTCGGCCAGCAGGGCGAAGTTATTGCTGGCGTACGCGTAGCAGTGGCGGCTCTTGTAGTGCGGCAGCACGCTCTGCCAGTACGCCGCGGCCTGCGGGCCTTCAAAGTCCAGCGTGACGATGTTGGGCTTGAGGCCGTAGAAGGATGCGATCGAGTTGATCTTGTCGATCTCGAACTGGTTGATGACGTCGGTGCCGGCGGAGTACTTCATGCTCCCGGCGATCATGCCGATTTTGTCCGGGCCCAACTCGTTGGCGAGCATGCCCAGGATGACCGAGGAATCCCAGCCGCTGGAGCTGGAGATCCAGACCTTGCCGGCGCTGCCCGCGCGGGCCATAATCGCCTCGCGCAGCAGCTCGTAGTAGGTCTCGAGCCGGTCGTCGCCGTACTCTTCCATGTCCTGGGGCTTGAACTCCTGGATATCGCCGGCGAGCCCGCCGGCCGAGAGTGTCAGCGCCTCGCCCACGCGAAGCTGCTTGACGTTGGAGTAGATGGTGTGGCCCTTGGGGCAGTACCACCCGTACGTCGAGAAGAGGTTGGCCAGCATGAGCTGGTCGTACTGCGCCTTGACGTGCCTGAAGACCAGGTCCAACTCGGTCGCCAGGTGCAGGCGCCCGCCCTCGAAGGCGTAGAAGCTGTCGATGCGCGCGAAGCGGTCCGAGAACAGCGTGACGGTCTTGTTCTTCGAGTCGGCGAGAAGGCCGATGTACTGACCTTCAAGCGCGGCGGCGGACGCTTGGGGTTTGGCGTCCTTAAACAGCCTGGCGATCTGCGCCCCCTCATCACGCGTAACGCGACTGATCGACCCGTCGCCGCTGATGCGGTAGAACACGTCGCCGAAGATCCACAGTCGCTTGCCCGCGCCGAGGTCCAGATCGAACGCCGCGTCCTGGAGATTCGCCCAGACGGTCTTGCCCGGCGCTAGGGAAAGAACCTCCCGCAGAGAACCCTCTGCGGGCTTGGAGCCGCTCGTCGTCAGATAGAACATAGTTGCACGCTAAGGCTATTCCGCTCTGCCCGCGAATTGCCGTTTCGTGATGGCCATGATTACTTTGTCTACGTACGCCCCCTCGAAATTGAGCATCTCGCTCATCCGCCCTTCGATCACGAACCCCACTTTTTCATAGGAGCGTATCGCCGCGGCGTGGTTGCCGTACACGCCCAGCCAGACCTTGTTGAGGTTCAGCCGCCCGAAGGCGTACTTGAGCAGCAGGCGGCAGGCCTCGCGGCCATAGCCCTTGTGCCAGTACGCCTTGTCGCCGACCATGATGCCCAGGTCGCCATAGCGGTGGATCCAGTTGATCCCGCCGAGCTTGACGTTGCCGATGTGCTTGCCGGTGGCCTTGTCGATGATGGCGAACAGCACGTTGTGCTTGGAGCCCTGCATGGCGTTGTAGAACGCCCGCAGGCTGTCCATCGTCTCGGGGAACGTGCCCGACTCGAGGAAGCGGCTGACCTGGGCGTCGTTGAGCCAGTCCAGGTACCGTTGCGTCAGGTCGCTCTCGACCAGGGGGCGCAGCATCACCAGGTCGCCATCGACAAACGCGGGGATTTCAGGTTGGCTGTCCATTGTGTCCACTAGCCTATCATGTCCCACCGCAAAGGGGTACCCCTGGCAATGCGGCGGATCGATTTTTTGCCCAGCACCTTCTTGAGGTGTCGCGGTTCGAGGCCGCCGGCGGGGCGGATCGACCTGACGTTATCGCTGGTGAATCGCTCTCCCTTTGCGATGTCGGCCACCGCAAACAGCGAGCGGCGGAAGACCATGCTGGCTCTCTCGCAGGGTGTCGGACCCAGTTCCGCACTCCCCAGCGCCTGTTCGATCAGGCGCACCGATTCGACGAGGGCCTGCAGTTCGTCAGGCTCGATGGAAAAGAATGTATCGGGGGTCTCGATCGTGCGCGAGAGCGTGAAGTGCTTCTCGATGATCCGCGCGCCCATCGCCACGGCCGCCACCGACACGCTCGTGCCCAGGGTGTGGTCGGACAGGCCGACGGGACATTTGAACTTGCCCGCCAGCGAGGCGATGGTGCGGAGGTTCATCTCGGCTGCCGGGGCCGGGTAGCTGCTGACGCACTTGAGCAGGGCGACCTCGGCCGCCCCTGCGCCGAGGGCGGTCTTGACAGCGCGGGCGATCTCGGCCTCGCTCGCCATGCCCGTCGAGAGGATCAGCGGCTTGCCCGTGGCGGCGGCGTATTCGATCAGCGGCGTGTCGACGAGCTCGAACGAGGCGATCTTGTGCGCCACCACGCCGAGGTCTTCCAGCAGGTCCACCGAGGATCTGTCGAACACGGTCGAAAGGAAAATCAGCCCTTCGTCGTCGGCTGCGCGTTTGAGCTTGGCGAACCACTTCCACGGTGTGTAGGCCTTGCGGTAGAGCTGGTGGAGCGTCTGGCCGCCCCACTTGGGGTGCTTGATGCGGAAGCACGGCTTGTCGCAGTCGAGCGTGAGCGTGTCGGGGGTGTAGGTCTGGAACTTGACTGCGTCGGCCCCGCAGGCCGCCGCCTTGCGGATCATCGCCAGCGCGCGGGTCAGGCTCTGCCCATGATTGGCCGAGACCTCGGCGATGATGAAGCATTTCTTCAGGTTAGCGAATTTCATTACGAGTTCCGGTTGAACTGGAAGAGCAGGAGGTCGAGGCCGTTGCGATGAACCGGTCCTGCCGGGCGATAGCCTGCCGCGGTGAAGGCTTTTTGCGAGGCGACGTTGCTGGGGAAAATCAGCGCGTCTATCTGCCGCACGCCGGGCCGTACGGTCAGCAGGTGCTCGGTGCCGGCAGCGATGGCGTGGCGGCCGAGCTTGCGGCCGAAGTGCGTGGGGCTCAGGCCGACGTTGGCCTCGGCGCGATTGCCGGCGATGTCGAAGCGGATTTGGCCGGCCTTGACGCCGCAGGCGTCGACAGCCACGCAGAGCACCGTGTCGGCGTCGGCCAGCCGCCGGGCGAACCACTGGCGGTGGGTCGGGTAGTCGATGACGTCCTGGCTGCAGCACCAGCGTCGTACATCGGGATGATTGCGCCAGACCCACAGATCGTAGCAGTCATCCTGAGTTGCCGGCCTCACGGTCAGCGGCGCCTCCTGGCGGCGAGCCAGGGCCGTCACTGCCTGGGCGACATTCGTGCCGGTGCAGCCGTCCATAATCTCCTGGGCGATCTGCGCCCGCCCCATGCGGCGCGGGGCATCGAGCAGCGATTCGACTGCCGCTGCGAGCTTGTCCATCGCGCCGGCCTCGTCGGCGTCGAGCATGTCGACCAGGCCGGCGTCCTGCCAGCCCTGGATGTTGGCGCGCTGGTTCTCGCCCAGGCACAGCGTCACCGCCGGCGTGCCGGTCTTGGCCAGCTCGCACAGGGTCTGCCCGCCTGCCGAGACGGCCAGGTCCGCCTGGCACATTGCCTGGCACATGCCTTCGGCGCTGGGCGAGGTGATGATGGCGGTCTGTTTGTCGGCGGCTGCGCGCACGGCCGACAGGTCGCCCATGAACCGTCCGGCGATGACGGTCTTGTGCAGGGCGGGGAACTGCCCCGCCAGGCGGGCGAGCACCTGGGCGGTCAGGCCGCGCGGGTCGTCGGCGCCCAGCGTGATCAGCACGCTGGCGGCCTGGTCGCGCACCTGCCGCCGCGGGACGTTCCAAAACGCCTTTCGGAGCGTAAGGTATCGCGCGCCGAGCAGGAAGGTGTGGTGGCCGCCGTAGCGGTAGGGCAGTTGCACGGCGTTGACCGCCCCGTTGACGATTACGCCCGGCGGATAGGGCAACCGCATGTGATCGTCCAGCCAGACGCACAAGGCCCCGCCGGCGGCGATGCGGTCATACGCCTCCGCGCGGGCGAGGTACGAGTCCACCACGATCACGTCGGCCCCGGCGATGCGGCGCGACAGGGCAGAGGCGTCGCCCGCCCAGTCGAGCAGTTCCAGCGTAGCGGAGGCCGCGCTGGCCTGAACGCTCGAGTCGCCGCTGACGACCAGCCGCGGGTAAGCCCCGCATTGCTCAAACGCCTGGCACAGCGACACGGCCCGGGACACGTGCCCCAAGCCGATGTTCCGCCCGCCTTCGGTTAGGATGACAACGTTCATTGTTTCAACGGGTGCCGTGGCGCGCAGGGCCGAAGGTCCGGAGAGCCACGACGCGTTCGACGAACCGGTCGCGGCACCGGCCGTGGCACGGGCGAGACGCCCGTGCGACTCATGGGCAAGATGCCCATGCTACTACGTCAGGCGCTGGAAGCCGCTGTGGCAGACGGGGCCGGTCAGGTGCTTCTCGACGTCGCCGCGGGCTAACGCCGCGGCGATCTTGGCGAAGACGCGATCGGTCGCCGCTTGGTAGGCCTTGACGTGCTCGTCCTTGTGGGCGAAGGAGACGTAGAAAGCCGTCGTCGCCAGGAAGCCCTCGTCGAGCATCCACTGGGTGAAGAGCGTCTTGAGCACGGCGGGCTTTTCGTACTCGAATGCAAAGTGGCCCAGCGGCAATATGCCGCCCACGTGCACCTTGAGCTTGTGCCTGGCCGCGGCTGCGGTCCAGCCGTCCTGCACGGCCTGGCCGATCCGGCACAGGTGTGCGGGGACGTTTTCCTTCTGCAGCTTGTCGATGGTCGCCAGGGCGGCGGCAGGGCCGATGCGTTCGGTCCAGTACGTGCTGGAGATGAACGCTTCCTGTGCGGCGTCCATGGCCGAGGCCCGCCCGATGACGGCGGCCATCGGGAAGCCGTTGCTCATCGCCTTGGCGAAGACCGCCATATCCGGCTCGACGCCCAACGTCAAGTGTGCCCCGCCCAGGGCGAGGCGCCACCCCGCCGTGATCTCGTCGAAGATCAGCACGATCCCGGCCTTGGTGCACTGCTCACGGATCGATTGCAGGAAGCCGTCCCGCGGCGGGGCGCTGCGGATGGGTTCCATGACGACCGCGGCCGTGCGCGGACCGTGCTTCTTGATCAGCTCCCCAAACGCCGGCAGGTCGTTGTACGAGAACGGAAAGGCCGTGTTCACCAGCGACCGCGCGACGCCCTTGGGCGCCAGGCCAGCCAGCAGGTGCCCGTCGAGGCTGCTGTCGTCAGCCAGATTCGCGGCGAGGTACCAGTCCTGCCAGCCGTGATAGCCGCAGAAGAGGATGGTGTCGCGCCCCGTCGCGGCGCGGGCGATGCGTACGGCGATGGCCATGGCCTCGCCGCCACAGCGGCAGTAGCGGGCCATGTCGGCCCAGGCGTGGAGCTGCCGCAGCTTCTGGGCCAGGGCGACTTCCTCGGGGCAGTTGAGCGTGGTCATCGAGCCGTCGTCGATGGCTTTCTTGACGGCCGCGTTCACGTCCGGGTCGGCGTAGCCCAGCACGCAGGCGCCGATGCCCATGTAGCTGGTGTCGATGAACTCGTTGCCGTCGACGTCCCAGACGCGGCAGCCGCTGGCCTTGGCGTAATACGCCGGCCAGCGCTGGGGCAGGTGCAGCTCGGGTCGCTTGGACAGAAGCTGCGTGCCGCCGGGGATGAGGGCCTTGGCCTGGGCGTATAGTTGCTGGCTCTTGTCGGTCTTGGGGCTCACGCCTGGATCCTGCCTTTAAGGATGGGGAACAAGTCCCGCAGTTGCGTCAGGAAGGTGTCGGGGTCGATGGGGCGTTTCTGCTCGTCGAGGATCACCTGCCTGTTGCCAGAGGGCACGATAGCGAACAGCACACGGTCCATGACATTGGCGCTGGCCTGCTCGCAGCCCTTGATGCCGACCTGCATGTTGATCCTGGCGACCTGCGGGTTGTCGTCGAGCCAGGTGTACACGTCGCGCAGCTTGAGCGGCACGCCGTCGCGATAGAGGGCTTTGTGGATCGTGTCGATCATCTCGATGTCGAGCTCTTCGTCGATCGTGAGGCGGTATTCCGGCCGGCAGATTTCCTGGTCGATCGGGATGCGATGGATATCGTAGCGGTCGGGGTTTTCCTTGATGGGGATGGCCAGGGCCGCACCGCGGTAGTGCTCGTGCAGCTTGAGCAGGGCCTTGTACGAGATCAGTTCGCTGAGGGTGCCCTGAATCATCGTCATGTTCGAGGCGGCGATGTAATCATGCGGCTCGCGCTTGAACAGCTGGACGAAGTCACTCGCCGAGTCGATGTCGAAGATCGGGCTATCGCACGTGACGCGCAGGACGGCGTCGGCCTTCTCGCGCTGGCAGAGCTGGACGTGCCGGTCGACGATGTCCTGCCGCGCGCCGGCGTACCACCCGCAGCCGAGCTTCTTGGCCTCCTCGATCAGCGGCTGGTTTTCCGGTTCGTCGCTGGTGCCAACAAACACGCCGTCGAGCCCGCGCACATGCTGCATGCGCTCGACGTGGTGGGCAAACGTGGACTTGCTGCCCAGCGGAATCATGACTTTGCCCGGCAGGCGGGTCGAACCCATGCGGGCGGTAATTACGCCGATGACTTTGGCCATGGTCTTTCCTTTGAAAACGACATATCACGAATGTCACGAATCAACGGATGGAGAAACGGCAAAAACAAAAACCTTGCCACAAAGACCATAAAGAGCACAGGGAAGAAGAACCTTTGAGTTCCCGATCTCTTTGTGTTCTTTGTGATCTCTGTGGCCGTCTTTGTTTTTTCCCTATTCGTTCATTTGTGTCATTCGTGTTCTCTTCGTTTACCCGCACGACTCCCACTGGCCGCTTTCGCAGGAGCGGTTGGCGGCCAGGGCGAGCTTGAGCGTGTCGGTCGCGGCTGCGATATCGTTGAACGTCGGGCGCTTGGCCGCTGCGGCGTCCATGAAGTACTTGGCTTCGTCGAGGTACATCTGGTTGTAGTAGATGTCGAGCTTGAGATCCTGCCAGGTCCACTGCGGGTTCTGGGCGGTGATCGTGCCCAGCGTGCCTGCGGCGAAGTCCCAGACGATCGTGCCGCCCTCGGCGACGATCTTGCAGCGGCGGCTGTAGCCGTGCTGGAGGTAGTCCATGTGGATGACGCCGGCGGCGCCCGAAGCAAAGCGGATCATCATGTCGACGTGGTCTTCGGTGTCGATCTTCATGTCGCTGACGATCCCGCGGCGGGCCATTACGCTCCGCGCCGGGCCGAGCATCCACGCGGCGTAATCGAGCTCGTGGATCACGTCGAAGATCAGGTTGCCGCCCAGGCTGCGACGCGCCATGTAGCTGTCTTGATAGTTGGGCTTGGCGATCTTGAGCGAGTACCCGAACTCGATCCCCGCCCAGAGCGGCTTGGCGAAGGCCGGATTCTCCGTCAGCGTCTTGTGGATGGCCGCCACGGCGGGATGAAACCGCATGTTGCAGCCGACCATCGTGACGAGTCTGTGCTGCGCGGCCGCGGCTGCCAGCGAGGCGATGCCGTCGAGCGTCACCGACAGCGGCTTTTCGATGAACAGGTGGCAGCCTGCCATAGCGAGTTGCAAGGCCGGGGCGACGTGGGCGTTGCTGAAGGTGCAGATGAACGCCGCCTCGGGCTTGATCTGCCGCAGCGCCTCGTCGAGCGAAGTGAATGTGCCGACCGCTTGAGATCGCACCTTCTCAAGCTGGGCGGCGCTGGTGTCGACAGCCCAGACGCGATGGCCCAAGGCCGCCAGATTTCCCAGGTGGCGCGAGCCGATCGATCCAACGCCGACGACCAGAACGTTCATGGCTCGCACGCCTTCTCGGTCGTGTTGACCAGCGGATAGTGCCCAGCCTGTTCGAGCTCCTGGCGGCGGCGGTAGAAGCCCTTGAGGAATCGCTGGTAGAGCACCTTGTCCAGCGGCAGGGCATAGCAGACCAGGCGGTTTCGCAGCCACGCCAGGGCCGAGTAGACGTTATTCCTGAAGCGGTCGAGCGGGCAGTCGATCTGGTGGTTGCCCAGGCGCGTGCGCGATTCCATGTTCAGGTACATCGCCGCACGCTCGGAGAATGTGCCGTTGGTCTGCCACGGGCGGATGTACTCGGCCGAGGTGTACAGGTCGATGATCGAGCGGTCGGTCCAGCCCTCGAGCGTCTGCGGTTGGGCCAGGCGCCCCTCGGTCAGCAGCTTCTGCGTCAGCTCGCAGCCGGGGTAGGGGCGGAACGTGCCAACGCCGCAGGTGAACTTGCCGTAGCGGCGCAGGGCGTTGATCAAGCGCACGGTCTGCTTGATGTCGGCCCGCTGCTCGCCGGGGATCTCGAGGATGAACGACGAGCGGGCGATGATGTCGTGCTTGTCGCACTGAGCGACAGCGTTACGCGCCTGCTCGGGCGTGATGTCTTTCTTCATCAGCTCCAGCGTGTGCGGCGAGCCGGACTCGATGCCCAGCGTGAGCTGCACCAGGCCGCTGCGACGGCACAGATCGAGCGCGTCGTCATTGAGGTGCTTGTCGTTGAAGTAGTCGCAGCGGCACTCGGCGTCCCAGGTGATCTTCCATCCGCGGTCGATGATGCCCTGGGCGATCTGCCGCACACGGGCGATGTCGACGAAGAAATTGTCGTCGATGAACTTCACGTGCGTCAGGCGATGGCGCGGGATGAGCAGTTCGAGCTCGGCCAGCGTCTTGGCGGCGCTCTTCTTGCGGTAGCGGCGGTTGCCGGTGACGGTGTTGATGCAGAACGTGCAGCGCGACGGACAGCCGCGGCTGGACTGGTACGGCAGCCACCGCGCCGGCTGGGTCATCACCTCGGCGCACTTGTCGGTGAGATAGCTGGAGATGAACGTCTCGATGCGCGGGTCGAGAGCGTAGTCGGGGCAGGGCAGGGTCTCGATGTCGAGGATCTCCTGCTCGTAGATTTTCTTTTCAGGGCGCCGCCCGTCGCGCAGGGACTGAGCCAGCGAGACGATGTGAGCGTCGCCCTCGCCGGCGATGACGTAGTCGACGTATGGCGAGGCCACGGTCTGCTGCGGAAAAAGCGTGCAGTGCCAGCCGCCCATGACCACCGGCACATCGCAGCGGCTCTTGACGTGGCGGATGATGTCGTAGGCCGCCGGGATCTCGCTGGTCAGGGCGCACACGCCCACCAGCAGCGCATCAGTCAGCGCCGCGTCGACGGCCGCAAGGGCGTCGTCCTCCATGGCGGCATTGATGATGCGAACGTCAAACCCCGCCTCTTTGAGCGTGGACCCCAGGCAGATGAGGTTCAGCGGCGGGTAGTTGTTGTAGTGGTAGACGTTCTGAGGACGAACTAAAACAATGGTGTTCTTCATGAAAGTGAAGAGGAGAGAGCAGGTGGATGGATGAATGGATGGGTGGATGGATGGGGAAACCCATTCACCCAATCATCCAACCCATCCATTCATCGTCGTTTATCCATTTTGACGTTGCTAGAGGGCCGCCAGCACGTCCTTGACCTGGGCGATGACGCGCTGGACGTCGCTGTCGGTCATGGCCGGGTAGATGGGCAGCGAGAGGCACCGGTGGTAGTAATCTTCGGCGATGGGGCACTGTCCCCAATCGGTCCCGAGCGTGCGGCGGTACAGCGGGTGGGTGTGGGTGGGCACGTAGTGCACCTGCACGCCGATCTGCCGCTCGCGCAAGCGGTCGTACAGCGTCCGGCGGCGCTGCGACTGGTCGCCCTCGCCGCGCAGGCGGATCACGTACAGGTGCCAGGCGTTCTGCACGTACGAGCGCTGCGTCGGGATCTGGATCTGCCCCAGCGGCGCGAAGGCCTCGTTGTAGATGCCCACGATCTGCCGCCGCCGCGCCAGGAAGCGGTCGAGCTTCTTGAGCTGGCTGACGCCCAGGGCGGCCTGGATGTTCGTCAGGCGGTAGTTGAAGCCCAGTTCCTGCATCTCGTAGTACCACGGTTCGCCGGCGCGGCTGTGGCGGCGATGGTCCTTGGTGATGCCGTGATTGCGGTACATCTGGAGCTTCTCGTAGAGCTCGGGGTCGTTGGTGACGACGGCCCCGCCTTCGCCGGTGGTGATGTGCTTGACGGGGTGGAAGCTCAGGATGGCCATATGCGATTGCGGGCACGGGCCGATGCGCGTCTGGCGATAGGTGGCCCCGAGGGCGTGGGCGGCGTCTTCGATCACGATGAGATTGTGCTTGCGGGCCAGGGCGGTGATCTCGTCCATGTCGCACGGATGGCCGGCGAAATGCACCGGGATGATCGCCCGCGTGCGCGGCGTGACGGCCTGGGCGGCCAGCGCCGGGTCGAGGTTGCCCGTGTCGGACTGCACGTCGGCGAAGATGGGCTTGGCGCCGCAGTAGAGCACGCAGTTGGCCGAGGCGGCGAAGGTCATAGGCGTGACGATCGCCTCGTCGCCGCTCTTGAGCCCCGCGGCCAGGCACGCCACATGGAGGGCGGCTGTTCCGCTGGAGACGGACACGGCGTACTTGGCCCCGGTGGCGGCGCACAGGGCCGCTTCAAAATCTTCGATGCCCGGTCCCTGCGTGATCCACTCCGACCGCAGCACGTCGACGACGGCCTGGATGTCGTCCTCGTCGATGAGCTGGCGGCCGTAGGGGATCAGCGGCTGGTCGCCGTGGCTTCGGCGCTTGAGGCTGGCGGGCAGTCCGCGGTCCCTATCGCGGCAGAACTCGTCGATGCACTGGTCGAGGGTCGGCAGGGGCTGGCCCAGTGCGGCGCAGAGTTTGCTGACATCGAGCGAGAGGTTCTGCCCTCGCGGGGCCAGCAGGCCCGCCTCGCCCAGCGAGATCGGCTTGATGACCGACGGGTCGTGTCCGGCCCGGCGCGCCAGGCGCACGGCGAACTCGTACTTGGACATGCCCTCGCCGCTGCCGCAATTGTAGACGCCGGTGAGGCCTTTCTCGATGGCCGCGGCCATCACGCCGGCCAGGTGCAGCGTATAGATCGAGGAGAAGATCGCGTCTTTGAAACCGTTGATGCTCTTGCCAGCCTTGAGGCTCGCCAGCACCCACTCACCGATGCTGTTCTTGGGCTGAATGTTCCAGCCGAAGATGTTGGTCCGCAGCACGAGGGTGTTGGGGTGGGTCAGGGCCTGGGTTTCGCCTTCGAGCTTGCTCTGGCCGTAGTAGTTGCGCGGGGCGACGGGGTCGGTCTCGCTGAAGTTGCCTTTGACGCCGTCATAGACGGAATCGGAGGAGACATAGATCAGCATCGCGCCGGTGCCGGAGAGGGCTTCGGCCACGGCGGCCGTGCCCTGCACGTTGACGCGACGGGTGGGCTCGGGGTGGTTCTGGCAGAAGTCGACGTCGGTCAGGCTGGCGCAGTGGATGACGACGTCGGGGGCGAACTCGCGGATGACCCGCCGCGCGGAGGCGGGGTCGAGCAGGTCCACCGGGCCGGTGCGCACGCCCTCGATCGAGACCGGGTGCGAGCAGTACAGGCCCAGGACCTCGTAGCGGTCGCGGAAGATGCAGGCGATGTTGCTGCCCAGCATTCCGCTGATGCCCGTGATGAGCATTCGTTTCACTGAGGCACGCCTTCCAAAGCCCATCGCGACTGCTCGATGGTGTAGTCGTCGACGATTTTGTCTACCAGCTCGCGCAGGTCGTCTACGCTGAGCCACTGGCCGTTGGCGTCGGAGGTGTACTGGAACCCCTCGTCGCAGTTGCGACCCTCGACGCCGTCGTAGCGCATGTGCTCTTTCTGCTTGGCTGCGCGGCAGACATAGAAATTCTTGAACTCGATCGTGTTGCGGGCCTCGTCTTCGCTGATGAGCACCTCGTGCAGCTTCTCGCCGGGGCGAATGCCCACGTGCTCCTGCTTGCACTCGGGGGCGATGGCCGTGGCCAGGTCCGTGATCTTCATCGACGGAATCTTGGGCACGAAGATCTCGCCGCCCTGCGTGTACTTCATCGACATCAACACGAAGTGCGCCGCCTGGCCCAGCGTGATCCAGAACCGCGTCATCCGCGGATCCGTGATCGGCAGGCTGCCGGTGGCCTTGCGCTCCTTGAAGAACGGAATCACCGACCCGCGGCTGCCCAGCACGTTGCCGTAGCGAACCACCGCGAATCGCGTGTCTTGGTAGCCGCTATAGACGTTGGCGGCCGTGAACAGCTTGTCGCTGCAGAGCTTGGTGGCGCCGTAGAGATTGATGGGGTTGCACGCCTTGTCGGTCGAGAGGGCGATGACCTTCTTGACCTTGCACGCGATGGCGGCGTCGATGATGTTCATCGCGCCGGTGATGTTGGTCTTGACGAACTCCTCGGGGTTGTACTCGGCGGCCGGCACCTGCTTGAGGGCGGCGGCGTGAATGACCAGGTCCACGCCGTTGAAGGCCATCATCAGCCGTTCCTTGTCGCGCACGTCGCCCAGGAAGTAGCGGATGGAGGGATGCTTGCGGATGTCCCATCGCTGGTTCATCTCGAACTGCTTGAGTTCGTCGCGGCTGAAGACAATCAGGCGGTCGGGCTTGTACTCGTGAAGGATGGTCTGGACAAGTTTCTTGCCCAGCGAACCGGTGCCGCCGGTGATCAGGACGCTTTTTCCGTTAATCACTCGTAACCTCTTTTCTTGTGGCACAGCCTTTCCAGGCTGTAATTTTCCGCACAGGCAGGAAGGCCTGTGCCACGGCGCGAACTCCGTCCCCGTCGGTGCCCCGAGGGGTTCACCGCAGAGACGGCAAAGACCGCAAGGACGGCAGGGCTCGCCGGCAGTTCCGCCCGGCCTTGACCGGGACCAAGCGTGGCCCATTCCTTGCGGAGTAGGGGTATTTCGTAGCCCGCCATTGTATAGATTCCCCATTTGCCGCGTCAATGCCGCGATGCTATCATCCTCCTCTATGACAGCGAGCTTAAAAGGCAAAGTCGCCCTGGTCACCGGCGGCGGGCGTGGAATCGGGCGAGCCATCGCCCTGGCGCTGGGGCGGGCCGGGGCGCATGTGGTTGTCGCGGCGAGGTCGGGCGATCAGATCGCGGCCGTGGCTAAGGAAATAACCGCCGCCGGCGGCCCGGCCTGCGCCATCGCGGCAGACGTGGCCGACGAGGGCAGCGTGATGAATCTCTTCACGCAGATCGTCGACCGGCTGGGGCGCCTCGACGTGCTGATCAACAACGCCGGCGTCGGGCGGTACGGCCGCGTGGCCGAGTTCTCCGCAGCCGACATCGACGACCTGCTGGCGGTGAACGTGCGCGGGACGTTCCTGTGCTGCCGCGAGGCGATGAAGCTGATGATCCCGCACAAAAGCGGATACATCATCAATATCTCCAGCGTGCTGGGGTTCAAGGGCTACGCCAACCAGGCCGCCTACACCGCGGCCAAGCACGCCGTGATGGGGCTGACCAAGAGCCTGGCCGTCGAGGCGCAGGAGCACGGCATCCGCGTCAGCGTGGTCTCGCCCGGCGGGGTCGACACCGAGATGGTCCGCCGCTCGCGCCCGGACCTGGACCCATCGATCCTGCTGGCGCCTGACGACATCGCCCAGGCCGTGCTATACCTGCTGAGCCTGTCGGACAACGCCGCGGTGGACCAGATCTACATCCGCCGCCGCACCAGCGCCCCGTTCTGAGTAGCACGGACATCTTGCCCGTGCGTGGCATGGGCGTCCCGCCCATGCCCGTTGTTCGTGTCGCGGACGTCTCGTCCGCGCGTATCCGCAGGCGTCCCGCCTGCGAAGCGGTTAAGGGACATGCTCGCATACATCCTGACATTCGCAAGAATCCTCTTGGCTGCCGCGATGGCGGCGCTGGTCGCCTTTGGTGACACGAGCGCTGCGCTGTTCATCGCGCTTCTGGCGCTGGCGGCGATGGAGGAAGCCAGCGACATCTTCGACGGCATTGCCGCCCGTCGTGCGGGAACGGCCTCGGTGCTGGGCGGCATCCTCGACCCGTTGGCCGATTCGCTGGCCCGCCTGACGATCTACTTCGCCCTGGCCCTGGCCGGATGGGCAACCCTTGCCGTCCCGCTGGTGATGGCCGGGCGCGACATCATCGTCTCCTATGCCCGCGTGGTGGCCGCCCTGTCCGGCACGAGCACAGCCGCCCGCCTCAGCGGCAAGGTCAAAGCCGTCATCCAGGGCGCGGGAATCTTTTCCTTCATCATCATTGAATGGATTGCCCATGCATCGTCTTCGCCCACGCTGGTCTCGACCGCCCGCGTCATCACAACCGCCCTGGTGATCGCCGCGACGCTCTGGTCGCTGGCAGATTATCTGCGAGCCGCCGTGCCCGCTGCGCGGAAGATGAGAGGTTCACCGCAGAGTTCGCAAAGAGCGCAGAGGGCAAGCTAGAGAAAACCTCGGTTGCACAGTCCAGCGTTCCTGTCTTCGATGTGCATGTACCCGCTGCGGGCGAAAGCGACGGGGAACGCTGGACTCCGCTGCGCTGTGTCCAGCCGTGGCAGAACCATTTCGCCCCCTCATGGCGACCCGCGGTACAACTGCGTGCCCCCATGCCTCCCATCCACCCCATCCATTCATCCAACAACTTCCAAAGCGCAGCTAGGGCTGCCGCACTCCATATATCATTTGCGCCAGCTTCGGATGGGGGGGTATTCGGCGTAGACGGATGCGCCGGGGGGGTGGATCTGGTCGATTGCGGCCAGGGTTTCGGCGTCGAGTTGCACGTCGAGGCTCTTGAGGTTGTCCTGGAACTGATCGAGCGTTCGCGGGCCTACGATCACACTATGGACCAGCGGGTTTTGCAGCAGCCACGCCAGGGCCAGTTGGCTCATGGGCACGGCGAGTTTCTCGGCCAGGGGGGCGAGCTTTTCGACGATGTCGAAATACTTCTCGGCGTTGGGGTCGTTGGCGCGGATGCGCCACTTGCGGGCCATGCGGCTGTCGGCCGGCGGCTCGGCGCCGCGGCGGTACTTGCCCGTCAGCCAGCCTTCCTGCAGCGGGCTGTAGACCGTCACGCCGACGCCGTACTTTTCACACAGGTGAAGGATGTCGTTTTCCGGCAGGCGGTTGGTGATGCTGTAGTTGAGTTGCTCGCAGCAGAACCGCTCGAGGTGGTGCACCTGGCTGGTGAGCTGCGCCTCGACGAGCTTCCACGCCGGGTAGCACGACGAACCGATGTACCGCACCTTGCCCTGGCGCACCAGGTCGGTGAAGGCGCCCAGCATTTCTTCCGTCGGCGTCTGCGGCCACTGCCAGTCTGGCCGATGGATCATCAGCAGGTCGATGTGGTCGGTCTGCAGGCGTTTGAGCGAGCGCTCGCAGGCGGCCATGATGTGGTAGCGGCTGGAGCCGCCCTCGTTGGGCCACTTGCTCCAAGGGGCCCAGCACTTGGTGGCCAGGACGGCCTTGTCGCGACGGTCGGCCAGCGCCTTGCCGACGATCAGTTCCGATTCGCCGTAGCAGTCGGCCGTGTCGATGAAATTGACGCCCGCGTCGATAGCCGCATGGATGACGCGCGTGCCCTCGGCCTCGTCGGCGTCGGCTTTCAGGAAGCACATCGTGCCTAGGCAGATCGTGGACACCTTCAGGCCGGTCCGGCCCAGATTCACGTACCGCATTGCAGATCCTCATTCATCGTGCCGCGGGCGTCTCGCCCGCGGAGCAAAAACAAACGCTCAGGCGAAGGCGAGACGCCTTCGCCACGCGCGGACGAGAGGTCCGCGACACGGTTATTGCTCCCAGTCGTCCGTTCGGAAGGGCGAGGCGGGCAGGGCGTCCTTGTTGACCAGGTTGCAGTCGGGGTTATTGGCCCAGGCGTAGCGGGCGGCCTTGGGGTTCTTGACGCCCGTCAGGACGACGGTGTCGCCGGTGATCGTCGCATCGGCCCAGACGAACTTCTTGTCTTCGCCGGCCACGGCGAAGCCCTTTAGCTTGCCGCCGCCCTGGACGGCGAGGCCGCCGCCGATGTGATCGAAGCTCAGGACGATCTTGTCGCCCTCGACGGCCATGGACTTGTACAGCGGGCCGCAGTAGGTCAGTTTCTTGTCATAGACCGTCGCCAATGCCCACAGGGCCAGGCGCTTGCCGACGTCCTGCTTGTTCTTGGGATGAATGTTGCCGGCCTCGCCGATGTCGATGGTGACGGCGATACCGGTGTTGGGCAGGGTCAGGGACTTGAGCTCGGCTTCGCGCACCATCGCCCAGCCGCTGCTCTCGACTGGCTGTTTCTGCGGCGCCTGGAAGTTGGGAAGCTGCACGGTCAGGAAGAATGCCGTCTCGTCGCTCCATGCGTCGCGCCAGCTCTTGATCAGCGTCGCCAGTTGCGAGACGTAGAGCTTGCCGTTTCCGGCGTTGGATTCGCCCTGGTACCACAGGAATCCGCGCAGGCCGTAGGGCGCGAGCGGGGCCATCATGCCGTTGTACAAGTCGCCGCCGCCGGCGCTGCGCTTGCGCGCTTTGGCGGCCTTGGGTGTGGCCTTGCGCGGAGCGGGGGTGGCCTTGGGTTCATCGGCTTTGGCGTCGTCGGCTTTGGGCGCCGCGGGCAGCCACGACTCGATCGGCGTGCCGCCGACGGATGAGTTGATCAGCCCGACGGGCTGCTTGAGGGCCTTGTGCAGATCGCGGCCGAAATAATACGCCGTCGCCGAGAATCCCAACACGGTCTGGGGGGTGCAGACTTCCCAACTCCCGGCGCAGTCGGCGGCAGGAGCGGGCGATCCGGCCTGCTTGACCGTGAACATGCGAATTTGCGGATACTTGGCCACAGCCGCCTCGGCTCTGGCGTTGGCCGCCTGAGAGACGCGCCACCACATGTTGGACTGCCCGCTGCCCAGCCAGACCTCGCCCACCAGCACGTCGTTGACGGTGATGGACTTCTCGCCCGCCGAAACGACGAGCTTGCCGGCAGTGCCGGCCTTGAGGCCTTTGAACTCGACGCTCCACTTGCCATCCTTATCGGCAGCAGCCGTGAGTTTCTGATCGGCGAAGCTGACGGTCACCTTGACGTCGGCCGCCGCCCATCCCCAGATCGGGGCGGCCTTGTCGGCCTGGAGCACCATGTGGTCGGAGATAATCGCCGGCAGCTTGAGTTCGCCGGCGGCCAGAGCGGCAGAGGAAACAGCCAGAAGGCAGGTCAGAGCGACAAGAGATTTTCTCAGCATGGATCTTTCCTTTCCGGATCAGTTCACGCGGCAACAATAGAAGCGCCACTTTCATTGAACAACCAAACCACGCGAGAGTTTCCGAGCAGACAGGCCGCCAACTCACAACTCTCTTTACAGGCAGGTATACCCGCCGTCGATGATCAGGTCCGAGCCGGTCATGTAGCTTGAGGCGTTGGAGGCCAGGAAGACGACGGCCGGGCCTAGTTCTTCGGGGCGGCCGGGGCGGGCCAGCGGGATGCGTTCCATCCACACGCCGCCGAACTGCGGGTCGGCGAAGAACGGCTGAGCCATCGGCGTGGCCATGTAGCCCGGGGAGATCGAGTTGACGCGCACGCCGCGGGGCGCCCACTCGACGGCCAACGACTTGGTCAGGTGGACGACGGCCGCCTTGGAGGCGTTGTACGACGCCTGGCACTGCGGGACGTTGACGATGGACCCGGACATCGAGGCGATGTTGATGATCGATCCGCCGCCGCGCTCGAGCATCTCGCTGCCGACGGCCTGGCTGGTGATGAACACGCCGTTAAGGTTGACGTTCATCACGCGGTGCCAGTCTTCGAGCTTGGCGTCTTCGGCGCGGTCCCACTGCACGATCCCGGCGTTGTTGACCAGCACGTCGATGGTGTCGAACCGCTCGATGACCGCGTCGACGGCCGCGTTGACGCTGGCGGCGTCGGTGACGTCCATGTGGAGGAACAGGGCCTCGCGGCCGAGGTCTTCGATGTCGCTTGCGGCCTTTTCGCCGGTGGCGTCGTTCACTTCGGCGATGACGATATCGGCCCCGGCGTTGGCCAGCGCCAGAGCCATCTCATACCCGAGCCCCTGCCCGGCGCCGGTGACCATCGCGACCTTTCCCGAAAGATTGAAGGGATCTGTCAACATGTCTGCGTCTCCTGAGTTAAGCAGCGCTGACATAGTTACCGCTGGCGGCGTGCAACGCAAGGGGCATTTGGCTCAATCCGCAAGAGAACACGAATGTCACGAATGAAACGAATTGGTCAAAGAAGAAACGAAGATAACGACTTGTCCAGAACTCCCCGTGCTCATTCGTCCGATTCGTGACAGTCGTGTTCTCCTGGAACCTGAGCCGCAACCCCTCACGGCGCCGGGGCGGTTTCGGCGGCGGGTTGAGTTTCGGGGGTGCGGTCGCTCCATCGTTTGAGGCGCTCGTCATAATACTTCTGCCACGCCGGCAACTGCTGGGGCGTCAGGAGCGGGCGGATCTGGGCGTCGAGCTGCCGGGTCTCCTGGACCAGTTCCGGGCGGATCTGCTCGCGGATCTTCATCAACTCCCGGACATGGGTTTCGATGATGGGCCGGATCTGCTTGTTCTGCTGGCTGGTGAGGCCCACTTCGCTGTCGAGGCGGGTCATGTAGCGGTCGCACATGTCTTCAAACGAACGGGGGGCGCCCCTGGAGGGCCCGAACATCCCGGGCACAAAGGGAAAGATCGCCGAGATCCCCACGCCGATGGCCACGCCGGCCAGCATGATGGCCGCACACAGCGCCAGTGCCGGGCCGATGCGGACCTTGGCGGATGGTCGCAATGCATCACGTTCGGATTTCTGCACGCCGTTCATTTAGACCACCTTCATGATCGGGTCAAATAGATCTGCGATAGCGTCGGTCCCGGTGGGGGACAAGAAGATCGCCGCCACCAGTACCGCAGCCGCCACGGCGGCGGCAGCGCCGGCGAAACTCCAGATCATCCGCCGGCTGAACAGGGGTACGACCGCCGCGACCGGGGCGGGCAGATCGGCCATCACCCAGGCCACCACATCGACCAGAGGCGGGCCGCTGAGCCTGGCCCGCCCGGCCAGCTCCCGAATTGTCAGGTTGTCGTTCATAATATCCTCCGCCTCTTGTGTTATAGGTTTTCGACGCCCATCTTGTCCAGCAACGCCCTGAGCTTGCCGCGCGCCCGGTGGGCCTGCACCTTTACCATCGTCTGACTCCAGCCGGTGCGATGAGCCACTTCGCTGACGGGCAGTTCTTCGAGGTACATCAGCGTCAGCACCAGCCGGTCCCGCGTGGGCAACTGCGCCAGCACCTTGTGCAGCAGTTCGGCGGCCTCGTCGGCCGCGGCCGGATCGGCCTGGTCGGCCTTGGGGGCGTCCCAGTCTTCCAGCGACACGGTCTGACGCTTGCGATCCTGGCCTTTCCAGTGGCGGTATCCCACGCGGGTGGCGATCCGGTTGAGCCAGTGAACGAACGGCGCCGTTCCTCGATAACTTTTCAAACTCACATATGCTTCCACGAACACGTCATGCACCAGCTCTTCAAGCTGATTTTTGTCGCGGGTAAAATGCCACATCCTGGCGGCAATGGCATTCTGATGCCGCCTGATGAGGCGCGCGTACGCGTCCCGCTGCCCGGCCAACGTCGCCTGAATATCCTGCAAGTCTCCCGGTTCCATCGAACACTACTATCTCCGCCGCCGGGCCTGCTGTCCATGACAAACGCCCGTTGACCATCCTCCCGGCGGCCGCGATGTCGTCGGGGCTTATCGCAATCCGGGTTTTGCGGTTGACCGTCATCGGACAACTCCTCACAGAGCTTGTAGCCGCTGGGGCCTAAGGGTTACATCGCCGCGGAGGAATTTTTCCGCTAGTTTTTGCCCCGGCTGTAACCGCCCCGCGCCGGCGGCCACAAGCTCAATAGGCAATGGCTCGCAGCCAACAAACATAGAATGTAGAGAGGGAGAAAGATCAGGTGAAAACGATGGTGTCCAATAAGAATAAGCTGCTCATCGGAGCTCTGGCGGCGGTAGCGGTTGTGGCGTTGATGCCGACCCCGAGTAATGCGTTCAGCATCAGCTTTGGCATCGGCAACGGCGGAGGATACGGGTATTACGCTCCCTATTCTTATTACCCCTATTCGCAGGGGTATAGCTACTACCCATATTCTTCCTATTACCCCTACTCGTACTACCAGAGCTACCCTTACGCCGCGAGCCCCAGCTACGGGTACGGGTATTATTATCCGCGGACGTACGGGAATTACTATTATGGCGGTCATTACGGCGGCCATTACGGCGGTCACCGCGGTGGTCATCACCACCGCTAAGCGGCGACGGTCGAAGTTCTGATTCAAGCCGCCGACAGCGACTGGCATTGCCGCTGCCGGCGGCTTTCTTTGGCTGACGCATCCGGGGGCCGCACTCGCACCCGCCCGCTAATGGATTGGCGGACGCGGCGTTTGCCATTATTATTGCCGCCGATCAGCCGGTTCTAGCGGAGCCAAACTCATGGACAGCAGGCAGAACAAGATCGATCGCGTGATAGCGGCTATCGAACATCGCCAGGGCGACCGCGTGCCCATCAGCGACGCGTTCTGGACGAACTTCATCCGCCGCTGCCGCAGCGAGCTGGGCGTCGGGACCGACTTCGACCCGTACCGCTACTGGGACCTGGACCTGGTGATCGTCAATCCCAACATGGACCCGCACATCAGCGGCATCGAGGTGCTCGAGGACACGTCCGAACACAAGCGCGTGCGGACGGGCTTCGGGGCGACCATCGTCCGCAAGAGCACATACCCCATGCCGCACTTCGAGAGCTTTGAAACACAGAGCTTCGAGCAGATGGAGGCGCTGGTCTTCGACGACCCCAAGGATCCGCGGCGGTACTTTGAGGCCATCGACGACCAGCTCAATGCCGTCGGCGACGAACTGAACCTGGGCCTGCCTTCGTGGATCGACCGGCTCAACAGCTACGCCGACGACTTCTGCGTCTTCGGCGGCGTGTGCGAGCCGCACGAGATGCTCTGGCGCATCGTCGGCACCGAGAACGCGCTGATCAAGATCGCCGAGGAGCCCGACCGCATGGCCAGGTTCATCAAGCGAATCGGCGATTTTGCCGTCGGGCTGGTCGAGGGGCAGATCGCGGCCGCCAGGGGCAGGCTCTCGGGCCTGTACGTATGGGGCGACGTGGCGTACGACCATGGGATGTTTTTCTCGCCGCAGTACTGGCGGCAGGTGTACCAGCCGCAACTGGCCCGCATCTGCGAGGCGATCCACGCCGCGGGTCTTAAGGTGATCTATCACGGCTGCGGCGACGCGCGGGCGGTGTACGAAGACATGATCGACGCCGGCGTGGACATGTACAATCCGCTGGAAGTCAAAGCCGGCCTGGACGTGGTGGAGCTCAAGAAGCAGTACGCCGGCCGCCTGGGCTTCTGCGGCAACATCGACGCGCGGGTGCTGGCGACGAACGACCGCGAGAAGGTCAAAGCCGAAGTTCTGCGCAAACTCGCCGCGGGCAAAGGCGGCGGTTATATCATCCAGTCCGACCACTCCGTCCCCAGCGACGTAGCCGCATCGACGTACGACTATATGGTCAAGCTGGTCAAAGAGCGCGGGCGATACCCGATGCGGTGACCGTCATAGCAGCGAGAATCTCCTCCCGCCGCGCTTGCGGCGTAGCGGAATGAAAAAAGGCACGGGGTTCTACGCCCGTGCCTTCTCTCGTTCAGACTTTTCTGTCTACGGATTGGCAGGTTGCGGGAGCGGTTTTTCTTCCGGTTGACGCTCGCCGCTGCCCTCGAAGTACAGGTGTTTGTCCTCGGGCTTTTCGCCCTCGGCGACGGTGACGGTGATCTTCGTCTTCTCAGAGTAGACGCCGCGAAGGATGTCCTCGCTGATGGGGTCCTCGACGTACTGCTCGATGCTCCGCCGCAGCGGGCGGGCGCCGAAGTCGGGGTTGTAGCCCTTCTCGATGAGGAACTCCTTGGCCTGCTCGGTGAGCTCGAGTTCGAGCCCGCGCTCGCCCAGGCGGTCGCGCACCTTGCGCAGTTCGTATTCGACGATCGTCTCGAGGTCCACGCGGCTGAGGCTCTTGAAGACGATGATGTCGTCCAGGCGGTTGAGGAACTCCGGGCGGAAGTGGCGTTCCACTTCCTTGTGGAGCATGTCCTTCATCTTCTCGTACGTCGTTTCCTCGTCGCGCTTGGCGAAGCCGAAGCCGCCGCGGTTCTTGATCATCTCGGCGCCGATGTTGGTCGTCAGGATCAGCACCGTGTTGCGGAAGTCGACGCGCCGCCCGAACGAGTCGGTGAGCTGGCCTTCTTCCATGATCTGCAGCAGCATGTTGAACACGTCGGGGTGGGCCTTCTCGATCTCGTCGAGCAGCACCACCGAGTACGGCCGCCGACGGATGCGCTCGGTGAGCTGGCCGCCTTCTTCATAGCCGACGTATCCGGGCGGAGCGCCGATCAGGCGCGAGATATTGTGCTTCTCCATGTACTCGGACATGTCGATCTGCACAATGGCCTCGTCGTCGCCGAACATGAACTCGGCCAGCGCCTTGGACAGCAGCGTTTTGCCGACGCCGCTGGGCCCGGCGAAGATAAAGCTGCCCATCGGCCGGCGCGGGTCTTTCATGCCCGAGCGGGCGCGGCGGATGCTCTTGGAAACGATCTTGATGGCCTCGTCCTGGCTGACGACGCGCTTGTGCAGTTCGTTTTCCAGTTCGAGCAGG
>JAJFVE010000072.1 GCA_021371965.1 Planctomycetaceae bacterium
CCGCTGCTGGAGAAGATCGCCCGCTCCGGTCAGCCGCTGCTGCTGATCGCCGAAGACATCGAGGGCGAGGCCCTGGCGGCGCTGGTGGTCAACCGCCTGCGCGGCGTGCTGAAGGTCTGTGCGGTCAAGGCCCCGGCGTTCGGCGACCGCCGCAAGGCGATCCTGGGCGACCTGGCCGTCGTGACCGGCGGAACGCTCATCAGCGAAGACCTGGGCGTCAAGCTCGAGTCGATCGAGCTCGAGCAGCTCGGCCAGGCCAAGCGCATCGTGATCGACAAGGATAACACCACGATCATCGAAGGCGCCGGAACGAAGAAGGACATCAACGCCCGGATCGCGACGATCCGCGCCCAGATCGAGAAGACCACCAGCGACTACGATCGCGAGAAGCTCACCGAACGCCTGGCCAAGCTCACCGGCGGCGTGGCGGTGGTTTACGCGGGCGCAGCCACCGAGACCGAGATGAAGGAACGCAAGGACCTCATCGACGACGCGGTGCATGCCACGCGTGCAGCCAGCCAGGAAGGCGTCGTCCCCGGCGGCGGCGTGGTGTTCCTGCACTGCATTCCGGCCGTCGAAGCGGTCCGCGCCAAGGCCCGCGGCGACGAGAAGATCGGCGTCGAGATCGTGCTTGCGGCCCTGCGGGCCCCCACCTGCCAGATCGTCAACAACACCGGCGAAGACGGCGAAGTCGTGGTGGCCGAGATCCTCGAAAAGTCCGACAACATCGGCTACAACGCCGGAACGGGCGAGTACGTGGACATGGTCAAGGCCGGGATCATCGACCCGGCGAAGGTCTCCCGCAGCGCGCTGCAGAACGCCGCCTCGGTGGCGGGCCTGCTGCTGACGACCGACCTGATGGTGACCGAGTACGACGAGAAGTCCGAAGAAACCATCGCCGGAGTGGTCAGGTAGTTTTTGAGATCTGAGATTTGAGATCTCAGATCTCAGATCTCAGGTTGCGGATTAGCATCCAACGTCCGCACGGAACGTAGTACCACAAGGCGCCTCGCCGGTTCGGCTGAGGCGCCTTTGTGGTAACATGGCTGTCAGCTTTCGGCTGTCAGCTATCAGCAAGAGACAAGAAGCTGACAGCCGATAGCTGATAGCTGAGAGCTTTCTTATGGAAAAGCGTGACTATTACGAAGTCCTGGGCGTTCCGGCGAATGCTTCCGCCGAGGACGTCAAGCGCGCTTACCGCAAAGGGGCCCTGAAGTACCACCCCGACAACTTCAAGGGCGAAAAGACCGAAGGCGAGACGCGGTTCAAGGAGCTCGCCGAGGCCTACGAAGTGCTCTCGGACCCCATGAAGCGCCAGCGCTACGACCGCTACGGGCACGAGGGCCTGCGGGGCGCCGGCATGCACGATTTTTCGACGATGGGCTTCGGCGACATCTTCTCGATGTTCGAAGATATCTTCGGAGGCGGCGGAGGCTCGCACGAAGGGCCCGAGCACGGCCTCGATCTGGAAACGGAAATCGAGCTGACCCTCGAGCAGGTGGCTACCGGGGTCGATCACACGCTGGAGTTCGAGCGGGTGGACCTCTGCGAGGCCTGCCACGGCACGCGAAGCTCGCCGGAGCATCCGCCCGACAAGTGCGGCGCCTGCGGCGGTTACGGCCGCCAGCAACAGCAGGTCCGCAGCATCTTCGGCGTGTCGGTGCGGATCGTGCCCTGCCGCAAGTGCAACGGCACGGGCATGATCGTGACCGACCCGTGCAAGAAGTGTCGCGGCAGCGGGCGCGGCAAGAAGCATCGCGTGTTGACGGTGCACATTCCCGCCGGCGTGCAGGAAGGGCAGATGCTTCGGGTCTCCGGCGAGGGCGAGCCCAACACAGCCGGCACGGCTCGGGGCGATTTGCACTGCTACATCCGCGTGCGCGAGCACCCGCTGCTGGCGCGGCGCGGGGCGGACCTGGTCTGCCAGGTGCCCATCAGCTTTACGGTGGCGGCCCTGGGCGGCAAAGTGCAGGTGCCGACGCTGGCCGGGCCGGAAGAGGTTGAAGTGCCCTCGGGAACGCAGCACGGCGAGGTGCTCACGCTCAAGAACCGCGGCCTGCCGACCCCCGGCGGGCGAGGCGCCGGCAGCGAGCACGTCGTGCTGTTGCTGGAGGTGCCCACAAAGCTCACCGCCGCCCAGCGCACCGCCTTGCATGAATACGCCCGCGTCGAAGCCGGCGACGCCATGAAGAACCGCAAAGGGTTCCTGGATAAGCTTAAACATTACTTCAGCAACGAGAGCCAATGATCTTCTCGTCGTCGTCCTCGTCCTCGTCGTCGGTTTCTTTCCTGATTGAAAACCGAGGACGACGACGAGGACGAGGACGATTACGAGGGAGGAATGACATGACCGACAAGAACGAACGACCCGAGCAGGATGAACAGCCGGCGACCGACGAACCGGCGCCCCGGGCGCCGCTGGAACCGGTGGCGGGCGAAGTCGCCCAGGCCCTGCGGGCGGAACGCGACGACCTGCTGTCGCGCCTGCAGCGCGTCTCGGCTGACTACGTGAACTACCAGAAGCGGGCCGCCCGCGAGGCGGCCGACGCCCGCGAGTTCGCCAACGCCGACTTGATCAAGAACCTCCTGCCGGTGCTCGACGACATGGAGCGGGCGCTCGAGACTGCCCGCGCCAGCCACGGCGAAGACGACCCGCTTTTCCACGGCCTGCAGCTCGTGCACGACAAGGCCATGGAGGCGCTGGCCAAGTTCGGCGTGCGCCGCATCGAGGCCGCGGGTAAGGAGTTCGACCCGCAGTTGCACCAGGCCCTGCTTCAGGAAGTGCGCGACGACGTGCCGCCGCAGACCGTTTTGACCGAACTGCAGCGAGGATACACGCTGTCGGGGCGCGTGATCCGACCTGCCGGAGTGATAACATCAAAAATACCGTGAGAGGATAAAGACTATGTCTTCGTCCTCGTCGTCGTCCTCGTCCTCGGTTTTTTGGAATCGGGGAAGGAAGCCCAGGACGAGGACGAGTTTGTTACTGCCAGGAGTTGTTGAACCATGCCGACCTACGATTACCAGTGCCTCAAGTGCGAGCGCACGTTCGAGAAGTTCCAGTCGATCACCAGCCGCCCCGGCGCGACCTGCCCCGGCTGCGGCTCGCGAAAGGTGCGCAGGCTCATCGGAACCGGCGCGGGGATCATCTTCAAGGGCAGCGGGTTCTACTGCACCGACTACCGCAGCGACTCGTACAAGGCCTCGGCCAAGAAGGAATCCCCCGCCGCCTCCAGCGACACGGCGTCGAAGGACAAACCCGCCGCGGACAAACCCGCACCGGCAGCGCCCGCGGCCAAACCGGACAAACCCTCCGCCGCGAAGTAGCAAGTTGTGTGGCATGGGCGTCTCGCCCATGCTCTTGGGTGGCATGGGCGTCTCGCCCATGCTCCCCGACATTTAGGGATCAGAGAACACGGGCGAGACGCCCGTGCCACACAGACAGAACACGGGCGAGACGCCCGTGCCACGCGGGATATATAGTTGAAGGTTGGCCCCAGCGAAGTATAATTCGCCCAAGCCGGCAGTTGGGGCTGTAAAAGAAAGGACATGGAACATGTCTGACGGGCAAAATGAAATCAGGGCCATCAACTGGCAGGAGGTCTTCGCCTTCTCCCACGTGTTCAAGAGTTTCCGCATGGCCATTCATCCCAGCAAGCTGCTGCTGGCGCTGGCGGCCGTGACGATCATCTTCATCGGCGGCTGCGTGATGGACTGGATCTGGTCTATCGGTCACGCCACCGTGCCCATCGGGGCCATCGAGGAGCGGCGCCGCGAACCGGCCGAATACGACCAGCGCGTCCGCATGTGGAAATCGCTCAAGGCCGACCGGGTCGTGGAACTGTACCGCAGCGCCAACGGCACGTCGGTCGTGGATGCGGCCAAGGCGCCGCTCAGCGGAGCGTTTCTCTCCGCCTTCGAGGGCGAAACGCGCGAGATGACGGCCACCGCCCTGCCCGCCGGCGTCCAGTCCGACGCCAACCGGCGCTGGTGGGCCGCCGTGCGAGACGCCCGCATCGCCCTGGATAACCGAGCGGCCGAGGTCGGCGACGCCATCGACAAGGCCTATAGCCAGGCCCGCAAGAACGTCGGGCAGTCCGAGTCCATCGAGAGGCTCCAGGCCGAGCGCCAGAGCGCCCACCTCGCGGTGTTCCAGTTCAGGCAGAAATTCAACGACGACGCCCGCAAGCTCGTCGAAGGCCACGGAGTCTTTAGCGAACTGCTCGCCCACACGCGCGCGTGCGTCAGCGGGGCCACCATGGCCCTGTGCCGCGGCGACATCCTAGGCGGCCTCAAGGAGTATCAGGCCCGCCAGTCGGCAGCCGACGGCGGCGTCGTCTACAACCTGCTGCGGATCGGCGACGCCATCCGCTGGCTGCTGCGAGAACACCTGGTCTTCGGCATCATCTTCCTGCTGCTGTCGCTGGCGGTCTGGTCGCTGCTGGGCGGGGCCATTCACCGCATCGCCGCCCTGCAGGCCGCCCGCGAGGAGAAGATCTCCATCCGCCAGGCGCTGACGTTCTCGATCAACAAGTTCTTCAGCTTCTTCACCGCCCCGCTGATCCCGCTGATCCTGATCCTCTTCGCCGGCGGAGCGGTGGCTTTGGGCAGCCTCATCGTCGGCAACCTCTGGGGCGTCGGGGCGATCCTGATCGGCCTGCTGCTGCTGATCGCCCTGCTGGCGGGCCTGGTGATGGCGTTCCTGATCATCGGCCTCGGCGCCGGCTCGGGCCTGATGTACCCCACCGTGGCCGTCGAGGGCTCCGACAGCTTCGACGCCATCAGCCGAAGCTTCTCCTACATCTTCGCCCGCCCGTGGCGGATGGGGCTGTACACCCTGGCCGCAGTGGTGCATGGGGCGATCTGCTACATCTTCGTGCGGTTCTTCGCCTTCCTGTTGCTGTGGTCGTCGCACCTGTTCGTCAAGGCCGGCGTCTTTTACGGCGGCGAAAACATCCCCGGCGGCAGCGACCGCATCGACGCGATGTGGCCGGCCCCGACGTTCGCAACGCTCTACTCCCCCGCCGTCACCGAAGCCATGAGCGGCATGGAACGCATCGGCGCATTCTTGCTGTCGGTGTGGATCTTCATCGTGATCGCCATGGTGGCAGCCTTCATCCTCAGCTACGCCGCCAGCGCCAGCACGGTGATCTACTACCTGCTGCGCCGCAAGGTCGACGCGACCGACCTCGATGACGTCTACGTCGAATCCGCCGAAGACGCCGAAGAGGAAATGCCCGCCGTCGAACCGGTCGCCCCGGCTGAGCCCGCCGCCGAACCGGCCGGCGAGCCTGCCCAGGCTCCGACCGAGACGCCTGCCCCGGAAGAGCCCAAAGGCCCGTAAAAATCGAGTACGTGTCGAAATACTTTTGGTCGAAGCGACTTCGTGAGTATATACTCACATAGTAACGATGATGACACGCGATGAACAACGTCTGCTGCAGATGAAGGCCGACATCTTCCAGGCCGTCGGCCATCCCATCCGCCTGGCGATCGTGGAACTGCTCAAGGACGGCGAGATGTGCGTCTGCGACATCGCGACCCGCGTCGGGGCCGAACGCTCCAACGTCTCGCGGCATCTGGCCATCCTGCTCAGCGCCGGCGTCCTGAGCGTTCGCAAAGACGGGCTGAAGATGATCTACGAGCTCACGACCCCGTGCGTGCTGAACTTTCTGTCATGCGTGACCGACATCGTCCGCCGGAAGGTCCGTAGCGACGCCAAGGTGCTGGCAAACCTGTAGACCGATTTTGTTTTGCGGATATGCGTGACTATTTGTTCACATAGCCACGCTAAGGACGCTCATGGGCGACTGGTCGTCACAACTGAAGAAGCTGCTGATCGTCGCGGCCGTGTTCGCGGTATTTTTCTGGCTGCCCGTCGACTGGTCCCGCTTCAGCGGCGGCATTACCGAGGCCCTGCACCTGGCCCGCTGGTACGCTCGCGAGCACGTGCTGCTGTGCCTGGTGCCGGCCTTCTTCATCGCCGGGGCCATCGGCGTGTTCGTCAGCCAGGCCTCAGTCATGAAGTACCTCGGCGCGCGGGCCAACAAGGTGCTCGCCTACGGCGTGGCGGCCGTCTCGGGCTCGATTCGGGCCGTCTGCTCGTGCACGGTGCTGCCGCTGTTTGCGGGCATCTGGCGGATGGGCGCCGGGCTCGGACCGGCCAGCGCGTTTTTGTACTCCGGTCCGGCGATCAACGTGCTGGCGATCATCCTGACCGCCCGCATTCTCGGCCTCGAGATCGGCATCGCCCGGGCCGCCGGCGCGATCGGCTTCAGCATCGTCATCGGCCTGGCCATGCACTTCATCTATCGCCGCGAAGAAATCGCCAGGGCCGACGGGCAACTGGCCCTGCCTGAGGCGCAGGTCTCGCGCCCACTGTGGAAGAACGCCCTCTTCTTCGCCGCGATGATCGGCGTGCTGGTGTTCTCGAACTGGGGCGCGCCGAACGATTTTGAATTTCACACCAAAGACGGCCGCCGGTTTGGAGCCGCCATCATCCGCGGCGGGGAGTTCGACAGCCCCACGCTGACGCTCAAGCACGCTTCCAGCGACACGGCCGGGCGCGAGTTCCAACTCGACAAATCGCAGATCGACGTCATGGCCCCGGTCGAGGGGCTCTGGACGAGCGTGTGGCGGCACAAGTGGATTGTCACGGCCGCCTTCGCGGTGGCTTTGGGCCTGGTGCTGGTGCTCTGGCTGGGCATTGCGTGGTGGAAGATTCTGCTGGCGGCTGTTGTCCCCGCTGTGCTGGCACTGCTGCTGCCGATGGGCGGGCTCTGGGTGTTGGTTCCCTTTACGGCGGCGGTGGCGGGCCTGGCGGTGGTCCTGGCCACGAGCAAAGGCGAAGGCGAGCAGTGGCTCGATTCGACCTGGACGTTCGCATTGCAGATTCTGCCTCTGCTGCTGATCGGCGTACTGGCTGCGGGATTCCTGCTGGGCAGGCCGGGGCACGAAGGATTCATCCCCGGCAAGTACGTGGAGATGCTCGTGGGCGACAAGCCCGACACGTTCCTGACGATCAGCGGCTGGGGCGGCGGAGGTCTTGAATCATTTACACGCGCCGTCTGGCCGCTGTGGACGAACTTCTTCGCCAGCATCTTCGGGGCCTTCATGTACTTCGCCACGCTGACGGAGGTCCCGATCCTCCAGGGGCTCATCGGAGCGGGGATGGGCAAGGGTCCGGCGTTGGCGCTGCTGCTGGCCGGGCCGGCGCTGTCGCTGCCGAGCATGCTGGTCATCGCCGGCATCCTCGGCGTACGAAAGACAATCGTGTTCGTAACGCTGGTGGTCGTGATGGCCACGATCGCCGGCCTGATCTATGGCGCGATATTCTAAGAGGAGCTAAACCATGGCTGATTGCTGCTGCTCGAAAGACAAAAAGACCATCCTGCTGTACGCATGCTCCGGCGGGGCAAACGTCGCCGAGGCCGCCGACCTGGCGGTGCGCGAGATGATGTTCGCCGGCGACGGCTCGATGTTCTGCCTGGCCGGAATCGGCGCGGGCATTGACGGCATGCGCCAGACCGCCCGCGACGCGGACATCAACCTCGTCATCGACGGCTGCCCCGTCGACTGCGCCACGAAAGTCTTCGACAAGGCCGGCATCGACAACTACGCGTACCTTCGGGTAACCGACCTTGGAATCGAGAAGACCAAGGGCGTGCGCTGCACGAAAGAGCAAGTGGCCGCGATCGTCGCCAAGGCCCGCGAGGTGCTGGCCGACAAGCTCAAAGGATGCTGTTCATGAAGCTGCAGATACTCGGAACCGGATGCCCCAAATGTCGTAAACTGGCGGAAAACGCCGAGGCGGCCGCCAAGGCGGCCGGCGTCGAGTACACCATCGAGAAGGTCACGGACCTCAACGCCATCATGGCCATGGGCGTGATCATGACCCCCGCCCTGGTGGTCGACGGGCAGGTGAAGGCTGTGGGCAAGGTGCCCGACGTCGAAAGCATAAGGAAGATGCTGGCGTGATGCCGGCGATATAAGGAGTTACCTCGTGATGCGATACCTCGGACTCATTGCTGTCATCGTGGTCGCGGCGTCTGTCGGCTGGTTGAGCGGCGGCAATAATTCTTGCTGCCTCCGCGCCGCTGACGGGGCGGCGCCGGCGACGCAGCCGGCCACCTCGCAGACGGCCGCCCTTCCCACGCTCATGGACTTCGGCGCCAAGACCTGCATCCCATGCAAGCGGATGGCCCCGATCCTGGAGGAGCTTTCCAAAGAACTTGCCGGCAAGCTGGTGGTGACGTTCGTTGACGTCAGCGTCGCCGGCAACATGCCCCAGGCCCGCTCGCACGGGATCAAGCTGATTCCCACGCAGATCTTCGTCGACGCGGCCGGCAAGGAACTGTGGCGGCACGAAGGCTTCCTGTCCAAGGAAGACCTCCTGGCCAAATGGAAAGAGCTCGGCTACGAGTTCAGCGGCAAATGACCAACGCAAAGTCAATCATCGCCAAGGTTCTGCTGGCATTTCTGCTGGTCAGCATCGGCGTGGCCATCGGCAGAGAGATCGCTGCGCGCAATGCGCCCGCCTCCACTGGACACGCGGAGACGGCGGGGCCATCCAAAGTGATCGTCTATTACATGCACGGGATCCCGTGCGTGACATGCACCTTCATCGACACCACGGCCGCAAACATCGTTCGCAATGACTTCGCGGACTTAGTCCGCGCGGGGCAGATGCAGTTCGTCTCGCTCAATTACCTCGAGGCTGAAAACGCCGCGCTGGCTGACAAGTTCAAAGTCGGCGAGAACATGGTCATCGCCGTGCGGATGGAGGATGGCAAAGAGGTCGCCCGCGCGCGGCTGGACAAGGTGATGGAACTGGCAGGTCAGGAAGACGGCCTGAAGGCGTATCTGCGTGAAGGCATTGGCTCGGTTGTCAAGGGAGGCGGGCGATGAGTATTCTCGCCGTCCTGAGCGGCGTGTTCTGGCTGGGCCTGCTGACAGCCGTGAGCCCGTGCCCGCTGGCGACGAACATCGCGGCGATCTCCTTCCTCGGCCGCAACGTCAGTAGCTCTCGGCGCGTGCTGGCATCAGCGCTGCTCTACACGCTGGGGCGCACGCTGGTTTACGTGGTGCTGGGGGCGGCGCTGCTGTGGGGGTTCCAGGCCGTGACCGGCGGAGCGGGCAATCTCAAGGAGTTCGCCAGCCCCACCTCGCGGTATCTTCAGCACTACGGCAACCTGGCGCTGGGGCCGGCACTGTTGTTGGTGGGGATGATCCTCCTGGGCCTGATCGAATTGAATCTCTCGACAAGCGTCAGCGGCGCCGCTCTTCAGCAGCGCGTGGCAAAGGGCGGCGCAATCTGGGCTCTGCCGCTGGGCGCGCTGTTCGCCCTGGCGTTCTGCCCGCCGTCGATCGCCCTGTTCCTTAGCGCGTTGGTGATTTCGCTGGAGCACGGCTCGGCGGTGCTGCCGCCGCTGGTGTATGGCATCGGCACGGCCGCGCCGGTCGTGGCGTTCGCATTCGTCATCGCCTTCGCCGGTGGATACGTAGGCAAGGCGTTCAACCGTCTGACGCAAATCGAGAAGTGGATCCGCGCCGCCACGGGCGTGGTGTTCATTGCAGCGGGGATCTACTATTGCCTCACTCACATTTACGGATTCCGGTTCATCGGCTGAAAGGGAAGGAACATGGCTCGTACTGCATTTGTCCGGCGCGTCCTGCGGACGGGGTGGAAGCTGGCGCTGGTTGTGATCGTTGCCGCCGCCATCATCTATCATGTGCGCTTTCGCCCGGTGCCGGTGAAGGGCTTTACCGTCACGTCGGGCGACGTGCAGTCTGAGGTCATGGGAACCGGCTCTCTCGATGCACGCACAAAGATCACCATCAGCTCAAAGATCACCGGCAGAATCGCGTCACTGGGGGCCGACCAGAACGACCCGGTGTCCAAGGACCAACTGCTGGCAATGCTGGACGACACGGACCTGCGCCAGCAGGTGGAAATGGCTTCAGCCTCGCTCGCGGCCGCCAAAGCATCCGGCATTCGAGCCGACACCGATATTGTCCGCGCTCAAGCAGTCCTTACACAGGCAAGACTTGAGCATGAACGCTCGCTGCAGATGTACCAGAAGCAGGCCGCCACGCGACAAGAGGCCGACAAGGCCAAGGAGGCCCTCGACGTTGCGCAGGCGGGGCTCGACAGCGCCAAGGCAGCCAAGGCCGAATCGCAGCAGCAGACGCTGACGGCGGAACAGACTCTCAAGTACCAGCAGGCGCGTCTGGCGGAGGCCAGGATGGTCTGTCCGCTGGACGACGGACTGGTGACCTTTCGCTACCGCGAAGTCGGCGACATCGTCGTCCCGGGCACGGCCATCATGGACGTGGTGCACCTGAAGGAAATGTGGGTTTCGGCATGGGTAGACGAGTCCGCCTCGGGCGCTTTGGCGATCGGTCAGCCGGCGCGAATCGTCTTTCGATCTCAGCCGGATAAGCCGTATTTCGGCGAGGTTGCCCGGCTGGCAAAACAGACGGACCGCGAGACCCGCGAGTTCATGGTCGATGTCAGGGTGAAGGAATTGCCCCCAAACTGGTCGGTGGGCCAGCGAGCGGAAGTCTACATCACGACCGGCAGGAAGAACGACGTTCCAAGCATTCCCCAACGCCTGATCACCTGGCGCGACGGCAAGGCGGGTGTCTTTGTCGACGAGGGCGGCAAAGCCCGTTACCAGGAGGTCGGTCTGGGCCTCACGGGAAGGGATACCGTCGAAGTCGCGCGCGGGCTGAAGATCGGCCAGGCGGTCGTCACGGCGGCCGATGGGGACAACAGCAAGCTTACGGATGGGCGGGCGATCCGGCGATGAACCTGGCACTGAAGGACATTCGACACAACTTCGCCCGCTTTGCGCTGACGGCGTTGGGGATCGGCCTGCTGCTCATGCTGGTCATGGGCATGGGCGGCATCTATCGCGGGCTGGTCGACGACGCGACGCTGCTGGTCAACCGCATCAATGCCGACTTGTGGGTCGTCCAAAAGAACACGCGCGGGCCCTTCGCGGAGATATCGCGGATTCCCGCCAACGCCGAGGACCGGGTGCGCGCGGTGCCGGGCGTGGCGTCGTCCAACGACTTCGTCTCGCACACGATCCAGCGGGAGCAGGCGAACCGGCCGCTGCGGATGACCGTCCAGGGGATCTCCTGGCCGCAGGACAAGGGCGCATGGCTTCCCCTGATTGCCGGCCGCGGCATCGCGCAGGCACATTTCGAGATGGTTGCCGACACGTCGCTGGCTCTGCCCGTCGGGCACCGCATGAGGCTGGGAAAGGATACCTATACGGTCGTGGGCCTCACGCGGAACATGGCCTCCACCGCCGGCGACTCGATGGTGTTCGTCACGCTGGCCGACTCGCAGGCCATCCAATACGATCAATCGGGCGAGGCCGTGCGCCTGGAGCGAGAGGCCCGAAAGTCTCGTGCCGCCAATTTTGATCCCGGGCGAGCCCAGCCTGAGATTCTCAATCGCGCCGCGGGCCTGTCATCGGGCATTCCTGCCCTGGGCCCTGCCCCTGTCAGCGCCGTCCTGGTGAAGGTTACGCCCGGCGTGGATCCGGCGCAAGTGGCGGCCGCCATCGCATCGTGGCCGGACGTCTCGGTCTACACGGCCGAGGCCCAGCGTCAACTGCTGGTCGGCGGGATGGTGGATAAATCCAAGCGGCAATTGGGCCTGTTCCGGGCGTTGCTCATCGTGGTCTCAGCCATCATTATGGCCCTGATCCTTTACACGCTGACGCTGGACAAGATCCATGATATCGCCGTGCTGAAGCTCATGGGCGCCCGCAACTTCGTGGTCATCAATCTGATTCTCCAGCAGGCCCTGCTGCTGGGGACCATCGGGTACGGGATAGCCTGCCTCGCCGGCCAATGGGTGTTCCCCGTGTTCCCTCGGCGGGTCTTGATCGTGGACGAAGATCTCTGGATGCTGGCGGCCGTCGTGCTGGGCATCTCGGTCCTGGCCAGCCTGCTGGGCATCTGGCGGGCGATGAAGGTCCAGCCCAGCGAGGTGATCGCATGACGCCCGCCGCGCCGGACAACCTGGCTGTCGAAGCCTCTGGCTTGACCAAGATTTACGGCAGCGGCAACACCGAAGTCCGGGCTTTGCGCGGCGTCGACCTGTCCCTCGCTCGGGGCGAGATCATGGCCCTGCTGGGTCCCAGCGGCGCGGGCAAGAGCACGCTGCTGGCCATTGTCGGCCTGGTCACGCGCCCTACAGCCGGCACCATCAGCCTTGCGGGCAAGACTGTCGTCGACGACGGCAGCTTTGTCGTCGACATCCGCACGTTTCGAAGGCGCCACATGGGATTCGTGTTCCAGAAGGCCAATCTGATTCCGTTCCTGACGGCCGTCGAGAACGTCCGCGTGGCGATGGAGATCAACGACCACTCCTCTGGCGCCTCGCGACGGCGAGCCATCGAGCTTCTGGACTACCTGGGCGTGGCCGACCGGGCCGATCACTACCCCAGCACTCTCTCGGGCGGGCAGCAGCAGCGCGTGGCCGTCGCGCGGGCGCTGGCCAACGAGCCCGACCTGATCCTGGCCGACGAACCCACCGCCGCCCTCGACAGCGTTCGCGGCAGGCAGGTCATGGAACTCTTCCGCAAAGTCGCCCACGAGCGTCACGCCGGCGTGATCGTGGTGACGCACGACCACCGCGCGCTGGACGTCTTCGACCGTACGCTCGAAATGGAAGACGGACTCATCACTCCAAGCCGGTAGTCAGCAGTTCCTGCGAGTCAACCGCGCGTCAGCGGACCAGGCCCCGGCGCCGGCAATCAGCAGGAACAGCAGGCTCATGAACATGGAGTAGTCCGTTCTCGCCGCGTCTTCCATCGCCCAGAATCCCCGCGACAGGAGGATGGGAATCTTGGTCGTGGCGATGGCCACGCAGATGTTGACCAGCAGCAGCAAAGCCGCCGGACGGACGAGCAGCCCGAGGACCAGGAAGAATCCACAAATCACTTCAACGCCCCCGACGAATGGACCCATGACCTCTGGAAAGGGTATGCCGATGTGCGCGAACCGCCCCGCGCCCCACTGGTCGGCGAAGAAGAACTTCTTCAGGCCCTCTGCGAAGAATACGCCCCCCGCCAACAGGCGAATCACGAGAACCGCCGCCGGGGCGCGCGTCTGAAGCACTTTGCGGATGTTTGCCATATCGAACCTCGCTGCGCAATGATAGGCGGCCAATGGCGTTGCGGGAAAGCAGATCCCGTGCCGTGGGGGGGGGGGTT
>JAJFVE010000086.1 GCA_021371965.1 Planctomycetaceae bacterium
AGCTTGGCACGCGCGTCGGTCAGGATCGCGCGGTAGTCGACCTCGTACGCCTCTGCCGTGGTGGGGCTGTTGCTGTCAAACGCCCGCCACGTATCGTTGATGCCGATCAGGATCGAAACCCAGTTGGGCTTGAGGTCGATGCAGTCCGCCTGCCAGCGGGCCTTGAGGTCGCACGCGCGATTACCGCTGATCCCGCGGTTGAGGAACGTGATCTTCTTGGCCGGATAGGCCGCCGAGATCCACGCCGCGCACGCGGCCGCGTATCCGCCGCCGAGATTATTGTCGTCGGTGCGGCTGCGCCCCCAGTCGGTGATGCTGTCGCCCTGGAACAAAACACGGTCGTTGTCGCCAAAAATCAAAGCCACGGCTGAACTCCTTTTCCTGAGCGGTTATTTTGCACAAACACGCGCCGATAACAAGCCCAAAAAGCCTCGCAAAGAAGTAGCCGGTATCCGATAGCCCGTAGCCAGGGAAAACCATGCGTTGCCAATCGGCGTCCTTCCCCACTGGCTACCGGCTACGGGCTACTGGCTACCTCTTTGGGCTACCGATTGCTGTCTTGCTGCATATAGTAGGGCAGGTCTTCGGGCTTGACGGACTTCCAAAGCCCCCGCCCGGCCGTGCGGGCCTTCTTCTGCAGCCGCGCGAACTCGCCTTTAAGATGATGATCGAATCGCGGGTCGGCGTAGGCGCAGCCTTCCTCGACCAGCAGGCGGTTGAGCAGCCGCCCGTCGCTCAGATAGATCCACGCCAGCAGGCGGTCGTACTTGTCGCGGGGCTTCTTGGCCGGCTCGAGTTCCAGCCGCACGTACTGCCCCTGGATGAGCTTGCGAGTATAAGCGGCGGCCTCGGGACCAAAGTAGGTTCCGGGCTTTTCACCGTGGGGAACTTCCGGCGTGTCCACGCCCCAGAACCGGATTCGCGTGTGCGGGTGCGAAGTTTTCAGATCCGGCATGTCGATGTCGATCGTGTCGCCGTCTACGACCTTTGTCACGCGGAAGTTTTTGCCGTCGTAGCGGGCAAACTCGCCCTCAGGCGCGCGGCCGAAGAATCCACTGCGGTCCGCAACCGCCAGCGCGGCCGCAATCGCCAAGGCTATCAACGACGCGGCACTGAGACGCATGATGCGCCGCCGGCGCCATCGCACGGAGACGGGAACCATCGGGTTTGGGAATCGTTTCACGCCGCCAGTTTACACAACCGGGTGCCACGCACAACTCCGTTGTGCGCGTCCCTGACTGTTGTGAAATCAAAGATTATGGGCGAGACGCCCATGAGTTGGCGATGGTTACTTCTTGGCCTTCCTGGCGGGCTTGCCCAGGTCGAAGGCGTCGTGGACGGCCCGGAGGGCGTCGCGGCCTTGCTTTTGGTTTACGATGACCGAGATCTTGATTTCGCTGGTGGTGATGTTGTCGATGTTGACCTTGGCCTTGGCCAGGGCGGCGAACATGCGTTCGGCCACGCCGGTGTGCACTCGCATGCCGACGCCGACGGCCGAGACTTTGGCCAGGTCCTTTTCGACGCGGTAGCGGCATTTGAGGCTCTTGGCCAGCGCGGAGACGACTTTTTCGGCGTCGCTGAGTTCGCCCAGGTCGACGGTGAAGGAGATGTCCGCGGTGCCGGACTCGTTCTCGGTCTGGATGATGTCGTCGACGACGACCTTGCCCACGGCCAGCGAGTGGAAGATCTGGGCGGCGCTGCCGGGCCGGTCCGGCACGTCCTTGAGCGAGACGCGGGCGATGTTTTCTTTCAGCGCCACTCCGCTGACGACGATGCGTTCCATGGATTGTGTTTCAGCCACGATCATCGTTCCTTTGTTGGTGTTGAGACTGCTGCGGACGTGGATGGGCACGTCGTACTTCTTGGCGAACTCGACGGCCCGGTTGTGCAGCACGTTAAAGCCCTGGCTGGACAGCTCGAGCATTTCGTCGTAGCTGATCCGCTCGATCTTGCGGGCGTTGGGCACGATCCGCGGGTCGGCGGTGTACACGCCGTCGACGTCGGTGTAGTTCTCGCATACTTCCGCCTTGACCGCCGCGGCCACCGCCACCAGCGTGACATTGCTGCCGCCGCGACCGAGCGTGGTGACGTGCCCGGCGGCCGTTACGCCCTGGAAGCCGGCGATGATGACGATCTTGCCGGCGTTGAGCTGGTCGTGAATGCGCTTGGCGTCGATGCGGTGAATGCGGGCCTTGGTGTGCGCCTCGTCGGTGATCATGCCGATCTGCCCGGCCGTGAAGCTGATCGCCGGCGTGCCCATGTGCTCCAGCGCCATGGCCACCAGCGAGATGGTGACCTGC
>JAJFVE010000088.1 GCA_021371965.1 Planctomycetaceae bacterium
CAACTACCAGACCGTGGCGATCGACAGCCTCGACTGGTTGGAACGGCTGATCTTCGACGATCTGTGCCGGCAGCACAACGTCACGTCGATCGAAAAGGTCGACGGCGGATACGCCCGCGGCTACACGTTGGCGCTGACGCACTGGCGGAAAGTCCTCGACGCCTTGAACCGCCTCCGCATCGACCGCGGCATGGTCGTCATCTGCATTGCCCACGCCAAGGTCGAGAAGTTCGAGGATCCCGAGTCCTCGGCCTACGACCGCTACAGCCCGCGGTTGCACAAGCACGCCGGGGCGCTCGTCTGCGAGTGGTCCGACGCCGTGCTCTTCGCCAGCCGGAAGTTCCGCACGCAGACCGAGGAGGCCGGCTTTAACCGAAAGCGCACCATCGCCAACGCCATTGGCAAAGACGGCGGTGAGCGGATTCTCCGCTGTGTCGGTGGGCCATCGTGCATTGCCAAAAACCGTTATGGGATCGCCGAGGAGCTGCCGCTCTCGTGGGCGGCGTTCATGGCGGCCCTCTCCAACAACCAATCGAAAGGACTGACCAATGGCTGATCTGAGAGGCTTTGACGCCAACCAAGTGGAACCTTCTGCCGCTCCCGATCCGATTCCTGCCGGCAAGTATCCGGCCGTGATCACCGAGAGCGAAATGAAGCCGACCAAAAACGGCAGCGGCAGTTACCTGCAGTTGACGTTTCAGATCATCGAGGGCGAGTTCAAGAACCGCGTCCTCTGGGCACGGCTGAATCTCGACAACCCGAACGCGACAACGGTGAAGATCGCCCGAGGCGAGTTGTCGGCCGTGTGTCGGGCGGTCGGCGTGTTGGCGCCCAGCGACAGCACCGATCTCCACGACCTGCCGCTGGCGATTCACGTCCGCTGCAAGAAGCGTGTCGACACGGGCGAGATCACGAACGAGATCAAGGGCTACGCGAAGAAGGAATCGCCCACGGCGCCGGCCGTGCCGGCCAGCAACACCACGCCGCCCTGGAAGAGAGCCGGCTGATGCAACTGGAGCTGCCCTACCCGCCGTCGATCAACCATTATTGGCGCCGGGTCGGGTCGCGAACGCTCATTAGCCGCGAGGGTCGCCGATTCCGCGAACGTGTAATGGCGATCCTCGCGGCAATGGGCGTCAGTCCCGTTGCCGGTCGTCTGGCGGTTGCCGTTGAGGTCTTTCCACCAGACAACCGCCGCCGGGACGTCGACAACGTTTTCAAGGCCCTGCTCGACGCCATGCAGCACGGCGGGGCCTACGTCGACGACAGCCAGATCGTGCGGCTGTCGATCGAGAAACGGAAGCCCGTCGAGGGCGGCAAAACCATCGTCCGAATCGAGAAACTCTGAATGCTCACCTTGCGACCTTATCAGGAAGCCGCCAAGGCGGCCGTCTACGACCACCTGCGCATGCGGGATGACAATCCCTGCGTGGTCATTCCGACCGCCGGTGGCAAGACGCCGTTGATGGCATCGATTTGCAAGGACGCCGTCGGGCTGTGGAACGGACGCGTGCTGATCCTTGCGCACGTGAAGGAGTTACTGGAGCAGACGGCCGACAAGCTCACGCACGTCTGCCCCGAGGTGAGCTTCGGCGTCTATTCCGCCGGCCTGGGACGCCGCGATACAGAGCACTCGGTCATCGTCGCCGGAATCCAGTCGGTCTACAAAAAGGCCTGCGAGCTGGGCAGCTTCAACCTGATCATCGTCGACGAAGCACACTTGATCCCGCCCGACGGCGAGGGCATGTACCAGCAGTTCCTGGCCGACGCCAAGGTGGTGAACCCGCAGGTGCGGGTCATCGGTCTCACCGCCACGCCGTACCGGCTCAAATCGGGCATGATCTGTGATCAGGATAACATCCTTAACCACGTCTGCTACGAGGTGGGCGTCAAGGAGCTCATTCGCGACGGGTATTTGTGCCCTTTGGTCACCAAGGCGGGCAAGAGGAAGGCCGAGACCGGAGGCCTGCATGTGCGGGGCGGGGAGTTCGTGGCCGGCGAAATGGAAGACCTGATGGACCAGGATCAACTGGTCGAGGCCGCCTGCCAGGAGATCGTTGAGCACACCCATGATCGCCACGCGGTGCTCGTCTTCGCCTCGGGCATCGCCCACGGCCAGCACATCCAGCGAGTGTTCCAAGAGAAGCATGGCCAAGAGTGCGGCTTCGTCTGCGGTGACACGCCAACTAAGGAACGCGACGAGTTGCTGAAACGGTTTCGCCGCGGCGAGCTGAAGTACCTGGTCAACGTCAACGTGCTTACGACCGGTTTCGACGCCCCAAACATCGATTGCGTCGCTCTTGTGCGGCCGACGATGTCGCCGGGACTGTTCTATCAGATGTGCGGTCGCGGTTTCCGCCTGCATCCTGGCAAGCAGAACTGCCTCGTGCTCGACTTCGGCGGCAACGTGCTGCGCCACGGACCGGTAGACCAGATCCGCGTTCGAGATAAAGCCCCCAATGGCAACGGCGAGGCGCCGGCGAAGGAGTGCCCGGCGTGCCAAGCGGTGATCGCCACGGGTTATGCGACCTGCCCATGTTGCGGCTACGAGTTCCCTCCGCCTGACCGGCAGAAGCACGATGCCACGGCGTCGGAGGCCGGCATCCTTTCGGGAGAAGTGACGGACACCGAGTACGACATCCAGGACGTCACCTACAGCGTCCACACGAAGCGTGGCGCGCCAGAAGACGCACCACGGTCCATGCGGGTCGACTACCGGATTGGGCTCAACCATTGGCAGAGCGAGTTCGTCTGCTTTGAGCACGACGGATACGCACGGCAGAAGGCGGTCCAGTGGTGGCGCCGACGCTCGCCCGACCCGATACCCGACACGGCGGAGCGGGCGGTCGAGATTGCCGAGGGTGGCGGCGTCGCCCACACCGAGAAGATCACCGTCCGCAACATCGCCGGCGAAAAGTACGACCGCATCGTGGCCTGCAAGCTCGGGCCGCTGCCCGAACCGATCCCGGTGGGTGACTTTGGCGATTACGACGAAGCAGCAGTTCCATTCTGACCGGCCAGGAGCAACACGTTTGATCGACACCGCCACCGCCTACCTCCGTGCCGGCCTGTGTGTGCTGCCCGCGATTCTCGATGAGAAGCGGCCGGCGCTGTCGGGCTGGAAGCAGTACCAGCGTCGTCTGCCAACCGAACGGCAGGTGGCCGCGTGGTTTGCCGCAGACGTACCCATGTGCATTCTGGCGGGGGCGGTGTCGGGCAACCTCGAGATGATCGACTTCGACTACGGCGGTGAGTTGTTCGACCGCTGGAAGGAACTAGTCGCCACGCAGGCGCCGGGCTTGGTCGATCGCCTACTGGTCGAGCGTTCCCAGTCGGACGGGCGGCACGCGATCTACCGCTGCCGTGTGCCCGTGTCCGGCAACCGCAAGTTGGCGCAGCGCACCGTGGCCGTGCCCAATGCAGACCCGGTCGTTATTTCTGGCAAGCGCCACGTGCCACGCCTGGTGGGCGATCGGCACGAGGTCACCTGCACGCTGATCGAGACCCGTGGCGAGGGCGGGTTGTTCCTGTGCGCCCCGACGCCAGGCTACCAGATCGAGCAAGGGGCGTTCGTGGACATCCCTGTGCTGGACGAAGCCGAGCGGACCATTCTCATTGAGGCAGCCTGCGCACTGAACGAAACGCTGCCACGAGTGGAAGCCGGCGATTTGGGTTCCGCGTCCAGCGGCCGGCCGGGTGACGACTTCAACGAGCGTGGTGACGTGCGGGAACTGCTGCGCCGGCACGGCTGGCAACTCGTGCGCGGCGGCGACAACGAATACTGGCGCCGGCCGGGCAAGGAACAGGGCTGGAGCGCGACGCTCAAGGATGGCGTCCTCTACGTGTTCTCGTCCAACGCCGCGCCGTTCGAGCCCGAACGGGCCTACGCGCCCTTCGGGGTTTACACGCTGCTGGAGCATGCCGGTGATTACACTGCCGCCGCGGGGGCGCTGCGTGCCGAGGGGTTCGGTAGCGACACCGTGGCTGACGGCACCGGCGGCGTTGACATCTCCGCGCTCGTGGCCAACCTCGTCGCGCCGCCTGCCGATCGCGGTCCTGCGGTTCCCGATCCTGGGCCGATCCCCGATCAGCTCTTCCATGTGCCCGGCTTCATCGAGCAGGTGATGGGCTTCACGATGGCCAACGCGCCCTACCCGAACGTGGGCCTGGCGTTCTCGGGTGCAATCGCCTTGCAGTCATTCCTTGCCGGCCGGAAGGTCTGCACGGCCGGCGACCTGCGTCCCAATCTCTATCTGCTGGCGCTGGCCAGCAGCGGAACTGGCAAGGATTTTCCACGCAAGGTCAACTCGCGTCTGCTCTTCGAGGTGGGGCTGGTGGGCGCCATCGGTGACAAGTTCGCCAGTGGCGAGGGCATTCAGGACGCCTTGGTTCGCTCCAACGCCATGCTCTTCCAGAACGACGAGATGGACGGCGTCTTGCGGCAGATCAATCTCGATCGCGAGAACCGCCGCGAGTCGATCCCCAACATCCTGCTGACGCTGTACACCTCGGCCAACGACGTCTACCCGATCCGTGTGAAGGCCGGGCAGAAGGAAACGGTCCACATCGACCAGCCCCACCTGACGCTCTTCGGGACGGCGACGCCGCAGTACTTCTATGAGTCGCTGTGCCAGCGGATGCTCACCAACGGCTTCTTCGCCCGCATGATCGTCATC
>JAJFVE010000089.1 GCA_021371965.1 Planctomycetaceae bacterium
GGCATGAAGATCGACGGCAAGCCGTTTTCTCTGAAGGAGCGGCCGGCCCTGATCCCGCTGTACGACCGCATCCCGACGACCGTCGAGCAGGCCAAGGGCTTCCGCCTGGTGGTGATGAAGGCGACCCAGCTGGGCCTGACCGTGTGGGAGGTGCTGGCGAACCTCTATTGCGCCATCAAGTTCGGTCCGGTGACGATCGGCATGTTCATGCCCGATCAGGCGACCGCATCCTACAAGTCAGAATACCGTTTCATGCGCATCGTCCGCTCGGTGCCGCAGCTGCTGCGCCGGCTCACGCACCGGATGGACGCGGAAGGGGAGCACAAGGTCGGCGAGGGGAACATCCTCACCCGGACGGTCGGGGAGTCGATCCTGCTGTTCCTCTGGACCTCGGGCAAGGTGACGACCGAGTCCCGCCCGATGGACATCGTGACGCTCGACGAGGTGCAGGAAATGACTCTCGAGCAGATCGATAAGGTTCTGGCGCGGATGGGCGACTCGCCCGTGGACATGGCCCTCATGCTTTCCACGTCGAACATGCCAGACATGGACATCGACTATTGGTACAAGCAGGGCACGCAGGAGGTGTGGGAAACCGAGTGTCCGCACTGCCACGAGCATTCGGACCTGTCGGACCCGGTGCTGTACTTCCCGAAGCGGTCGATCGCCTACAACACCGGCCAGGTAGAAGGCGCTCCGCCGAACGAATACGTGTGGTTGTGCCCGCACTGCCAGGGCTACATTGCCGACCCGCAGCAGGGACGCCTGCGCCCGACACGGCCCGAGATGATGAAGGAGACTGGCGTCTGTTCGGTGATGCTCCCGCGGACCATCTCGCCGACCATGACGGCCCGAAAGTTCTATCAGGGCTGGGCCCGGGCGAAGACGCCGGGACAGAAGAAGTCTTTCTACAACCGCACCCTGGCACGGCCCTACATCGACGCATCTCAGCTCCCGGTGACCGAGGAGCACCTGAAGGAAGCGGCCCGCCTGGGCGCGCTGGCCGGCCTGAAGTGGGAGAAGTCCGGCCGCGACACGTTCATGGGCATCGACCAGATGGGCGGCTTCAACGCGGTGATCATCAAGAAGCGCCTCCCGGACGGCCGCCAGGCGGTGGTGCACGTCGAAGCCATCTTCGGTGAAGATCCGTTCGCCGAGTGCTCGAAGCTGATGAAGCAGTACAACGTCGCCGTGTGCGTCGTCGAGCAGCTGCCCAACGTCAATGACGCCCGGCGCTTCGCCAACAAGAAGGAGCACAAGGGCCGCGTCTTCCTGGCCGGCTATGCGGACCTGAAGCACGACATGATCGTGTGGGGCGACGCAATCACCCGGACGGACACCAAGACCGCCGAGGAAGACCGCAGCCGCTACGCTGTGACGCTCTCGCAATACCCGATGATGCAGACGGCCCTCTACCGCATCCGGGATGGCCTGTGCCTGTTTCCGGACCCTGACGGGCTGGTTCAGACCCTTGTCGAAGGCGGCGAGCCTAAGCCGCTGGTGATCTGCCGGGAGTGGGTGTGGTTGCACCTGACGAAGGTCGCCCTGGTGGTCGAAGAGGACGAGCAGACTCGCAAGGCCAAGGGGAAGGTGCTGAAGGTCGGCATTGACCCTCACTTTGCGTTCGCGAACATGCTGTGTGACGTGGCCTGGGCCAGATCCTACGGCAACGCTCAGTTCATCTTGCCGGGGGCGGAGAACATGGAAGAGGACAAGGCCGCAGCAGCAGCGCCGAAGCCGGTGGAGGTCCAGGAGACTGCCGGCCTGCCCGCGGAGGTGGTGGCGGCGATTGCCGATTCTCGAGCGGCGTCGTACTCGGGGAAGTGCGGGGGCTGCCGGTCCTACATGGAGGATTCCGGCCGGTGCGTCACCCGGGGGTTCTACGTGGAGCGGAACGACCCCGGGTGCGAGGATTACGGCTAGGATTGCTGTATCAGGAGGTCAAAACGACCAGAATGCCTTAGCTGTGCCAGGGTCGTTTTCAGGTGGGCAGCGGTTCTT
>JAJFVE010000096.1 GCA_021371965.1 Planctomycetaceae bacterium
GCCGCATCTCTGAAAGCGCGACGGTCAAGGCGAATCTGCCCTGACACTGTTTTTCCCTGACTCCGGGTCGGCGCCCACTCATCTCTTCGCCCTGGCTGCGGGCATGAATATAATTCGGAAGGCGTGTCGCATTCACTCCCCGCGCGCTAGGCGCATGCGGCGGCCGCGCTTACGCCTTCCTTTGCTCGACCCAACGCAGGATCCCGATACCCTTCCTGCTTGACCAATATCCAATAGCTCGCCTCGGCCAGATGCCGCGCCACCGCCCCGACGGCTTTGGCATGCCCGCGCCGATAACGCATCCGCCGATACAACTGGCTCACGTGACAGTCGGGCCTGCGGTTGGCATTGAGCGATACACTGTTGCCGGCCTCAATGAAGGCCCACTTCAGGATTCGATTCACATCCGGCCGCAGCCGCCCATAGCGAGTCTTATCCCCGCTGGAATGCACCCGCGGCGTCGTGCCGGCATACGAGGCCAAGTGCTCATGATCCGGGAATCGCTTCACATCCCCGATCTCCAACGCCATCACCGAAGCCAGGATCAATCCCACCCCCGGAAGCGTCTTGAGCAACGCAATCTCCGGTGTCACCTCCATCAACTCCTTGAGCCGCTCTTCCTGCTGATCGATCTGACGAGTCGCCAGTTCCAACTGCTCCCAGAGTATCTTGGCGCTCCACTGCGTCTGTGGAGGAAGTTGGGCCAGCAGATCCGGCCATTGCTCGCGCGCCCCAACGCCAAAACTGTCGCTGCAACCCTCCACCGCCAGGCCGTGCTTGGCCAGGATCGCCTGCAGGCGGTTCTTCATCTTCGTGCGGTGCTGCGTCAGGATCATCCTGGCACGAGTCACTTCTCGCAGATCCCGCAGTTCCGCCGGGGCGATCCAGACTGTCGGCAAGGTGCCGTTGCGCTGAAGCCGATTGAGGCCATGTACGTCCAGCTTGTCGGTCTTATTGATCATACCCATCATCAGCTTGGCCTTGCGAGGATGCACCAGCACCGGGATCAACCCGGCCTTCTCAATCTCGCCAATGATCCAGTACCAACTACCCATCGCTTCTACTGCCACCGCGCTGCCGCGGGGACATCCTCTCAAGGCCTTAATAATCGCCCCAGGCCGATGCTCGATGCGGCGCTGAACCACATGCCCCGTTGCCGCATCTTCTCGCTCCATCAAGGTATAGTGCTTATGACTGTCAAAGGCGATATACTCGTTCATGCGCGGCTCCTTTCTTGTTAGCTAGTCGCCACTGTAACGTGGCGACGGGAGTCGCGCTTTCATATGTTCACTCCATAGTCGCACCGATCAATTTCCAGCCACATCTCATCGGCCGTCGTCTCGACGCCAACTTCGACCGAAATAGTCGCCGCCCCGCGCGTGCGATAGTGCTCCACCAGCGCCGCCGTGCGGGCGCGATAGATCTCCAGCTTCGCCGCGACAGCCGACGCGGCGTCGTCTGCTCGCCCCGCCCGGTCGCCGCCGGTGTTGGCCACGATGCGCTGCAGCACCGCCTCCGCCGGGCAGCACAACTCGATTACCGCGCGAACGTCGACAAGGCCCGCCACGTCGCGTGCCTGCCCTGCGTGGCGCGGCAGCCCGTTGAGCACGATCACGTCTTCCGGCGCCGCAGCCGCGATGAACCCTCGCAGAATCGCCGCGGCAATGTGAAAGTGTTCATCCTCCAGCAGTGCCCCGCCGCCCAGGGCAGCCTTGACCACGGCCACGTCGGCGTCGTCAAGCCCCGGCCAGCGTCCCCGCGCCGCGATCTGGCGCAGATGTTCGCCGAAGTCGAAGTGCCGGCAGTTCCGAGCCCACAAGCCGCGCCGGGCAATCATTGCCCCCAGTGGCGTTTTGCCCGTGCCGGTTGCACCCAGCAACAAAATGGCTTGCGGCAGCTCTATCACATTTGATCCAGGATTCGCTGCACGTCCAGATGCTCGCGCACCAGTTGACGTGCCAGCACAGTCTTGACCTCGTCGATCGGCTGGATCTTGACCTTCAGGTCGCGCACTTGCGTGGCGGCCGAATAGCTGTCGTCCTCAGTCAGGATCACGGGGATGTCCGTCCGCTGCACGAGCTTGAGGATGTTCTTTTGCGGGCTGATTCCGCCGGTCAGCAGAAGCCCGGCCACCGAGCCGCCGGCGTCGTCAAGTCCCAGACGCCCCACGGCCGCCAGGATCAGATCGTCGCGGTCGCCGGGCGTAATCAGCAGGCATCCGGGGCGCATGTAGTCCAGCGCGCGGTGGGCCGTCATCGCCCCGACGATAACCTCCTGCACGGTGTTGCCCAGCGATCCTCGGCCGTTGAGCAACTCGCCGCCGACCTCTTCCAGCACCTGCGCCATGGTGGGGTTCTCGAGCGTCTGGCGATATGGGATGGCCCCGAGCAGGTCGATGCCTTTCAGCGCCAGCCCCGCGCCGGTCACCGAGCAGATTTCGTCCATCTTCTCCGGCAGCACCTTGTTGAGCACCACGCCCAGCAACTCGACCTGGCACTCGCGAAAGAGGCTGCGGTTGAGCACCACCTCGTCGATGGGCTTGCCCACGCCACCCTCGGTCACCAGGATGACCTTGGCCCCCAGCAGCCGCGCCACGTCGGCGTTCGAGGCGTCGAAGCATGCCCCCACCCCCGCGTGCCCTGTCCCCTCGATTACGATCGACCGCTTCGTCTGGCACATGCGGTCGAAGCTCTCGCGGATAGAGGCCATGAGCTCCTGCGGCCGTGGGTTGCGGATGTAATCGCGCGTGAAGGTGCGCCCGACCGTCACCGGGCTCATGTCGCGCAGGTTTTCCGCAGTGGGGAAGATGGCCCGCATCAGCGCCACATCCTCGTCGACGCGCAGGCCCTCGATCTCGACATACCGCTGGCCGACCGGCTTGATGAACCCCGCCGGCCCGCACAGATCGTTAAACGCCGCCATCAGTCCCAGCGACACCGTCGTCTTGCCCTGGTCCTGTTTCGTCGCAGCCACGAAAACTTTCTTGGTCTCGTTCATAATCTTATTATCGCCCTATGGAGTGCGGCAGGGCAACTCGCGGTGGATCTCATCTACGCGATATCCGAACCCCGTCGCGCCCAGCGTCGATAAGTCTACGCATCCGTCGCGGCGCGTATAGAGGCCCGGATGAACGGCGGCCTCGGGGGTGGAGGCCTGGGGGTAGAACTGCATCGCATTGGTCTCGACGCCCATGATCGTGCCGGCGTGGGCGGCCAGCAGCACGTGCGGAATCTGCGCGAGCGTCGGGTTGGTCAGGTCCTGCACCATCAGGCCCATGCCGTGGGCCTTGGCCCAGCACAGGCTCAGCAGGGCGCCGGTCTGCGTCTTGCACGTCTTGAGTGCCACGCCGCTCCAGCCCAGCTCTCGCCCCATCCGCACGAACCGCCACTCGTGGGCGCTCTCGTCCATAAACAGCGGCTTGCGGGACGAGACGCTGTGCACGTCGATGCGATGGGCCTCCAGGTCGTACGGGAACGGCTGCTCGACGTACAGGATCATCCCGTAGATCCGCGGATGCTCTATCACCAGCCGGTCGAGGATCTCGTTGACGTACGCCGGGTCGGTGACGGTGCAGTTGAAGTCGCTGGTCAGCCAGTCCACGCCGCCGGCGACAGCGATCTGCCCCACTTTCACCAGCCGCGCGTAATCCCACGCCGCGTCGTTGCCACGCAGCTTCACCTTGAGGCACTTGAGTCCGTCGCGGGCGATCCAGTCCCCCAGCAGCACCGGGTAGCCGTCGTCGGGCTCGCTGCCGGTCAGCTCCGACTCGTCCAGCGGATCCTTGCCGCCGACAAGGTGCCACGCCGCCAACCGCTGCGGCCGCGGGTACACCAGAAAGTCCGCCGGATACTTGCCCGCGAAGCTCACCGCCGCCCCGGCCGCCGGCTCAAGATACGCCGACAGGTCCGCGTTCATGAACTCGCCACTGTACGTGTCGTAGCTGCTCCGCTTGCAGCAGTTGCCGTACGCGTCGTGCAGGGCGATGTCGAAGGGCGAGCAGCACACCAGCGCCGCCAGCAGCGGCATGGCCTCGCGGCCGTCGCGCGACGCGTTCATCGCCCGGCGCATCTCCGGCAGCGGGCCGGCGCCGAATGCATGGCCGATCTCGACAGGGTGCCCCCACGCGTGCAGGCCTGCCCACGCCGTCCGCAGGTGGCTGCAGAAGCTCACCAGGCAATCGTGCCGCTCCTGGTACGTCAGCTTGGACGGCCACACCCACTGCACCGACAGCGGCGTCTCGCCCCAGCCGACGGCCCGGTTGCCGCGGCGGTCTTCGACCGTCATCTTCACGCGGGCGCACGTGACGCGGTCGAGCGTCTCGGGCCCGAACTTCAGCGGCACGCGCGTCTGCACATCGAGCAGGTACAACTCGACATCCACCACGCGCACGTCGGTAGATTTCTTTGAGAAGCTGCTCACGAGAGTCCTTCTTCCTTCATCAACCGGCGGGGTCGGCCACGCCTGTCAATATGAAGGCTCGCTCTTTGGCCGCGGCAACCCGTCCCGCATGCCCAGGGCCGATGTCATGGCGGCATCTTAAGGCGTACCGCTAGTTAATCCAAGTAGCATGGGCATCGTGCCCATGAGTAGCACGGGCGTCTCGCCCGTGTTTGTGAAGACAGGACCCGGCCGAGGGTCGGGGGAATCTTGTAGAATATTGTCATGAGGGTCCATCATGGCAACGAAAACCATCAGAACGTCGATCCAAGAAGATCTGCTGAAACAGATTGATGCGCTGGCAGATCCCGCGAGTTCGACCGCTAACGAACAACCTGCTCCCGGCCGGGGGCGATATCGACTTGGGTGTCCTTGCCCGCGTAGCGCACGATCGCTCTTCCGCCGTTGCGCGAGCGGATCGTGGCGGCGGTGAGCTTGCCGGCCGACCAGGCGATGTCGACCTCGAACCCGCCGCGGGCGCAGAGGCCTTTGACGCTTCCGGTCGGCCAGGCTGCGGGTAGGGCTGGGAGCAACTCGATCACGCCGGCGTGGCTTTGCAGGAGCATCTCAGCGATGGCGGCCGCGACGCCGCAGACGCAATCGATCTGGCGGCAACCGTCCCAGAGATTCTTCGACGACATGCGATGATCGTTGGCGCAGAGGTATTCCCAGGCGGCCGGGGCGTCCTTGAGGCGAGCCCACAGTAGCGTTCGCCAGATGCCGATCCAACCCCCGGCCAGCATCTTGCGGTGCGTCAGCGAGACCTTGGCCGCGGCCGCCAGGCGAGGGTCCACGTCGGGCGTGAGCATGGCCGCGGGGAAAAGGCCGTACATGTGCGAGACGTGGTGGTGATTGCGCGCCGGGTCGTCCCAGTCGCCGATCCATTCCTGAAGCTGCCCGTGCTTGCCGATCTGCAGCGGCGCCAGTCGCTCCAGCGTGCGGCGCAGCGTCGCGGCGAAGTCGGGATCGGTGCCCAGGATTTCCGCGGCCTCGATGCACTGGCCCAGCAGGTGGGCGACGATCTCCAGGTCGATGGTCGGCCCATACGCGATGCGGCAGCCCTGGGCCTCGCCGGTGGGCGGGCCGTGCTCGGGCGACGATGACGGGCAGGTCACCAGCCGCCCCGCCAGTGGCAGGTGAGCGGGGATCTCCACCAGCGAATCGACGAAGAACTGCGCCGCGCCCTCCATCAGCGGCCAGGCGCGATCCCGCAGAAACTTGCGGTCCTGCGTGAAGAGGTAGTGCTCGAACAGGTGCGTGGCCAGCCACGCCCCGCCCGTCTGCCAGTATGTGCCCACCCCGTCGACGGGCGCAGTCAGTCGCCACTGGTCGGTGTTGTGGTGCGTCATCCAGCCGCCGGCGCCGTAATACTGGCGCGCGTTGGCGGCGCCCGTAACGGCCAGGTCGTCCAGCATGTCAAATAGCGGGCCGTGACACTCGCCCAGGTTGGTCACCTCGGCCGGCCAGTACGCCATCTGGATGTTGATGTTGATGGTGTACTTGCTGCCCCAGAACGGCCAGAACGCTTCGTTCCAGATCCCCTGCAGCGTGGCGGCCCTGGTTCCCGGGCGCGAGCACGAGATCAGCACGTAACGCCCGAAGGCAAAATACACTGCCGCCAGTTGCGGGTCGGCGGTTTCCATTTTGCCGATGCGCTGATCGGTCGGCCAGGTTTCCAGGGGCGAACGTCCCAGGTCCAGGCTGCATCGCGTGTAGAGGCGGCCGAAATCCTCAACATGGTTGCGCCGCAGTTCGTCATAGGACTGTCCCGCCGCGGTCGCCAAGTGCGCCTCGCATGCGGCGGCGGGGTCGCCGCTGATATCGTCGTAGCGGACGAAGCTCGTCGCCGCCGCCAGGCGCAGAGTCACAGCCGAGGCTCCGCGCACCTGCAGCACGCCGCCTGCGGCGGTGATCGTGCCACCCTCGGCCGCGACAATCACGCGGCTCTCGAACTTCACGCCCGGGCCGTGCCATGGGGCCGTCCATGCGTTGCTGTCGGGGTCGGGCGTTGGGCCGATCTGGCCGATCATGCGCAGCGTCGCGCCGGCGGCCTCGAACGACACGTGCGGGTGCGGGCAGGCCAGCGTCACGTCGAACGACAGTGCGCCGCTCTGGTCGCACTCCAGGCGCACGACGATGATATTGGCCGGATGCGAGGCGAACATCTCGCGCGTGTACCGCACGCCGTCGACACAGTAGCTCACGCGGGCGAGGGCCTGGTCGAGATCCAGTTCGCGGCGGTAGTCGGTCGCATCCTCGTGGCCGGCGAAAGCCAGCGTCAGATCGCCCATCGGCTGATACGACTGCATCATCCCCGGCCGACCCATCATGTCCGAGGCGATCAGCCGCTCGGCCGCGGCGTACTCGCCGGCAAAGATCAACTCGCGCACGCGCGGCAACGCCTCCGCCGCGGCGGGGTTGAGGTTCTGGTGCGGCCCGCCCGACCAGAGCGTCTCCTCATTGAGCCCCAGATGCTCGCACGCGGGGTTGCCATAGATCATCGCGCCGAGGCGCCCGTTGCCGATGGGCAGAGCGGAAAAGAACGAATCGCCGGGTGTCGAGTACCAGAGGTTCATGGGGAGTCTTTTCGTTAACTGGTTGATTGGTTAACTCGTTAACTGGTTATTCCAATCGTCACCAATCAACCAGTTAACCAGTCAACCGGTCAACAGATCACGCCTTGGCAGGCAGACGTTTAAGTTCCGCAACGATCTTCACAACCTCAGCGACCGCCTCCGTCGCCTTGACCATCGTGGGCGCGGCGGCGGTGCGGGCTTTGAGCTCGACGTTGCCTTCCTTGAGGCCGCGCTCGCCGACAACCACTCGCAGCGGGATGCCCAGCAGGTCCGCGTCGGCGAACTTCACGCCCGGGCGCGCGGCGCGATCGTCCATCAGCGCGTCCACGCCGGCGGCCAGCAGTTCGTCGTATATCCGCCGCGCCTCATCGGCGGCAGCGCCGGCTTCGGACAGCGGGATGATCTCGACCTCGAACGGGGCGATGTTGATCGGCAGGATGCTGCCACGGTCGTCGTGGCCACACTCGATCGCCGAAGCCAGGATGCGGTTGATCCCGATCCCGTAGCAGCCCATCAGGCAGACCTGCTCCTTGCCCTGCTCGTCTAGGAACTTGGCGCCAAGCTTGACCGAGTACTTCGTGCCCAGCTTGAAGATCTGCCCAACCTCGATCCCGCGGGCAAAGAGCAGTTTCTTGCCGCCGTGCGTGTCGCCAGAGGCGGCGTTGCGAATGTCCATCACGGTAACGTTCTCGCCCGTCAGCGGGAAGTCGCGGCCGGGGACTACGTTCCTAACGTGGTAGTCGGTCTTGTTCGCGCCAGTCACGCCGCTGCTCATCGCAGCTACCGCGTGGTCGATCAGCAGGCGGCTGACCTTGCCCGCCAGGCCTTGGGGACCGGCGAACCCGACCGCCGCGCCGGTAAGTTTGGTGATGACGTGGGGCTCGGCCATCTCGACGTGCCGCCCGTCCAGGGCCTGCGTGAGCTTCTCGGGGTTGAGTTCGTGGTCGCCTCGCACCAGCGCCACGATCACGTCATCGCCAGCCGAGTACACCAGCGTCTTGATCATCTCGGCGGGCTGCGTCTTCAAAAATGCGCAGACGGCTTCGATGCTGCCGACGCCGGGCGTGTGCAGTTCCGCCATCGCAGGGGCGGAGAGGTTCGTGTTAGGCGCGCCGACGGGATCCACGCCGGCCTTTTCGATATTGGCCGCGTATGTGCCGTCTTCGGTGTGGACGATCACGTCCTCGCCGGTTTCGGTGGGCACGGTGAACTGTTGGCTGCCCGAGCCGCCCATCTCGCCGCTCTCGGCCTCGACGACGACGTACGGCACGCCGCAGCGGTCGAAGATGCGGCAGTACGCGCGGTACATCGACTGGTAGCTTTCCTCCAGGCTCGCCAGGCCGGCGTTGAAGCTGTAGGCGTCTTTCATGATGAACTCGCGGCTGCGCAGCACGCCGAATCGCGGCCGGAACTCATCGCGGAACTTCTGGCTGATCTGGTAGAGGTTGATCGGCAGTTGCTTGTAGCTGCTGACCTCGTGCGAGACCAGGTCGGTGAACACTTCCTCGGCCGTCGGGGCCAGCACGTTCATGCGGCCGTGGCGGTCCTTGAAGCGGCACATGGTCTCGCCGTAGTCCGCGTCGCGCCCGGTCTTCTGCCACAGTTCCATCGGTTGAATGCACGGGGCGAGGATTTCCTGGGCGCCGGCGGCGTTCATTTCCTGGCGCACGATGGCCATGATCTTCTGCAGGCATCGCAGCCCCAGCGGCAGATACGTGTACGTGCCGCTGGCAAGCTTGCGGATAAAGCCCGCGCGGATCATGAGCTGGTGCGAAGGAATCTCCGCCTCGGCAGGGACTTCCTTGACGGTCGGGATGAGTAGTTGGCTATAGCGCATGGTTTTTCGTCCTCGTCGTCGTCCTCGTCCTCGTCGTCGGCTGTTTCCCCGGCCCAAAAACCGAGGACGACGACGAGGACGAGGATGAGCACGATCAGGGGTCTTAGCTTATACGTTATCAAGGTGCGCTTTGCAACGACCGCCCGCACCGCTACAATCTCGCCATGCCACCCAAACGCCTCTTCATCAGCGACTTCAAGAACGGCCAGGCGGTCGACCAGGTTTTTCTCGTGCGCGAGAAGGACCTGCGCACCACCAAGAGCGGGGACATGTACCTGCGGTGCACGCTGGCCGACCGCAGCGGGTCGCTGCCGGCCATCATGTGGCGCGTCGCCGAGACGATCTACAACTCGATCGCCGTCGACGGGTTCCTGCAGGTCAAAGGCCGCATTGAGGACTATCGCGGCGCCACGCAGATGACGATCGACGCGCTGCGCCCGGTGGCGGCCGACCGCGTGGACGTGGCCGACTTCATCCCCGTCACCAAGCGCGACATCGAGCAGATGTGGGCGGAGCTGCTGGAGATTCTCCGCGGCATCAAGAACAAGCACCTGCGGCTGCTGATCAAGAAGTTCGTCGAGGATCGCGAGATGGTCGAGGGCTTCAAGAAGGCCCCGGCCGCGATGTCGATGCACAATCCATACATCGGCGGGCTGCTCGAGCACACGCTGATGGTCGCCCAGGCGGCCAAGGCACTGCTGCCGCTGTACCCGGCGGTGAATGAGGACCTGGTGCTGGCCAGCGCCTTCCTGCACGACATCGGCAAGATCGCCGAGCTCAGCGCGGGCACGTCTTTTTCATACACCGAGCGCGGCCAGCTTATCGGCCACATCACCATCGCGGCGATCTGGGTCGAGCAGAAGGCCGCCGAGGTGGCGGCCGAGACGTCCGAGCCGTTCCCGCAAAAGACCATCGATCTGCTGCAGCACATCATCCTCTCGCACCACGGCGTGCATGAGTACGGCAGCCCGAAGCTGCCTGCCATTCCCGAGGCGTATTTCATCCACTTCCTGGACAACCTCGATGCCAAGATGTACATGACACTACACGCTGTCGAGGCTGACAACGACCCGACCAGCGCCTTCACCGGTTATATGAAAGAGCTGGAGACGCGGATCTACAAAAGCAGCGGAAAGCTGGACTGATCGAAACGTAATTGATGCGTAGCGCCAGGGGCGGGGAGAGCGGGATTACGCGGATTTAGGGGATTAAGAGGATTAGGAACAGAGACAGGGACGGGGAAGGCGGCATGGGGCAGTGGATGAATGGATGAGTGGGTGGTTCCCGCCTTCGCCAAGGCTACGGCGGGCAAGCGTCGTCGGTTGTTTCCTCTTAACATGGACTGCAGATGAATCGTCGTGACTTTCTAAAATCAGCGGGCCTGACTACCGCCGCCCTCGCAATTCCGGGTCTGCTGCGAGCGGCAGCGCCATCGGCCAAGAAGATCAACATCCTTCTGCTGATGGACGATCAGCACCGCGGCGACTATCTCGGCGCGGCCGGCGCGAGCTGGCTCCAGACCCCCTGCCTCGACCGCCTCGCTGCCCAGGGCGCACTGTTCCGCAAAGGCTACACGTCTGTTCCCTCGTGCCTGCCGGCGCGGGCGGGACTGTTGACGGGCATGAGCCCCTGGTCGCACGGCGTGCTGGGATACGCGGCCGTCGCCGAGCGATACGAACACGAGAAGCCCCGCATGTTCACCGAGGCGGGTTACCGCACGCACGCGGTGGGCAAGAATCACTTCAACCCAATCCGCAACACGCATGGGTATCAGAGCGTCGAGTTGGAGGAAGGCTTCCACTCGATGGAGCCCGGCGCCGGCAAGTGCGACTACCAGCTCTGGTTCGAGAAGACCGCCCCGGACAAGAAGTTCAACCCGACCGACCTGCACTACAACGACAGCCGCGGCGGGCGCGTGTGGCCTTACGACGATTCGCTGCACGCCACGCACTGGACCGCCCAGCGGGCGGTCGAGTTCCTCAAGACCTACCGCGGCGACAAGCCCTGGATGATGAAGGTCTCGTTCCAGCGCCCCCACTCGCCCTTCGACCCGCCCAAGCGCTGGGCCGATGCCTATGCCGACGCCAAGCTGCCCGCGGCTGCGGCTGGGCCGTGGGCTGACAAGAAGTACGGTCAGATCAAGGGCACGATGGAGAAACGCTCGACGGCCTCGATGGGTAATTTTTCGCCCGAGGAAGTGCGCAAGGCGCGGCAGGCATACTGCGGGGCGATCTCGTTCGTCGACGAACAGGTCGGCCGCGTCATCGCCGCCCTGGAGGCGCGGGGCGAACTCGAGAACACGCTGATCCTCTTCACCAGCGATCATGGCGAGCAGCTCGGCGACAGCCACCTGTGGCGCAAGTGCCGCCCGTACGAGCCTTCGGTGCGCGTGCCGATGATCGTCCGCTGGCCCGAGGCGATGAAGCTCGACGCCAGGCGCGGGCAGGTGCGCGACGAACTCGTCGAGCTGCGCGACGTGCTGCCGACGCTGCTGGACGCCGCCGGCCTGGCGATCCCGGCCGCCATGGACGGCGCGAGCATGCTCAACATCCTCCGCGGCAAGGGCGGGTGGCGAACGCATCTCGACATGGAGCACAGCCAGATCTACGACAGCAAGAACGCCTGGAACTCCCTGACTGATGGACACCACAAATACATCTACTTCACGCTCACCGGCGAGCAGCAGCTCTTCGATCTGGACAAGGACCCCGCCGAGCTGAACAACCTGGCCGGTGATGCCGGATCCGCTGCGCTGCTGGGCCAGTGGCGCAAGCGCATGATCGCCCATCTGCAACCGCGTGGCGAGCACTGGGTCAAGGACGGCGACCTGACGATCCAGAAGACTTCGCTGGTCATGCGCCCAGGCTTCCATCCGAAGAGCTAGTGCTCTGTCAGCCATGATCGCGCTTGATCCTGAAGAACGAGCGTGTAAACTCCATCTTGGCAGTACCGGAGTTATTGGATACTTTGCTTAGGATCCCCCCGAGAGCTCGAGGGCACATCTGATGCCATCACACGCTGCGCACGACCCTGAAGGCTCGCGCCAATCCCAGGAGGCGTCGCGGGTCCGCCGCGATCTGACGGTCCAGGTGCTGCGCGTCCTCAATCGCTCCGGCACGATGGTCGAGGGCATCCGCGACGTCCTGGCGGCCATCACGGACCTGCTGGACATCGAAGCCGCAGGGGTCCGACTGGCCCAGGGAGACGATTATCCCTACTACCGCACGACCGGCTTGCCCGCCCAGTTCGTGGAACTGGAGAACCGCCTGTGCCAGGCGGACGGGTACGGCCAGGCCGTCCGCGACGAGAAGGGCAACGTGGTGCTGGAGTGCCTGTGCGGGCATGTCCTTCGAGGACAGGTCGATTCCTCGCTGCCCTGTTTTACCGAGGCGGGGAGCTTCTGGACCAACTGCTCGTCGCAGCTTGTAGCCTCGATCGGCCCGGGGAAGTGCCCGCCGAACATTCGCGGGCGATGCATCACCGAGGGATATGAGTCGATGGCCCTGATCCCCATCCGCGGCGGCGACGGCGCCATGAGGGGCCTGCTGCAATTGTGCGACCGCCGCAGAGGGCGATTGTCGGCGGACCTGATCCATGTCCTCGAAGGGATCGGCGAGAACATCGGCGTGGCCCTGACGCGCCGGGCCATCGAGGAAAAATCCGCCGCCCTTGCCGCGCGCGACGAGGCCATCCTGGCGGCCGTGCCCGACATGCTCATGGAGGTCGACACCAACCTGGTCTATACCTGGGCAAACGCGGCCGGGCGCGAGTTCTTCGGCGAGGGCGTCGTCGGCCAAGAGGCGGCGGCGTACTTTGTGGGCGCCCAGGATTCCACAGAGCGTGCCCGCCCGCTGCTGGAAGGCAGCGAGGAGGTGCTCTACATCGAGAGCCTCCAGCGCCGCAAGGACGGACAGCACCGCTTGCTGGCCTGGTGGTGCCGAACGCTCAAGGACTCTGACGGAAAGGTCATCGGCGCCCTGTCCACCGGGCGGGATATCACCGACCAGCGGCACTCGCAGCAAGAAGCGGCCTCACTGCTGCGGTGGCTCACGCAGGCCCAGGCCGTCGGGCACATCGGCACGTTCGAGCACTCCCTGGTTGACGAATCAGTGGTCTGGTCGGATGAACTGTGCCGCATCTGCGAGATTCCGCTGGAGAACCGGCCACTTCACGACAATCAGAACCTGGCGCTGGTGCATCCCGACGACCGCCAGTTGCAGCAGGCCCAGGCCCGCGAACTGATCGAGAAGGGGCAGTCGGAGTTTGAATATCGCATCATCACGCCCGGCGGCAATACGCGCTGGATCTGCGGCCGCGGACAGACGGAATATGACGCCGACGGCAAACCGGTGCGGGTCTTCGGGACCGTCCAGGACGTGACCGACCGGCACCGGCTGGAGCAGCAGTTGATCCAGGCTCAAAAGATGGAGGCGATCGGCCGCTTGGCGGGTGGAATCGCCCATGATTTCCGCAACCAGTTGACCATCATCAAGGGTTTCGGGGAATTGCTCCTGCGGTCGGCCAACCTCGCCGGCGACGATCAGGACCAACTGCGGCAGATTCTGGCAGCGGCCGATAAGTCCGCTCGCATGACCAGCCAACTGCTGGCCTTTGGGCGAAAGGAACTGCTCCAGCCGACGGTGGTGAACCTGTCCGAGGCCGTCGACGAAGTGGGCAAGACGCTCCCGCAGATGGTCGGCGAAGACATCCGTCTGCGCCTGATTCACGACGAGAGGCCTTGCTTGGCGCGGATCGACCGTTCGCAGTTCCAGCAGGCGCTGCTGAATCTGGCCGCCAACGCCCGAGACGCCATGCCCGACGGCGGCGAGCTGTGCATCGAGACGCGCCGTGAGCGCGGCGGCCGGCGCACTAAGGACAAACGCCCGGACCCCAGCGACTGCGTCGTCGTTGCCATCTCCGACACCGGATGCGGGATGGACGAGAAGACCCTGGCAATGCTGTTTGAACCGTTCTTTACGACCAAGCCCGTCGGCCGCGGCACGGGGCTGGGCCTGGCGATGGTCTACGGGTTCGTCAAGCAAAGCAGCGGCGAGATCGACGTCGCCAGCCGCCCCGGCGAGGGCGCCGTCTTCACTCTCCGTTTCCCGCGCGAACGGGAGACGCCCCCGGAAGCGCCAGCCGCGCCCGACACGACCCCGCTACCCTGCGGACACGAGACGATCATGGTCGTCGAAGACGAAGACGCCGTGCGCGAGGCCGTCGCGACGCTGCTGCGAAATCTGGGCTACGTGGTTCTGGACATTGCCGACGCCGAAGAGGCCCTGGCCATCATCCACGGGCGAGGCCCCCAGATCGACCTTCTGATCACCGACATCGTCATGCACGGACTCAACGGCAAAGACATGGCCAAGTCCCTGCGACAGGCTTACCCGCACATGCCGATTCTGCTGATGAGTGGATACGACCACGACGATTTCGCCCCCGGGCAAACCGCCGCCGCGTTCTGCGACGACCTGTTGGTCAAGCCCATCAGCCAGCCCGATCTGGCGCGGGTCGTGCGCCGCCTGCTCGACCAGTAGCACGCGCGTCCCGCCCATGCTCCGGGTATAATGCGCCGACCGCATCCTGCGGCTGGCGGCTGACTGGAAAGGACAAATGAGTATCAATCCCCTGGAATACTTCGCCTTCTCGCGCGAGCATGACCGCGCGCTGGCCGATGGCGCAGGACATGACGAAGCCCTCGGCCGCGCGCTCGGCGCCGAGTTCGCCGCGCGCCAGCCGATCGTCGCCGGCGACGATGTGCTGGCGGCCATGCCGCACTCGCGGTCGCTGGTCAGCCTGGGGATCGGTGGCCTGGGCTGCGTGTGGGAAATGCCTCAGGACCTGCGCGGGACGCAGTGGGAAGCCGAGGCCCGCGAGACCATCGCGCTATGGAACCCGCGCACGACCGGGGCCGTGTTCAACCAGGTTCGCCTGGAGCAGTTCACCCCCGCCGAGCTCCAGACGCTCTCCGAACCGTCGCTGGGCTGGGGCGGCGTCTGGGGCGGCCACGCGATCCTTGGCTACGACCGCGTGCTGCGCGACGGGATCGGCGGCCTCAAGGCATGGATCGCGCAACACGCCTCGCGCGCCGCGGCCGTCAGCGCCGACTGGTACGCCGCGCTGCTGCACGTGTGCGACGGCATATCTGCGTTTATCGCCAATCACGCTGCAGCCGCAGAGAAGCTCGGCCTGCAGCGCATCGCGGCCGCCTGCCGGCACATCAGCACGGCGCCGCCGTGCGATTTCTTCGAGGCCGTCCAGCTCTTCTGGATGATTCATGCCCTGGACGGGACCGACTCGCCCGGGCGCATCGACCAGTTTTTGCTTCCTTACTACAAGACACTAGCGGATACGCCTGCAGTGCGGCAGCGCCTCGCCTGGCCGATCCTCGACGCGCTGTGGAAGAAGTTCATCGCCTGTCGAAGCTGGAACGTGTGCCTGGGCGGCCAGACCGCCGACGGGGCCGACGCGGCCAACGAGCTGACGTACCTCTTCCTGGACCTGCAGGACCAGCACGGCCGCGAGGCGCCCAACCTTTCGGTGCGGCTGTTCGCCGGCAGCGATCCGGCCCTGCTGAAGCGGTGCGTCAAGGTGATCGCCGGCGGCTCGGGCATGCCCGCTCTTTATAATGATGAGGTGCTCGTGCCGGCGCTGTGCGAACTGGGCATCCCCATCGAGCACGCCCGCAACTACGCCATGAACGGCTGCGCTCAGGTCGACATCCAGGGCATGAGCCACATGGGCCTGGAAGACGGCGAGTTGAACCTGGCCAAGTGCCTCGAGCTCGCCCTGCACGCGGGCCGCAGCGCGGTGACGGGAAATCTTGTTGGGGCGGCCACGCTGCCTGCCGAGCAGATCGCGGATATGGCCGCGCTCAAGGCCCAGCTCGCGCGGCAGATCGAGCACGTGGCGGGCATCCTGACGCGCCACGCGAACCTCTTTCAGCAGACGCACGCGCGGACCGGCCCGCATCTGTTCCGCTCGCTGTTCATCGAGCCCTGTATCGAGCGCGGCCGCGACATCAAGCGCGGCGGGCCGCTCTATAATCACGGACAGTTCCTCACGCAGGGCATCGCCAACACGGGCGATTCACTGGCGGCCATCGACACGCTTGTGTTCAAGCAGCACCATCTGACGCTGGCGGAATTGGTTGCGGTGCTGGACGCCGACTGGTCCGGCCACGAGCCGCTGCGCCAGGAGGCCGCCCACCGAGTGGGCAAGTTCGGCAACGACTTCGAGGCGGTGGACGCACTAGCAGCGTGGGCGCTGGAGTGCTACTTCCGCTGCCTGCGCCGCCAGCGCACGTGGCGCGGCGGATGGTACAGCGGCGGCGTGATCGTCTTCAACCGAGCGATTGGCTATGGACAGGGTCTTGCGGCCTCAGCCGACGGACGCCACACGGGCAAGCCTGTGGCCGACTCGATCGGGGCGGCACAGGGCGCCGATGTGTCGGGGCCAACCTCTCTGCTGCGATCGGTCGCGCGCCTGCCGCAGGGGATGGGCACCAGCGCCATGTGCCTCAACGTCAAGCTCAGCCCGTCGATCTTCGACCACGGCCGGGGCGAGGAGGGCTATCGCAAGGTCGCCGATTTGTTCGCGACATACTTCCGCCTCGGCGGCCAGCAACTGCAGGTGAACGTCGTCGGGCGCGAGACCCTGCTGGCCGCCCAGCAAGATCCCGCCGCGCACGAGAACCTGGTGGTTCGCGTAGGCGGGTTCTGCGCGAAGTTCACGTCCCTCGACCGCGCCCAACAGGACGACGTGATCGCCCGCACGACGCAACAGGCGTGACAACGTTTATCTGCCGCTCAATACAAACACGAATGACACGAATAGGACGAATGGGTTTTGCTATTCCCAGCTTTATTCGTTCTTATTCGTGTCATTCGTGTTCTCTTGTCAGCGGGAGGATCACTCCACTCGCGCCCAGATGGCCTTGAGGTAGGCGCTCTGCGGGGCGTCGGCCATGACGGGGTGGTCCGCCCCCGCGCCGCTGGTGCGGAAGATCTGCACGCCGCGTTTGGCCATGTGCGAGGCCCGCGCGACCACTTCGATGAATTGATCGAGGCTCACCAGCCCGCTGCACGAGCATGTCAGCAGCATCCCGCCGGGGGCGACGACGGCGGCCGCCAGCGAGTTCAGGTCGCGGTACTTCCGCAGGCCGCGTTCCATCTCCTCGCGCGACGGGACGAACTTGGAGGGGTCCAGCACCACCACGTCCCATCGCCGCTTGTCGCGCTGCGCCAGACGCAGAAACTCGAACGCGTCGGACTGCTTGAGGTCGAACTTCAGGCGGTTGTGCTTCATGTTGCGCTTGGCCGTGGCCAGCGCCGCCTCGTCGATGTCCACTGCGGTGACGGCGGCAGCTTTGCCAGGAGCGGCGGCGTAGCAGGAAAATCCAGCACTGTAGCAGCAGCAGTCCAGCACGCTCTTGCCGGCCGTGAAGGCCGTCAGCGCCAGGCGATTGTCGCGCTGGTCGCAGAAGAACCCGGTCTTGTGCCCGCCGGAGAGATCCACCTCGAACTTCACGCCGTTCTCGGTGATGGTCGTGATTCGCCCCTCGGGCGGCGGCGGCAGGCGGAAGCCTTCCAGGCGGCAGATCTCGTCGTCGGCACGGACGACGAACTCCTCAACGCCCGGACACGCCGCCGCGATGGCGGCCTGGATGGGCTCCAGGCGGCGGAACATCGCCTTGCTGAACAGCTCGATGGCTACGTACCTGCCGAACCTGTCGGCCACCAGCCCGCTCAGGCCGTCCCCTTCGGAATGCACCAGGCGATAGGCTTCGGTTGTCGCGTCCAGGCGCAGCACGTCGCGCCGCAGGGCGACGGCCCGGGCGATGCGCTGGGGGACGATGGACTCGCCGACCGGCTCAGGTCCGAAGCTCACCATCCGCAGGGCGATCTGCGAACGTGAGTTGTAGAACCCAAAGCCGAAGGGCCTGCCGTTCTTGTCCATCACGGCCACCAGGTCGCCGTCCTTGGTGCGGCTGTCGACGAAGCCGACCATCGCCCGGAAGATGAACGGGGCATAGTCGGCGTACTTCAGCCGCACTACCGGCAGGGATGAGATTTCGTGTCGCTCAGTCATGATCCTCTTTCGCCAGTTCGTAAAGCCCGTGCCCGATGTACTTCAGCCGCCCCTGCCGCACGAGCTCCTGCCAGACCGGCGCGGGGAACTCCGTCGGCGGGGCGATCGCGTGCGACGTGCGGCTGTCGACGCCCTTGGTCAGCGGGCTGTGGCCGAGCTTGGATTCCTCGTCGAGCATTGTCAGCGACACGCGCTTCTTGAATGCCTTGATCGCGCGGCGGCAGGTCTCGGGATCAGGCACGTCGCCGCCGGCCGGAGCGGCCTCGCTGCCGGCGTCGGCGGTGCCGCGAAGCTGTTCGATCAGCGCCGCGGCCCCCGCCACGTCGCGCATCCCCACCACGTGCGTGACGCGCGGCTTGGGCAGGTCAGTCTGCTGCAGGAGCTTGAATATCTGCTTCCACTGATCCCCCGCCCGCCGCGGATCGTCAAAGGCGCGAATGGCCTCGATCAGTTCATCCAGTTTCGCCAGCACTGCCGGATCGCAATTCATGGTAGAACCTTCCCTTGAGCAAAGACGAGTATGTTATCGCAGCATTGCCGCCCCGCCACAAGAGCGTCCCATGAACGGCCGGACGTATAATTTCTGGGAGGGACAATCATGATCCGCAAGCTCAAGAGCGGCAAGTACCGGCTGTATTCCCGCAACCCCAAACCCAAAACCGGCAAGCGGCGGAATCTCGGCACGTTCGACACGCGGCAAGGCGCCGAGAAACACGAGCGTGAGGTGCAATACTTCAAGCGGCATTGATGACACTCGTTTCTATTGCACTGGTTCTATTCGTGTCATTCGTGTTCTCCCGGGCATGGCGGCAATTGACGATCCGGCGCGCTTCTGCATAATGGCGGCATGAGCGGCGTCACCGTTGTCACAGCCGACCGCATTCATCAGCCGCGGGCGCATGCCGCCGTGCGGACGGGGGAATATGTCTTCTCGCAGCTCATCCCGTACATCGGCAACAAGCGCAAGCTCTTGCACGTGATCGACGCGGCGGTGAGGCATACGCTTTGCCGCGGCGGGCTGTTCGTGGACCTCTTTGCCGGCAGCACGGTCGTGTCTCGATGGGCCAAAAAACAGGGCTTTGCGGTGCTGGCCAACGACTGGGAGCCGTACGCCTGCCAGATCGCCCGTGGCAGCGTGTCGCTCAATGCCGTGCCGGCCTTTAACGCCCTCGGCGGAGCGGCGAGCGTTTTTAAGCGTCTCAACGCCCTGCGGCCGCTGGAGGGTTACGTCAGCACGCACCTGTGCCCGGCCGACGACGCGGCGGCCGACCCGCTGACCGAGCGGATGTTCTTCACGCGCGCCAACGGGATGCGCATCGACGCGATGCGCGAGCAACTGTCCCGCTGGCACAAACAAGGCAAGATCAGCGACGACGAGCTGGCGTACGTGCTGGCGGCGATGATCTACGCCGTCAGCTACGCCAGCAACACCAGCGGCGTGTTCAAGGGCTATCATCACGGCTGGGGCGGGCGCACGGGGACGGCGCTGTACCGGATCCTCGCGCCGCTGACGCTGAGCCAGCCGCTGCTGCACGACAACGGGCGGCGGAACTTCGCGACCCAGGCCGACGCGCAGATTCTGGCGGGCCGGCTGGCCGACGCCGCCGGGGCGGTACCAGACATCGTCTACATCGACCCGCCGTACAACCAGCACCCCTATGGCAGCAACTACCACGTGCTCAACACCGTGGCGCTGTGGGACAAACCGCCGCTGGATTCGCATGTGGCCGCCCGCGGCAACAAGGCCGCAATCCGCACCGACTGGCGTACCGCCCGCCGCAGCCCGTACAACCACGCCGCCCAGGCGGCCCAAGCGTTCGCCGATCTCGTCGCCTGCGTGCAGGGGCGATGGATCCTCGCCAGCTACAGCACCGACGGAACGATCCCGCTGCGCGACGTGTTGGCGCCCCTGGCGCAGCGCGGCGCGCTGCACGTCTTCGCGCAGGCCTATAAGCGATACCGCGTCAGCACCCAACGCATGAGCAAGAAGTCCCACACGGTGGAATTCGTGGCGGCTTGCGATACCGCTGGACGAGCATCCCCACGTCGCGTCGAGGCGATTGTCGCAAAGATCATTCGCCAGCAGCAAGCCGCGCTGGAATAGCTATCAGCAAAGCACTTTTGCCTGTAGAATCGCATTCATGGAAATCGCAATTTCTTTTCTTGGCGCGGCGCAGAACGTTACCGGCTCGCGGCATCTGCTGGAGATGGACGGGCGCAAGATCCTGGTCGATTGCGGGCTCTATCAGGAGCGGCGATTCCAGGACCGCAACTGGGACCGCTTTCCGATCGCCCCGGACAAACTCGACGCCGTGCTGCTGACGCACGCGCACCTCGATCACTGCGGGCTGCTGCCCAAGCTGGTCAAGGAAGGCTTCCGCGGCCGCATCTTCTGCACGGCGGCCACGGCGCAGATCGCGCAGATCATCCTGCTCGATTCGGCGCACATACAGGAAGAGGACGCGGCCTTCAAGCAGAAACGCCACAAGAAGCAGGACCGCGTCAGCCCGCACGGCTACCAGCCGCTATACACCATCGAAGACGCCCAGAAGTGCGAGGCGATGTTCGCGCCGGTCGGCTATAACACGCCGGTCGAAGTGGCCAAGGGGATCACGGCCGTCTTCCACGAGGCCGGGCACGTCTTTGGCTCCAGCACGATCAGCGTCAACGCCAAGGCCGACGCCCTGGACCGCACGATCCTGTTCTCCGGCGACGTGGGGCGATGGAACAATCCCATCATCGCCGACCCCGACCTGGTGCCCAAGGCCGACTACGCCCTGGTCGAGTCCACCTACGGCGACCGCGTGCACGAGGCCGAGGCTGACATCAACGACCGCCTGGCAGACGTGATCACCCGCACGGTCAAGGCCGGCGGCAAGCTGATCATTCCCAGCTTCGCCCTGGAACGCTCACAGGAGCTGCTCTACCGCCTCAACGAACTGCACGACGCCAAGCGCATCCCCTCGCTGCCGGTCTTTCTGGACAGCCCCATGGCCATCCGCATCACGCGCGTGATGAAGGAACATCCCGAGTGCTTCAACCTGGACATGGCCGAGCAAATGCGCGATCACGGAACGCCGCTGGACTTTCCGGGGCTGGCGATGACCGAGACGACCGAGCAGTCCAAGGCCATCAACGCTGTCCGCGGCCCGTGCATCATCATCGCCGGCTCGGGCATGTGCACGGGCGGTCGCATCAAGCACCACTTGGCCCAGAACATATCCAACCCGCGCAGCACGATCCTCTTCGTGGGCTACCAGGCCGTCGACACGCTGGGACGCATCATCGTGGACGGGGCGGGAAAGGTGCGCATCCTCGGCCAGGAGTACCAGGTCAAGGCTTCGGTGGCGCGGATCAACGGCTTCTCCGCTCACGCCGACCGCGACGAACTGCTGTGCTGGCTGTCGGGCCTGGCTAAACCGCCGCGGCAGATTTTCGTCGTGCACGGCGAGGCCCAGACGGCGGTGAAGTTCGCCGAGTTCATACACCAGAAGACCGGCTGGCCGGCGACAGCCCCCAATTACCAGGACCGCGTGGTGCTGAGTTGACATAGGCCCAGGGATTTCAATCCCTGGGCTTGGTGTCCAATTTGATTTTGCCCGCCACGTATCATAGGATATCCGCATAGCCCTGCGTGGGGCTGGCTCACTTTTCGCACTCAGACGAGGATAACGATTATGGCGACGCAGTATTCTCTCAGCCCCAGCGGCGAAAAATACAAGATCCCCGAGCAGGACGACTACGTCGCCGAGATGAAGCGGCTGACCAGCTTGGCCAATGCCGCCCGCAAGAACGGCCAGGAGGTCGTCGTCGTCATGGGCGTCGGGTTTGTGGGCGCCGTGATGGCGGCCGTCGTCGCCGACACCGTCGACAAGAAGACCAAAAAGCCCAGCAAGTTCGTCATCGGCTGCCAGAGGCCCAGCGCGCGGAGCTACTGGAAGATCCCCATGCTCAACGAGGGCGTCTCGCCGGTCAAGGCCGAGGATCCCGAAGTCGACCCGATGATCGCCCGCTGCGTGCTGGAGAAGAAGACGCTGACGGCCACCTTCAACGCCGACTGCCTGACGCTGGCCGACTGCGTGGTCGTCGACGTGCAGTGCGACTACTCCAAGCGCGACCTGGGCAAAATGAAAACCGGCGAGACGGACATGGCCGCCCTCGAGGCCACCATGCGCACCATCGGCGAGAAGATCCCGCCCAAGTGCCTGGTGCTGATCGAGACGACCGTGGCCCCGGGCACGACGGAGTTCGTGGCCTGGCCGATCCTGAAGAAGGCCTTCGCCGCCCGCGGGATCGAGCAGACCCCGCTGCTGTCGCACAGCTTCGAGCGCGTGATGCCGGGCAAGGAATACGTCGCCAGCATCCGCGACTTCTGGCGCGTCTGCAGCGGCTGCGACGCCGAGGCGCGTCAGCGCGTCGAGAAATTCCTGCGCGACGTGCTCAACACCGAGAAGTTCCCGCTGACGGTGATGGACCGCCCCATCGAGTCCGAGACGACCAAGATCGTCGAGAACTCCTACCGCGCGACGATCCTGGCGTTCCTGCACGAGTGGAGCCTCTTCTCCGAGCGCAACGGCGTCGACCTGATCAAGGTCATCAACGCCATCAAGATGCGTCCCACGCACAACAACATGATCTTCCCCGGTCCGGGCATCGGCGGGTACTGCCTGCCCAAGGACGGCGGCCTGGGGTACTGGGCGTACAAGCACATCCTGGGCTTTGAGGACGGCGACGACATCTTCAAGATCAGCCCCACGGCCATCGACATCAACGACACGCGCGGGCTGCACGTGGCCACGCTGGTGCGCGACGCCCTGCGCAACATGGGGCGCTACATCGCCGGGGCCGACGTGCTGATCTGCGGCGCGTCGTACCGCCAGGACGTGGGCGACACACGCTACAGCGGCTCGGAGATGGTCGTCCGCCGCCTGACCGAGATGGGCGCCGAGATGCGCGTGCATGACCCGTACGTCGAGCACTGGTACGAACTGGAAAGCCAGGACACCTACCCCGCCCCCGGCCATTCGTGGGCAAGGTTCTTCCGAAACCAGGAGCACCTCAAGGACCTGCGGATCGAGCAGGACATGGCCAAGGCCCTCAAGGGCGCCGAGGCCGTCATCCTCGCCGTGCCTCACAGCCCGTACCTCAAGCTCACGCCCGATGACGTGGTGAAGATGGCCGGCGCACCGCTGGCGGTGATCGATTGCTTCGGCATTTTGACCGACGACCAGATCCGCCGCTACTTCGAGCTGGGCTGCGAGGTGAAAGCCCTCGGCCGCGGGCACATCCAGCGCATCAAGGATGAAGTCCGCCGCAGCGGCAAGAAGCCCGCAAAAGGCAAAGCCTCCGGCGACGACGCCTACGCCAGCGCATAATCGGCACGCGATCCCCGACTGACGCACAAAAGGGCCGCAAGCGATACTCCTCGCCTGCGGCCCTTTGTCTTGGCGGGCTCGCGCCAAGACACTCTTTCCTGCAGCGGCAAAACGAAAGGACCGCAGGCCCCAGCCCTGCGGTCCTTTGTCTGAACTCAGGGAACCAGAAATTTACTTCCTGCGGCGCCGCAGCGCGGCCAGGCCGCCCAGGGCCAGCAGGCTCATCGTCGCCGGCTCGGGAACGGGCGCCGGATCCAGCAGCAACCCGGCGGTATGGACCCACCAAGAGCCGCCGCCCTGGAGGTCAACGATGAATACATCGCCCGCCTGCCCGCTGACGTCGAACTGAACGTAGTCGATATCCAGGTTGCCACCGCCCAGCGTATCCGTGGCCGCAACGGCGTTGCCCTGGTCGCCCTGGAGATAAACGCGCATCCCTATGGGCGAGTAGTCCGCCCCGCTCCAGTCAACATCCGTGATGATGGACATGCGGAACGCGGCGGCCTGGGTGAGCGTCACGGTCCACACCGGCACCCAGTTACCGTTACCCGCCTGCGGTCCGTATTGACAGCCGACAGTGGTGTTGGGCACGTCGGCAGCCGGAACCTGCCCCGGATCGTCGATCTGGTCGCCATAGCTCCAGAAGTAACCGATGGGATCATTGATGGAACCATAGACCGGTTGCTTGTAGTTATTCAGGACGCGCCAGCCGTCCGTGCCGTAATAGCTGTCGGCGTCGCCCGGCTTGGCCACGCTGGTCGAACCCCATGCCTCGTGGGTCGTCTGATCCAGACCGACGTAGCTGACTGACGCCGCCCGGGCGCTGAGCCCAAGTCCGAGGATTACCGCTATCATCACCGTCCACATGTTTCTCATCGCTGTCACTCCGATTGGCGCGACCGCCCGGGAACGTGGCGGACCGCTGTGCTGAGGAGGTTTCTCGCGCTCCCGACGAGGCGCATCCCTGCAGTCCTTTTGCCTGCACTCAAGGATCGCAGTACGCTATTTGCGGCGGCGCAGCAGCGCGGCCAGACCGCCCAGGGCCAGCAGGCTCATCGTCGCCGGCTCGGGAACGATCACTCCCGGGAAGGTCGACAGTGCGTTGCCGGCCTGTCCGGCCAGGCGGATCTCTTCCATCTCGGCGAAGGTCAAGACGCGGTTCCAGATGGCCAGATCGTCCTGGTCGTTGTCTCCGGCCCCGGCCACGAAGAGGTTGAGGCCTGAGTCGATGGAGGAACCGGCGCCCATCACGCTGGGGACCGGATCCGTCCATTTATGAAACTGGGTTTCGGGGTCATACGCCCGTCCGGTGAAGGTTCCGGTGTCGGCATCAAAGGTAAGGACTTCGAAAATCCACGCCGTGCCCCACGTGCCATGGTTCCATTCGCCCCGCTGGCCGGCGCCGGAGGCGTTTCGGTTCTCATGGCGTTGCAGTGCCCCATCCACATACGTGTAGAAACCCTGGGCGCCATAGGTCTGGTTGCCTGTAGCCGCGCCGTTGCCGCCGTTGTAGTCGCGAATCCAGTGGGAGATGGTGAAACTCCCGCTGCCCAAGTGGATCGGCAGCTCCAGTTTGCCTGCCGAACCGGACTTGTCGGCAAAGCCGCCCAACTGTCCGCCCGCGGCCGTGATGGCGATGGAACCGCCGCCAACGACCGTCGCGTCATAGCTGCCGACCACGTCCTGCATGTCAGCGTCGAAGGGGAGATAGGCTACCAGTCCGTCGCTGATAGCCGCATGGGCGCTGAGGCCCAGCCCGAGGACCACCGCCGTCATTACCATCCACATGTGTTTCATCGCTGTCACTCCGATTGGTACGGCCGCCCGGGAGCGTGGCGGACCGCTATGCTGAGGAGGTTTCTCGCGCTCCCCACGAGGCGCATCCCTGCGAACTGTTCAAGCATTCAGACGGGATTCTACCATAGAGGGGAATGGCGCAACGATTTACGGACATTGCGCATTGTCATGTGGTGCATTTCACGGTATTCTAGTAATCAGTCGCAAGAGGACTTGATGGATGGCAATTCGTAAGATCAGCGCTATCGCGGCCTCCAACGAGGATGCTTATGGCGGCGTGGTTTCCGGCCAGGGCTTGAGCTATCTGAAGGAACTGGGAATCGACGGCGTCGGACACAGACGCTGGACGCCTCGCTTTCGACAGACCGAATCGCGCGTGAGCGTTTCGGTCATCGGCGTGGTCGCGGCCGGGCGGGTGGAACTGGCCTGGGGCGCCCAGCGGACTGCGCTGACGCGCGGGCACGTATATCTGGTGCCGGCGGGCTGCACGGCCGCCTGGCGGCAAGAGGGCAAGTCGGCCAGCTCGGTCTGGGTCACGTACTCGCCGGGTCCGTCCAACCCTCTGGCGGCGTTGGGCGGTCCCGCCAGCTGCGGCGGGGGGATCGCCCTGGTGGCGTGCGTGGCGGAACTGTGCCGCGAGTACTACGGCCGGGCACGCCCGGGGCTGCTGGCCCGATGGGCGGGCGTTGTCGACGCGGTGGCGCGGGGACTTGCGGAGACCGCCGGATCGCATGGAGACCTGGAAAACCTCTGGCAGCACGTGGCCGCCGAGCCCGCGCGGCGGTGGCGCGTGGCGGAGCTTGCCCGCATGCTGGGCGTCACGCGCCAGCACTTCTGCAGCCTCTGCCGCGCGCAACTGGGCCGCTCGCCCATGCAGGAACTGCTGCGCCTGCGGATGGAACACGCGGCGGCCTTGCTCACCGCCACCGACGTGCCCGTCGCCCGCGTGGCGCCGCAGGTAGGCTACGACGATCCGTTCGTGTTCTCCCGCGCGTTCAAGACCCACTTCGCCCGCAGCCCCCTGCTCTTCCGCCGCGATCACCGCTGAAGAAGAGCTTCGAAAGACTCTGCCCGGCTCAGCAACTCTGATGGCCCATTCGCCTTTGCCGCGGGTTTCAACATTGTTTCCGCGGCAGTCGTCTGACACAATGAACCGTCTGCAGAGGCCATCCACCATGACAGCCAGACTATCGATTTGCATCGCAGTAATCGTTCTTGCCGCTGCCCCTGCATCGGCGGCCTTGCCGCCGGGGTGCATCGCCTGGGCCGACAACCCCAACTACGTCCACCCGCCGCTGAAGTGCCTGGAACTGCACACGCGCATCACCGAGTATCCCATTAGCGCCTGGTGCTTCCACGGCATGGAGGATGACAAGAGCCCCTATAACGAAAAGTTCGTCCGCGACTTCAAGGCCATCGGCTTCAACGTGCTCATCGACGACGAGCGGATTTTGCCCTTCGCCGAGAAAGTCGGCGGCGTGAAGGTCCAGCTCTGCGGCGCGCGCACCACGGCAAAGAGCAAGGCCACGTTCTATCAGCCCGCCGAGGCACTCGACGCGAACTTCTTCAAGAACCCCGCCATCGGCGACCACCCGATGCTGCAGGGCATCATCGTCGGCGACAACGGCGGCGGCTTCGACCCGCGCGAGATCAACACGGCCCAGTGGCTCAAGAAGGAGCACCCGCACGTCGTGGCGATCATGTCGCTGTATTCCTACAGCCCCCAGCAGGGCAACACGCCCCTGCGCATCCTGCACATGCAGAGTTATCCGTACATGCCCGGACGCCGCGGCTACAGCACCGGCCGGGCGGCGCGGCGCTACTGCGAGCAGCTCGACCGCGACCGGCAGTTCTGCAACGCCAACGACATGGCCCTGTTCGAATGCTACGCCGGCGACACGACCTTCACCTGCGTGCGATTCCAGATGATGTGTGCCATGGCCTACGGCGCCCAGGGGCTGAGCAACTTCTGCTACTCGCCCCATCGCATGCCCGCCTACAAGCCCGACAATCCGCTGGTGCCGCAGTGGTACAAGCTGCACCGCTACACGATCGACGTGCTCGGCCGGCACCTCTGGGGCACGCGCAGCATCGAGGTTCTCGGCGGTGAGCACGCCTCCGCCAAGACCTTCGGCCCGGACCAACTCGTCGTCGCAGCCTCCGAAAACCTGATGGCCGGATTGCTGACGCCCGAGGCCCGCTTCAAGGCCAAGGACACCGCCGTTGCCGAGTACATCCTCGTCGTCGACAAGCGGGTCAACTTCCGCCCGTTCGAGCCGGACAAGGATCCGGCGGCGCGGGATGCGTTTGTGACGCTGACGGCCAAGATCCCGGCCGTCGAAGTGCTCGACGCCGAGGCCACCAAGGACGCCAAGATCCGCAAGATCGTACCGGGGTTCAAAGTGCGCTTCACCGCCAGCGGCGGCGAGGCGGTGCTGCTGCGCGTCGCGCCGGACCTGGAGAAACTGCTGGGCGGCACGGAAGCCCTGGCGCTGTATACTCAGATCAACACCGCCCTGGCCGCGGCAGTGCAGGGCAAAGGCGATATCGCCAAGGCGGTCGCGGCCGCCAAGGCCGACGCGGCGAAGCTCAAGGGCCTGCTGACCGGCGTGGAGGCCGCCCAGGCCGCCGACACGCTCAAACGCCTCGACGCGGCCATTGACGCCGCGGCGGCCCGGAAAGATTAGTGGCACGGGCGTCTCGCCCGTGCGTGGCATGGCCGTCTCGGCCATGCGGGGGAAAGAACGAAGCAAGAGCATGGGCGAGACGCCCATGCCACACGGCAAGAGCATGGGCTGCCAAAAAAACGCCCGTGCCACGGAGATAGCCATGAAGGTTTTCAAGATCAGCACGTTCCTTGGCATTCTGCTCCTCTGCGGCGCCGCTTTCGCCCAGGAGGAGATGACCGAGAAGGAAGACAACGCCCCAGCCGCGAAGGAAGAGCCCGCGGCCTCGCAACCAGCGAAGAAGTGGCCGCCCGGGGCCGGCACCAAGGAATGGAAAGACACCGAGTTCGTCCACCCGCCGATCAAGTCGCACGAGCTATATAAGAGGATGCACGAGTTCCCCGTCAGCGCGTGGTGCTTCCACGGCCAAAAGGGCCAGTCGCCCTACGCCGAGAAGTACGTGCGCGACTTCAAGGCCGTCGGGTTCAACGTCATGATCGACGACCCGAAGATCCTCCCCTTCGCCGAGAAAGTCGGCGGCGTGTGGGTACAGATCGGCGAGACCAAGACCATCTTCGGCAAGAGCCCGCAGTACCTGGAGAGCTACGTCTTCCAGGGCAAGTGGGGCGACCACCCGCTGCTGCAGGGCATTATCCTGGGCGACAACGGCCGCGGGTTTGGCGGCAATGAAAAACGCGTCGCCACGTGGCTCAAGAAAGAGCACCCGCACGTGGCGCCGATCATGTCGAACTACCCCTGCCGCGTCAGCGGCGACAGCGACCTGCGCATCCTGCACATGCAGAATTATCCGTACCTGCGAGGGGCACGCGGCGAGAAGGCCGCCAACGCCTACCTGGGCCAGTGCAACAGCGACCGCAACGTCTGCAACCGCGAGAAGCTGGCCATGTGGGAATGCTACGGCGGCGGGGCGCCGTATAGCTGCGTGCAGTTCCAGATGATCGGGGCGATGGCCTACGGCGCGCAGGGCCTGTCGAACTTCTGCTACTCGCCCCACCGCATGACGATGTACACCCCCGGCAGCGACATGATCCCCAAATGGTACGCGATGCATCAGTACATCATCCACGTGCTCGGCCGCCACGTCTGGGGCCTGCGGTCGATGGACGTTCTGCACGCCGTCTGCGGCGGCGCGCACAAGGGCGCGTCCGTGTACGACGCCGGGCAACTGGTCCTGCGCGGCAGTGAATTCACCATGGTCGGCCTGCTGACTCCCGAGGAGAAGTTCTATTCCGCCAACGCCGCCGATCGCGAGATTCCCGAGTACTTCATGCTCGTCGACAAGCGCACCGGCGGCAGCACCCCGCCCGCGCGCCAGGTGGGCATCATGCTCTCGCCGAAAGTGTCGGCCGTCGAGTTGATCGACGCCAACGCCACCAAGGATGCCAAGATCCGCCAGATCGTGCCGGCCTTCAAGGTGCGCGTGAACATGGAAGGCAGCTACGGCGTGATGCTGCGCGTGGCCCCGGACATGGAGACCCTCTTGGGCGGGCCCGAGGGCGCCAAGCTCTACGCCAAGATCAACACTGCCATGGCCGCCCTGCAGGCCAAGGCCACCCCGCCCGCCCCGGCCGGCCAGACCAAACTCGGCGCCGAAGGCCCGGCCGCCAAGCCCGAGGCCGACCTGCCGCTGGTCAAGGTTGACGCCGGCGAGGTCGACAAGACCGTCGCGGCCGCCAAGACTGACGCAACAGCCCTGGCCAAGGTCCTCGACGCCGCTGCCACCGCTGGCAAGATTTCCAAGGAACAGGCCGCCGACACGATCAAGCGCCTCAACGACGCCATCGACGCCACAGCCGCCGAGACCAAAGATCCCAAGCCCAGCGCGTCATAGCATGGGCGTCTCGCCCGCCAGTGGCATGGGCGTCCCGCCCATGCTCTGGCTCCGTGGCATGGGCGTCTCGCCCATGCTCTAGCTTTGTCCTCTGGCGGGCGAGACGCCCGCCAGTGCATGGCCGGGACGGCCATGCCACACAGCCCATGCTCTTGTCGTGTGGCATGGGCGTCTCGCCCATGCATCCCTGAACTTTGCACGATCAGGGACACGCACAACGGAGTTGTGCGTGGCACCCCCGACAGGTTTTGTCCGCCGAGGTGACCGATGAACGCTTCACGCATCATGATGTTCCTGCTCTTGGCCGCCACAGTCTGCTCCTCTGCCCGCGCGGCCGACAAACTCGCCCCCGGCTGCAAGGAGTGGAAGGACACCGATTTCGTCCACCCGCCGCTGAAGGTGTTCGAGCCGTACAAGCGGTTCGACGAGTACCCTATTGTGGCCTGGTGCTTCCACGGCGAGGGCGGCAGCAAGCCCGTCAAGCCCGGCGCCAAGCCCCGTCCCACGCCCGCGCCGTATGACGAGTCCTACGCCGTCAACGCCAAGGCCGCAGGCTTCAACGTGCTCATTGACTCCGCCTCGATGCTCGAGCCCTGCCGCAAGGTCGGCGGCATCAAGGTCGTCGTGCCGGCATTTCATCACGCGCCGGATCGGCTCAAGGCCGGCATCTTCGACCGCCACGGCGATCACCCGTGCCTGGTCGGCATCGTGACCGACGACAACAATCCGCGGATCTATCCCAACGTGATCGAGAATGCCAAGTGGATCACGGAGAACTACCCGCACATCATGCCCTGGGACAGCGAGAACCCCGACCCGCGCACGCAGAGCAAGACCACCATGCGCGTCGTGGGCACACAGAACTACGCCTTCCTGCGCGGGGCCAAGGGCGACAAGGCCACATCCGGCTACTGCAACGGCTGCAACTTCGACCGCGCCTTCGGCAACGCCAACAACATGAGCATGTGGGAGCTCTTCGGCGGCAATGTCGCCACCAACCAGATCCGCTTCCAGATGATGGCCGCCCTGGCGTACGGCGCCCAGGGGCTGGTGAACTTCGCCTACACGCCTCACCGCGACACGCCGTATCGCGGCAAGATGTACCAGCCCGACAGTCCGCTGATCCCGCAGTTCAAGGCCATGCACGACTACATCCGCCTGGTGGCCGGGCGGCACCTGTGGGGCTGCCGCAGCTTCGGCGTGCTGCATTCCGTCCACGGCGGCGCCCATCGCGACGCGACGGTCTACGATGAAAGCCAACTCGTCGTGCGGGCGGCTGAGTTCTCGCTGGTGGGCCTGCTCAGCCCCGAGAAAGAGTTCTTCGCCCAGAGCAAGCAGGCCGATTACGTGCCGGAGTATTTCCTGTTCGTCGACAAGCGAACCAGCGGCCACGACACGCCCGCCCTTCGCGACGCCTACGTGATGCTGGCCGCGCGGATCAGCGCCGTCGAAGTGCTCGACGAGCAGGCCGTCAAAGGCGCTGCCATCCGCAAGATCGCCCCAGCATTCAAGGTTCGCTTCAAGACCGAAGGCGGCCAAGGCCTCCTGCTGCGCGTGGCGCCGGACATGGACGAATTGCTGGGCGGCCCCGAGGGCATGGCGATCTATAAGCAGATCAACGCCACGCTGGCGTCGCTGCAGTGGCAGGCCACTGCCCCCGCCGCCAAGGGCCAGCCCAAGCCCGAAGCCGAACTGACGTACAAGCCCGTCGACGCCAGAACCATCGATCAGGCCGTCGCAGCCGCCAAGGCCAAAACCGCCGACCTGGCCAAATTGCTCGACGCAGCCGCAGCGGCCGGCAAAATCTCCAAAGCCCAAGCCGACGACACCCTCAATCGCCTCAACGACGCCATCGACGCCACCTCCGTCGAAGCCAAAGACCCCAAGCCGTCGGCGTCGTAGCACGGGCATCTTGCCCGTGAGTGGCATGGGCGTCTCGCCCATGCTCTTGCTTTGTCCTCTGGCGGGCGAGACACCCGCCAGTGCATGGCCGGGACGGCCATGCCACACAGCCCATGCTCTCGTTTTGTGGCGCGGGCGCCCCTAGGGACGGGGCCACGCACAACGGAGTTGTGCGTGGCACCCTTGAAATCAGTTGGCATCTTGCAGTTGGTCGCTGTCAGCCGGCGGGTCTTCGCCCGGCAGCGGGGTCCAGTGGATCTCCGCCGCGGGCGGGTGGATGGTGTTGAAGAGCTGCTGGACTTGGGGACGAAGGATCGATGCCCCGGCCAGGACCGCCAGCAGGACTGCGGCAATCGCGGTCGTGCCGAAGCGGCGCTTCTCCGGCGCCAAGGAGTAGGTCCAGGCCAGCATCACGCCCAGTATGGCCCCGGCCGCGTGGGCGATGTTGGCGACGGGCATGGTATCGGACACGGTCAGGATGATGCACAAGAAGAACCATCCGACAAACAGCGTCGTGGTCTGCTTGTCGATGGCGCCGCAGAAGTAGCCCGGGCGCCGGCTGAGGTACCACAGGAACCCGAACAGGCCGTACCCGACCCCCGAGAGCCCCACGCCGCCGTCGGAGAAGGCGAACTCGGCCGCGCCGGACCCCGCGGCCAGCAGCACCAGCATGCCCGCAACTCTCAGCGACCCCAGCCGCTGCTCGAGCCGCGCCCCGAAGGCCCACAGCCAATACACATTAAACACCAGGTGCACGATGCCCACGTGCGGCAGGGCCGACGTCACCAGCCGCCACCACTGCCCGTGCCACCAGTTCTCGTCCATCATCAGCAGGCTGATGTCCCAACCCGTCATCCACATCGACGTGACCACCACCGCCAGGGCGGCCGTCCCTGCCGATGCCGGACAGTGCATCACGATCTGCAATGAGCTTGGTTTGTACATAACTTGCCCTGCCGCGCTACGCGCCTTTCCTGCCACCCGCGCGCCTTGCCGGGCGTTCTGTCTTTGGATTAGGCAACATCGGGTACTTCTCGACCTCCGTCAGCTTGCACCACTGCGCCAGCAGCTTGCGGTGGCGGTCGATCTCGGCCGCCAGATTCGCATCGGCGGAGAGGTTCTTCATCTCACCGCCGTCGGCGTCCATGTCGAAGAACATTTCGGCCTTGGCCCCTTCGTGAAAGACCATGTACTTGTACTTCTTCGTGCGGATCATAAAACTGCGCCCGCCGCCGACGGCCATTTCTGAGGCAACATACACGCTGCCCGCCGATTTCGGATCGTCGATCACCCCGCGCAGGCTGCGGCCGTGCACGACAGGCGGAGCTGCCACCCCGGCATAGTCGCACAGCGTCGGCAGCACGTCCAGCGCCGTGACGAGGTGGTCCTTGTCGCTGCGCCCTGCGGGGATCACACCCTTCCAGCTCACGATCAGCGGCACGGCGGCCTCATCGTCGTAGAAATGCAGCTTGCCGGTCCAGCCGTGGCAGCCCAGGCCCTCGCCGTGGTCGCTGGTGAAGACGATGAGCGTGTCTTCCTCCTGCCCGCTCTGCCGCAGAGCGTGGAGAAGCTGGCCGATCTGGCGGTCGACATCCTCCATCATGCGGAAGTACGCGTAGCGATACCGCCGCCATCGCTGCGCCTCCCAGTTGCCGTGGCGGGCCCGCCTGGCCTGCGACGCAGGTGTGCCCAGGCTGAGGGCGTGGTTGGCCGGCAAGGGCGGCAATTCGGCGCCGTCCTTGGGTCCGTACCGCTTCCAGAGTTCATCGGTGATGGCGTTGGGGTTGGCCAGCAGGCAGATGTCGTGCGGATTGAGAAACGAGGCCACCAGCAGGAAAGGCTTGCTCCGCTGGCGCCGCAGAAATTCCGTCGCGACCTTGAGCGTCGCTTCGTCCATGTCGCGCGCGAGCCTGCCGCCGCGTCCGACCTTGTTGAGCACCTCGAACCCGGCGATTCCGTCGGCCGGGTACGATGCCGGCAGGTGCCACTTGCCGGCATAACCGGTGTCATAGCCGCCCTCGCGCAAGACCTGGCCCGACAGCGGAATCCCCTTGGCAATGTGCATGCTGTTGTGATCGACCAGCAGCTCGTGCGGCGTGCGGCCGGTGTGCAGCGATCCGCGCGACGGGCTGCACAGCGGGTAGGGGCAGTACGACTGCATGAACGACACGCCGCCGGCCGCGATGGAATCCATCGCCGGCGTCTTGGCCCAGCGATTGCCCGAGGCGCTCATGGCATCGACGCGCTGCTGATCGGTGGTGATGATCAGGATGTTCGGCCGCCGCTTGGCCGGCGCCGCGATGGCAAACCGTCCCATCGCCAGAGCCGCCGCGCCCGCCACGCCCGCCTGAATGAATTGCCGCCTGGTGATCCTGTCTTGCATAAGAACCTCAATTGCCGGCGCAAACCGCCGCCAGGGTCACAACAGTATAACGCAGCACAGCCGTCGCAGATTGCCGCAGTTTGTTGCCGACAAGAGTCTGAAAGTAACCCGGCCATTTTTTGAGATGAAATTAGCCCCTGCGGCGTCTCTAATAAGAAAGGCTGAGACGGGAGCCGCAATGCGACAGCACTGGATGCATATCCTGATTGCGGTGGGCGCAACGCTGGCCGCCGCTGGGGCTGGCACATGGCTCTATATCTGGTATTACCACCCTCCACTGGGGCCGCTCCCAAAGGTCGAGGTAGCCGCGCCGGCGGGATTTGAAATGAATGTCGGACACTTCGTGGACTTTGATCTTTACACGCTCTCCCGAGCGCCGGGGCAGGGGCGTCGCAGCAGTCTGGTGATCTTCATCGGAGATCATCCGCAAACGCTCAGGCCCTCTACCGGCGGGTCAGAGAAACGCGACGACGTCTGCGGCCGATCCGCAACCTGGTACGCGTGGCAGAAGATGGGCCCAGAGCGGAGTTTGTGGCAGGAAGCCCACCTGTCGTTGCCTGGACATCTCGGCGGCCACCGCATTCACGCGATTCTCTCGGCCGACGATCCGTCCGAAATGGAACTTCTGGAGAACGTCGCGCGGACGGCCCGTCTGCTGCCCATGTAGCCTGAGGACACGCACTGCGTTGGAATGAATGATGATGACAGACCAGGAGCAAGAGATGTCTTCTCAGCCTGCCGCCCCGCCGGGGCCGCGGTGGACGGTCGTGACGCCGCGGCTGGCGGGGCATATGGCGCTGTGGATGGGGCTGGCGGCCTGTATTGCGATGCTGGTGCCCGCGGCCCTCTGTCCAGAGAGTCTGGATTTAGCTTTGATACTGGCGTTGATCGGAATCGGCGCGGCCGTCGCGTCATTGATCACTTCTCGGGACAGCGGAGCCAGGCTGCGCCTGCGATTGATAGGGATGCTGATTTGTGCCCTGCCACTGGGCGTGATAACGGCGATGATTGTGATAGGCCCCCCTGAAACAGGGCACTCGCGACAGTACTGCCTCCTGAATCTGAAATGGATTGGCGTCGCTATGCGCGAATATCACCGCACAGACCAGAAGCAGCCCAGACAAATGAGCGACCTGATCCGGTCTGGTCTGGTGGCGCCGACGGCCTACAAGTGTCCCTATGACAGTGGCTGGAAAGAAGGCCAAAGCAGCTACTTCTTCTTTCTGCCACCTAAAGAGGACGAAGGGGCAGTTCTTATCGCCTGCGATCTTAACGCGCACCCGCGCGGGGGGAGAAGCGTTCTCACGGCTGAAGGATTATCGTTCTTCCTGAAGGACAGCGACTTTCAAGAGCGCCTGGCCCGTCCGGAAAACGCCGCCTTCGCCGCCGCGCTGCGGGCATTTGAGGCCACCGGCGCGAAATCCTTCCCGCTCGATCGGCCGCTGGCGGCCTCGAGGCCTGCGCCATGACGGAACAACCGAACATCCCCCAGACTCCACAGCCGGCAGACTCGCCCGAGGCGGCAGAGGTGTGGCCCTCGACAGGCCGCGGCGTGCTGGTGGGCTCGCTGGTACTTCTGGCACTGATCCCAAGCTGCATCTTTCTTGTCGTAACTCTCGCTTGGGGGCCAACGGACTGGTGGGCCAGGGCGATTGCGGTTGCCTTCGTCGGCAGTTGCCTTGCCGCGATATGGCTCGCGCGTCGGCCGAAGCGGACGATCTGGGGGAAGATCGGTTCGGCCACCGCCGTTGTCTTGGCCTTTCTGATTTCGACTCTTCTAGTCTGCTCGCTGATCTGGCCGGCGCGGATCCCTCCAAAACCCGACTGCCTCACAAACCTCCAGTCTATTGGTGTGCGCCTTTCAGAGTACCAGATCGCACATGGCCGGATGCCGGCGCAACTGTCGGACCTGGATGCCAATAGATTTCCACCGGTGGCATCCAGGTGCCCTCGCGACAGGGCCTGCCAGAGCGGATACAGCAGCTACTTCTATTTCCTCAACACGTCCCGCTCGCAAAACGCTGTGGTGCTATGCGAAATACAGCCGTTGCACAATGGCAAACGCGGCGTCCTTCACTACTGGGGCTGGACTGAGCTTCTGGATGACGACCAATTCCAGAAGGCGCTTGCCCGTCCGGAAAACGCCGCCTTCGCCGCGGCGCTGCGGGCGTTTGAGGCCACTGGCGCTACTCACGTTCTTCTGGACCTCCCATCTTCCGCCACGAGGCCTTCACAATGAACGACGAAAGACAAATTCCGAATCGTCCCGTGAGATGGAGGATTCTTTGGGCTTCATGCCTTGTGTGCCTTCGTTGTTAAGCGTTTATGCCAACAGCGATCCGCTTTCATATTTGATATGTCTGATTTTGGCGTCATTATCGGACCTTTGGGCTTCTGCCGAAACTTGTAACTTATTGTAATTCATGTGCTTACGAAACACGGGCAGGGTTGAATGTGCCAAAAACAGACAAGAAAAGACAAAGAAGACACAATGGCATTTTTGAAATCCGTTGGTACCCGTGGTTGGGGATTCCCGCGAAAACGCTGTGAAAAGTACAACAAAGTACAAGGAAGTGCACAGGAGGTGTATTCGCCGCACCCGTCAACGCATGCGCTGCCTGCGTAACTGGTCGACGCGGCCGATGATGCGGGCCACTTGCGGTGAGGTTGACCAGTCCTCGAAGCTGTAGCCGGCGCGGCGTCGCCAGTTGGGGTGCTCGTTTACGGTGCCCGGTACGTTTTGCGCGCGGGGCTCGCACCAGAGGTCTTCCAGGTTTATCCGCAGAAAGCGCGCGTCGGTGGAGGCCAGATACGCCAGGGCGGCCTCGATCAACTGGGGCAGGAGCACGTGGGCGTCCAGGAGATGCTCGGCCTGGAGCGTCTCGACCAGGGCGCGCCGGGCATCGTAGCGATCGCGGCGCATGGCGGCGGCCAAGGCGGCGTCGATCAGGTCGAGCTGTTGCCAGAGGCGGATGTCGGTGGCTTTCCAGAAGCCGGCGAAGGTGGCCATGTCGTGGGTGTTGAGCATGGCGACGCTGTCGCGCGGGGGCGAGCCGACCGGCGGCGAGGCCGAGGGGTCGATCGCGAAGGGCAGCACGAACAGGCCGTGCAGGCGGTGGGCGTGCATCTGCTTGTTGACGGCCGCCGGCACGGTGCCGAGGTTCTCGCCGATGATGACGGCCTTGTGGCGGTTGGACTCGATGGTCAGCACGGCCATCAGTTCGTCGCAGGGGTACCGCACGTAGAGCCCCTGCCGGGCGGAGGCGCCATGCGGAATCCAGTACTGGCGATAGAGTCCCATCACGTGGTCGATGCGCAGCATGCCCGCGTATCGCAGGTGGGCGGCGACGGCCTGGCGAAAATAGCGGTAGTGCGTTTGGCGTTGGGCGTCGGGGCAGATCGGGGCAAAGCCCCAGTTCTGGCCCTTAGAGAAGAGCGGGTCGGGCGGGGCGCCGAGACTGACGCCATCGACAAACAGCCCCTGCTCGTTCCAGGCGTCGAAGCCGACGCGCGTGACGCCCAGGGGATAGTCCAGGCACAGCGCCACGCCGCGCGCGGCCGCGGCGTCGGCCAGGCGGCGCATCTGGTGGTCCAACTGCCACTGGCAGTAGGCGTGATAGCGTTTGACGGCCGGGTCGAAATCGCCGGCGGCGATGTAGCCCTGCCGCAGCGCCTCGGGCCAGTGCGGCCAGTGGGCGCGCTGCTTTTCTCCCACGGCGCGGAATTGCGCGAACAGCCTCGCCCGAGGGTTGTCATGCAGGTGCATCTGGAGTTGATGGCGGGCGCGGCCGGCCCAGCACCACCGGCTCAGGGCCTCGAGTATCGGCCGCTTGAAGGCCATGATGGCGGCGTGGTCCACCAGCGGGGTCTTTCGCAGGGTCTCGACCCGCCCGGCGGCGCGCGCCTGGGCGACTAACTCGCGGGCCTCATCGCACGCCGCCAGGTGCTCGATGCCCTCCACGTCGAGATAGATCTCGTTCCAGAACAGCCGCGTCGCGGGCTCGTACGGCGATGGCCCGGCGGCCAGTTCCCACAGCGATGCCAGCAGCGGCAGCGTTTCGACGGCGCTGCCGCCGCGGTCGGCCGTCCAGTCGACCAGGGCCTGCAGGTCGCCCAGATCGCCGGCGCCCCAGCTCGTCTTTCGGTGCAAGGCGTAGAGCGGCATGAAGACGCCCCAGCGCCGCGCGTCGCCGTCGGGTCCGGCGTATGCCCGCGCCGGGGCCGCCAGCAGGAGCGAGTCGACAGCCGCCCACGGCAGCTCCACCTGCAGGCGGTGGTAGCCGCAGGGCAGATCCCACGGCAGGGACAGCCGCCGCACGCAATAGAGATCGCCCTCGACTCGACGCGATTTGACGACGGGGCAGGCCGCCAGTTTGCCCTCGTGCCCCAGCCGCCGGCCATCCTCAAGCTCAAGCTGGCATCGGAATCGTCCGCCGGCCGACGCCGGCAGTCGCAGGTCGGCCGCGGCGGCGGCGACAGCGTCCCATATCACGATGGCTGGTTCGAGGATGCGCCCCCAGAGTTCTCGACGTCTTCGGCGCAGCGCCTCGGCGGCGCCAACGCCGTCGGGCAAGGCCCCGCGCGATCGCAGCACGTTTGCCAGCAGGCGGGGCTCTGCCTCAGTCAAGGCCCCATCCGCATCCCGATACGCCGTCTGCACCCCGCACAGGCGCGCGAGTCTGGCCAGATGCTTGTCGTCCATGGGTTCGCTTTCCGCCCCGACAATCTTATTCCACCGGAAACGATGTCCGGCAAGAGGGCGGAATTTTGGAAAACTGGGGCGTTCCCACGATCCATATCGGTGGCCATCACAGGTCGCATACGGCTGCAAGCCTATAGTTCGGCGAAACTTGAATGATAGAGTCTTCTATTAGGACCGCGCCAGCATTTTTGCCTAGAGAAAATAGGTCAAACTCCCCATACGCAAACCTGATGTCGCTGCGTAATAATATAGTTGCCGCAGCACGCCTCGCTGAGGACCTGCTCATGGTGGAGTTTGAAGCCATCCTTACTGAAGATCTCGACGGAACGTTCGTCGCGCGCTGTCCGTCTCTGCCTGCCTGCCGCGGCGCCGGTGACACGGCGGAGGACGCCGTTGAAGCCTTGCGCACGTCCATTCACGACTACCTCGCCCCGGCGGTGAGAATCTGCCCCGAGCTGATGTCGCTCAACGTCAAGGACCGCACGGCGCGGTCCTTCGCCCCTCTGGGCCGCGTTGTATTGGCAGGCTAATATCGCCACCCTGGAGCACGCGGCCATCCTTGAGGCACAGCGTATCCGCAAACGATGCCAGCGCGCAGAGCGAGACCGTAGCGATCACGATTGTCGAGCGTAACGCCTATCGGCGGCGGGTCTTGCGGCGGTTCTTCTGGGCCGGCTGCTCGTCCGTTCGCACGGTGCGGTCGACGGGCTTGACCTTCGTGGGGTCTTTCAATGCCGCCAGCACGGCTTGCGGATCAGGACGATTGCGAAAATCCGGATCGACAGCCGCATACTTCACCACGCCGTCGGTGTCGATCACGTAGACGGCCGTCATGGGCAGCTCGCCGGACTTGTCGCCGTTGCACTTGCCCAGGTCCACGCGGCCTCGGAGCGTTTCCATCATGTCGTCGCTGAGGGCGTAGATCAGCCCCCACTTTCGCGCGGCCAGGTTGCCTGCGTCGCTGAGCAGTTCATACTCGAGACCGAGGTTGTCGGCGGTCTTGCGATTATATTCCACCGTCTGGGGGCTGATCGCTGCCAGCGTGGCGCCGGCCTGCTCGATCTGGGGCAGGATCTCCTGCATGCCGGCAAGCTGGATGCTGCAGAACTGGCACCACCCGCCGCGGAACCAGACCAGCACGACCGGTCCACTCTTGAGCAGCCCCGCCAGGGTCACCTCGTTGCCGTCGGTGGCCAGGGCGTCGAAGTCCGGCGCTTTGTTGCCCAGCTTGACCGCCGCGGCCGGCAGCGGCGCCAGCGCGGCAATCTGCTGATCCAGGGCCTTGGCCTGCTCGGGCGTGGCCAGGCCGATCCACTTGGCCTTGGCCTCGCTCAATGCCTGCGTGGTGGGCACGCGGGGGCGCGGCGGGGCCACGTAGGCCGGCGCGTCGGCGGCTGGAGCGGCTGGAGCTGCTGCGGCCGCGGGAGTCGCTACGGTCCTGGACGCCGGTTGCGACGTCGGCGACTGCTGCCGATCGCTGCAGCCGGATCCAACGGCCATCGCCGCCGCCACAAGACTCGCCCCCACACGCCCGGCAAGATGTCTCATTCGTTTCATGTCGCGCTCCAGTGTCCCCGTACGTGCAACGAAAGTGTAATATATGTTGATGATGATCGTTACTCTAAAAAGACCCGTGTGATGCCCGGGGAGGCTGGGAGCTGAACAATTGACTTCTGCAATCATTTACATCTGCCTGTCGCTGGCGGCCGGAGGAGACTCCGTCACCCTGGCCAACGGCAAGGTCTTCACCGGGCAGGTGCAGTCGGTGACCATGAAGATCGCCGGTCGCCAGCGAGAGGTTTCCCGCCAGGACATCCGGTCGCTGACGATGGCGGCCACGCCCGGCGGCGATAGCGTCATAGTCGTGGCGGACAAACAGCTGTCGGGGCAGCTTCTTCGCGTCCAGATCAAGACTGCCGCCGCGACGCTGACGCTCGAACGCGACAAGATCCAGGCGATGACGCTGTCCGGCGACGCCGCGGCGGGTGCGGGTTCCGCCGGGGCCTCCGGCGAGGCAGCCCCCGGCGGCAACGGCGAGTCCCAGGCCTATAGCGACAAGATCACCCTGAAGATCGGACACGAGCTGCACGCCGTCGTGGCCGCCGTCCAGCTCGACGACCGCTTGTACGTGCGCAGCGCCGTCGAGTCGCTCACCCTCGGCGGCGACGGCGACACCCTCGCCCTCGCCGGCGGCAAGACCGTCAGTGGACGACTCAAGGGCCTCCGGGTGCGCCTGGCGGTGGGAGTCGTCGATCTCGATCGCTCGGATGTCTCGGCAGTGCAACTGGCCAAAGCCTCGGCCGAGGCCCCCCCGCCCCCGGGGCGATCCTCCGAGCCGCCCACGCCCGAGCAGAACAGCGCCCTGTCCGCCAACGGCGCGGCTAAGGAGGAGTGCGTTCGCAAGGTGGCCGCGGCCAAGAGCGACGCCATGAGCAAGATCGCCGCAAAGTACACGCAGCCGCAGTCAGAACTTGACGTGGACATGCGCGTAGCCGAGAGCGAAGCCGTGCGGGCGCAGGAGCGGGTCCAGACACAACTGAATCTTATCGACAACCTCCGCAAGGACCTCGACAGAAACCCCTACAACCGCCGCGCGTCCATCGAGAGCCGCATCCGAGAGGCCAGGGTCGCCGCCAATACCGCCGCCGACAGTTACAGAAAGGCGGTCGAAAAACTCAACAAGGCCAAGACCCGCAAGGACAAGCTGCTGTCGACGCGAAAGGCTGACGAGCTGACAGCCGCCAAGTGGGCCGACGCCCAGATGACCGCGCTGGGGCGGCTGCAGAGCAAGATCGGATTTCTCATCCTGGCCGGCGTGCCGCTGGAGTCGGCCTATGTCAAGGGCGCCTACGACGCCGTCGTGACCCAGCCGCCGGCGCTCGAGGAGTTGCGCGACGACTCCGATTCCAAGTCCAAGAAGACCGACGGATCTGGCAAGACCTCGACCAAAAAGACATCCCGCAAGGGCGGAGCGAAAGACGCTCTCCCTCCCGCTGGGGGAGAATGATTCGCGACGTTTTCTTGGATCAGGGAAACACGTCGAACAAGCTCGACCGCGAACAGAACGGGACGCGGGAGGGCTTGGAGTGTCGGGCGAAGATTCTTCCGGTCTTTCCCTCTGTGCGATCTCCGCGACCTTTGCGGTGAACTTTCCCGCTAGGCGACGATCTCCAGCAGGCGCTGGATTAACTCGATGTGGCGCTGCTTGTCGGTGCGGATCGATTCCAACTGGGTCCTGATCTCGGGATCACTCGCCCGGGCGGCCATGGCGGCGTAAGAACCTTCGACCTGTTGTTCCTGCGTCAGCAGGTCCTGGAACTGCTCGGCCAACTGCTGATGCTGCAGATCAAGCATGGGCGCGCCTCCCGTCGCTGACATATTGGCCGAGCATCTGGCGGTGGCGGCGTGTGTCGGCCTTGATGATTTCGAGAATGGTGTACACTTCCGCGCGCTCCTCGCTTTCGAGGCAGTCGCTATGGGCGATCTCGCGGCTGGTCGAATCCAGCAGCGAGGCCAGAGCGGCTTCCTGGCTGTCAAGCCCGCAGCCGTTCAGGCAGCCCAGAATATCGGAACCATCCATGCGGAAATCTCCGTCGCCCTGCGCGCACGCGAGTTGTTTTCGTACGTACTAATTATCGGCGTTTCAGTCGGAAAATGCAACAGAAAGTTGCCGGTGAATGACGCGCTTTATGCGAAAAAAGACCCCTGCGTGCCGCCCCGGCGAACTCGTGCGGACGGCAAGACCGCCCAGGCCGCCAGACGCGCCGGCCAGGGCGCGTCTGGCATGGCCTAAGCACTGCCCGGGACTGGATTTGAACCAGCATGGGCAATTAAGCCCACCAGGCCCTCAACCTGGCGCGTCTGCCAATTCCGCCACCCGGGCGTCGACGCAACGGTATAATACTATGGTTGCCGGGCCTCCATGTCAAGAAGCAGACGGATCGAGCCCGGAAATCACTGCGACCGCCCTCGGGAGCGGATACGATGGAGTGCAGGTATTTTTCTTACATTGGTTGACTTGTATCTGGACACATTTATAGAATGACTGATCTTTTACCCTGCAACGATCAGCTCAATCTGGTCGGGAGATATGAATGGCTGCGCCACTTGAAGCAAGCATCAAGAAACTTCTCGACGACGGCAAGAGACGGGGATACATCACGTACGAGGAAATGAACGAAGGGCTGCCCGAAGGGGCCGTCTCGCCCGATCGCCTCGACGCACTGTTGATGACCCTCGACGAGATGGGCATCGAGCTGATCGACGAGGAAGAGGTCGGCTCGCGCACCGCTCTGGCGCCCGACGCGCCCGAGGAAGACGAAGAAGTCATCGAAAAAGAAGAAGAGCCGCACGAGGAGATCGAGGCCGACACCCGGCGAATCGACGACCCGGTGCGGATGTACCTGACGCAGATGGGCGAGATCCCCCTGCTGACGCGCCCGCAGGAAATCGCCCTGGCCCGCAAGATCGAAATGACGCGGATGCACTTCCGCCGACGCGTCCTCCAGAGCGACTACTGCATCCAGCAAGCCGTCGAAATCATCGCCCAGGTCCACACCAGCGACCTGCCCTTCGACCGCACCATGCGCATCTCGACGGCCGAGAATTTGTCCAAAGAATCCATCATGGACCGCATGCCGGCCAACCTGGCGACCCTGAAGAAGATCATGGCCGCCGACCGGATTGACTGGGATATCTTCTGGAACCCCAAGAGCAGCCAGGGCGCCAAGGCCAAGGCCCAGCGCAAACTCTGGAAACGCCGCCGCCGCGGCGCCAAGCTGCTGGAAGAACTCTCGCTGCGAACCAGCAAGATCCAGCCGCTGATGAAGAAGCTCATGCACATCTCGGACAAGATCACGGACCTGGAGAGTGCGATGACGGCCGGGCCCGGCGGCGGGATCTCGCAGGAAGATCTCGACGTGATGCGCGAAGAGCACGACGGGCTGGTCGACCTGGTCCTGGAAGAGCCCGAGACCCTGCGCGTGCGGGTCAAGAGCATCCAGCAGGTCTTCAACGACTACGAGCAGGCCAAGCGCGAGCTGTCCGGCGGTAACCTGCGCCTGGTGGTCTCGATCGCCAAGAAGTACCGCAACCGCGGCCTGAGCTTTTTGGACATCATCCAGGAAGGCAACACCGGCCTCATGCGGGCGGTGGACAAGTACGAGTACCGCCGCGGGTACAAGTTCTCGACG
>JAJFVE010000099.1 GCA_021371965.1 Planctomycetaceae bacterium
GAAAGCGGGATAGCCGCCGAAGTAGTATCTGAAGCACATACTGAAGATCTGGTTGTTCTGTTTCGGCGCGAGAATCGCCGGAACGAAGGGAGAGAGTGCACATGACTCGGATGAGCAGTAGTTGGTTTGGTGTTGCTGTTGCAGTGCTTCTGCTGGGCGCGGCGGGCGGGGCTATGGCCCAGTCGGTCGTGATCAATGGTGTGCCGCTGGCCACCACACGGACGCCGGTTACCATGGGCGGCAGTATGCTGCTGCCCATGCGTGATGTTTTCGAGGCTTTGCAGTCGGAAGTGAAGTGGTTCGCGTCGGAGCAGAAGGTGATGGCGGTGCGCGGGCAGACCACGGTCGAGCTTTGGATCGGCCGGCGTTACGCAACCATCAATGGGACACAAGTGCCTTTGCCCGTGGCCCCGATGATGATGGGCGGGTCAACCTACGTGCCGCTGCGCTTCCCTGCGGAAGCGTTCGGCGGGACGGTAGAGTGGCAGGCAGCCACGCGGACGGCGCTGATCAATATTCCGGAAGTCGGGACACAGCCGACGCAACCAACGCAGCCGACGCAACCGACGCAGCCACCGGTGGTGGAGCCGCCGGTCACGCCCCCGGCTGCGGCAAGCTTTGAGGGTACGGTACTGCAGGTGCTGGCGACGCCGCCGAGCGTGCTGTTGCAGCTTGCCGGCACCGGGCTGCCGCAGGCAGTGCCGGTGGCGCAGCGGACGACGATCACCCGTGGAGTGCAGGGCGCGCAGCCGCTGGCCGTGGCGCTTACCGAGGTCCGTCCGGGCGACTATGCCGTGGCGACCATGGGCACGGATAACATTGCCGACAAGCTGACGATTACCTATGGGGAGCTACAGGGCAAGGTTCTGGCCCTGGCAAACAACATTCTGGTGCTGGACGACGGAACGGCCTTCAGGCTGGCGGAGAATGCCAGAGTGGTGGGCCCGACGGGGCAGGCTGTGCCGCTGACGTCGGTAGCACAGAATGCACAGGTCACGCTGGGATTTGACCCGAACTCCAGGACGGTCTGGGAGGTCCGGCTGGCCGCCGCGCCGCCGACCACACCGACAGGACCGACACAGCCGAATGCGCCGGTGCAGATCATGACGGTGGGTGTGACCGATGCCAGCACGGTCTACGGGGCCGGGCAGACAGTACACCTGCGGCTCAAGGGCACGCCCGGTGGGCAGGCGACGGTCAGCGTGAGCACGCTGGCGAAGAACCTGCCGATGCGGGAGACCGATGCGGGGACTTATGTGGCCGAGTGGGCCGTTCCCGCGGGGCTGGATTACCGCACGGCCACGATCTTCGGGTACCTGACCGTGGGGACGGTGCAGGCGCCACGGGGCTCCAGCGCCGAGCGGATCACCATCGACAGCGTACCGCCGGAACTGCTGAGCGTGGAGCCGGATCGCGGCGCCACCATCAGCAACGACAGCCCGGCTATCGTCATGACGTTCAAGGCCGGGGCGGGGACGGGCCTGAACGCCAACGGCGTGACGCTGATGGTGAACAGGCGGAACGTGACGCGCGATGTGCAGGTCGAGGCCAATCAGATCACCTACAACGCGCAGAACCTGGCGGCGGGGAGCGTGAACGTTGAGGCCATCGTGCGCGATCTGGCGGGGAACGAAATCCGCCCCGCGTGGAGCTTCACGATCGCGGCAAGGCCTGAGAACATCATCAAGTCGGTCACCCATGACGCGCAACGGGTATTGGTTGCGGGTGACACCGTCCACATCTCCACAGTGGTTGGGACAGCAGGGGCCACTCCCACCTTCAGCATCGCGGGAGTGGTGCAGAATCAGCCGATGAGGCGGGTCGGGACCACCAGCAAGTATGTGGGAACATACACGGTGAAGGCGGGAGACAAGGTCTCTAAGGCAGCGATCACCGTCAACTACAAGGACCCGAACGGCAACGAAGCCAAGATGGACGCGACGAGCAAGGTCAACATCGATACGGCCCTGCCGACCGCGCTGAAGATCACCAAGCCGCTGGACCAGTCGGCAGTGGGTGACGCGCTGGTGGTGGCGGGCGAGGCGCGTCCGTACAGCAAGGTGCGCGTGACTGTCACCTACCGGACGCGCATTGTGACGTGGGTTACGGGGCAGTTGTGGCAGGACACGGTGCAGACCGATGCCAAGGGCCTCTGGACGACGCCGGAGATGGATACCAGTGTGGGGCTGTTTGGCAAGGCGGATCAGTACATCGTCCTGGCAGAAGTGCTGGACAAGGACGGTAAGACGACCAGCCAGATGCAGATCACGCTGAAGAAGTAGAACGAATAGAATGCAAGCCGAAAAGGGGCGCGCCCGGTGGGCGCGCCCCTCTTACTACTGGGTGACGGTGGCAGTGGCCAGGTTGTCCGCCTCGTCGTGCTGCAAGTGGTTGCCATTGGCCACTACCGGCAGATGAACCTCAAAGGTTGTACCTA
>JAJFVE010000101.1 GCA_021371965.1 Planctomycetaceae bacterium
TTGGCGCCGCAGACGGCATAGTAGCCGGTAGTGGACAGCATCGTCTTGTAGTAGTCCACCAGGCGGCCCGAAGGGAACTCGGGGGTGGCGCGCCAGGTGCCGCCGGCTATTGTATAGGCCAGCTTGTAGGCTTCTTCCTCGCTGCATTCCTGGTTGGCGACGTTGAGACGCAGGCCAGGGCAGTCTTTGGCGAGGAAGGGAGACGCCTCGACGTTGAGCCCGTGATGGGTCAGCGTACACTTGCCCATGTGGACGTCACCCCACTCGAAGGTCTGGTCCTCGATCTGAATCCGCACAACCTTCTTCTCTTTGGCGTGCGGGATGCAATGGCCCGGGCAGTCGCGCACGCAGGCCATGCAGCGGTTGCACAGGCTGGGCTTGAGCATCGGGTCCGGCTCGAGTTCGGCGTCGGTAACGATCATGCCGAGGCGCTGGCGAGGACCAAACTTCTTGGTCAGGAAGACCTTCGACCACCCGATTTCGCCGAGGCCGGCGGCTACGCCCGCAATGCGGATGGCGGGGTAGATGTCGGGGCCGGGCTGGCCCTCATGCAGGGGGGCCTGGCGGGGCATGACTTCGGAAACGCCGGGGTAGATGGGGATGGCCTCGAAGCCGTGGTCCTCGATGAAGCACGCGGTCTCGTAGGTGCCCTTGGGCCGGAAGAGGTTGTTGAGGCGATTGTAGGCGTAGAAGGTGTAGTTGCTCCAGTGAGTGCCTTCCTCGATGCCGCGGTAGGTGCCACGGGGGATGCGGCGGAGGACTACTATCACTGACTTGGCGCCCTTCCAGATCAGGGCGGGGTTCATCTGGTCGGGCGCGCCCTCAAAGCGGGAGACGGGCGCGATGCCGACCATGTCCAGGCCGGTGGAAAGACCGAAGTCTTTGACCATCTGGGCGGTCAGTTTCATGACGCCACCTCGTCTTTGCTCTCGTCGCAGGCTGCGTCACAGGGCTTGCGGACGCAGGCTGTGGCCACCTTCACCGGGCGGCCCAGTTCGTCGAGGGCCCAGGGCTCGCGCTGGCGGAACTCCGCCTCGAACTTGTTGCCGAGCTTGCCCGAGCGGTCGAGGAGGTGAACGCAGGTGCGCGTGCACAGAGCGCCGAGACGGTCAGGCTTGCCGGCGGGGTGGTAGCGGTTGCCGCTGGCTCCGTTGCGGCAGACCTTGCACTTGGAGTAATCAATGGCGCAGACGGTCATCTCTTTGCCTGCAATGTTGATGACCTCTTCTTGCGAAGGGTCGCCGGCGTTGAGGGGGCAGACGCTCACACACTGGCCGCAAAGGCCGCAGAGCTGCTTTTCGAGCAGCGGGTCCGCTTCAAGCGGGGCGTCGGTAAGGATGATCTGGAAGCGCTGGCGCGGGCCGAACTCGGGCGACAGGAAGATGCGGCAGTAACCTATCTCGCCCAGCCCGGCGGCGACGGCGGCGTAGTCGAAATCCGGGTAGACGTTCGGGGCAACCTGGCCTTCACGCACCGAAACGCCCTGCGGATGGGCCTCGGTGGGGAAGGGGAAGAGCGGGGTGGCTTCCCAGCCGTTGTCCTCGATGTAGCTGACCACGTCGAAGGTGGTCATGGCGACGAACTCGCCGTCCAGCCAACTGTGGCCGAACATCTCATACGAGCCGAGATTGGTGCCCTCTTCCATGGCGCGGAGGGTGCCGCGGGTGATGCGGCGCCCGATCACTATGATGCTCTTGGCGGCGGGGAAGATGGAGAGGGGGCTGCGGTCGGCTGGGACGTCGGCGAACCTGTCGGCGGATGCGATGCCGACGAGGTCTGCGCCGACCTGTCGCGCGTACTCTTTGACCTGCTCTGCAGTCAACATGATGCTGGCACTCCTTGGGCTCATTTGCCCCTCCGGCGGCTTTGGAGGGTCTGTTCGATGGTTGTAGCAGCCTCTTTGAGGCGCTTTAGGGCATGATCTCGGTGACGGCCGGTGAAACGGTAGGCGGGGGCGTAAAGGCCGAGCGCAGCGACTACCTTACCATCCTCGCGCACGGGATACGAAGCCCGCGCCACGCCCTGCGGCGTCACATCCACATACCTGTCGGCCGCGCTGATGTTGGCCAGAAGCTGCCGCAGCTTCTCCTCATTCCTCGCCTCAGGCCACTCAGGGTCTGGCAGCGGCTTGCGCAGCAGAAATGCTCGCAGCTCCTGCTCCCCCAGGTATGACAGCAGCAGGCGGCCGTTGGCAGTGCGGTAGATGGCCTCGGCAATGATCAGGTCTGGACGAATCGTCAGAACCTGATCGCCCTGGGCCTCGTACAGCATGAAGAGCTGATCCCGGTGGAGATGAGCGAGCACGAAGCTCTCGCGCAGCTCGGTGGCGAGATCGTTCAGCACCGGCTTGGCCGCGGCGACAAGATCAGGGGCGTAAGGTCCGTGGCGGACGAGGTAGTGGGCCATC
>JAJFVE010000014.1 GCA_021371965.1 Planctomycetaceae bacterium
GTTATCCGGCCCGACTACCCACTGCAGATGCGCCGGCGGGGCCACCACCGCATCCTTCGAGACGGCATTGTTGCTCGGGTCGTACAGCGCGTGCGTCCAGTCGTCGATATTCGCCGGCCGCGGTTTGGTCGTGGCCTTCCATGCTTGGCCCGAGCGTGTCAGGAGCACTCCGCCTGGGGCCAGCACCCGTTGGAGTTCGGCGGGCTCGACGGCGGCGCCATCGTTGACGATTACCGCATTGACCAGCCCCGTCACATACGGGAGCTTCCTGCTCTCCAAATGGATAGCCGAAAAAGCCCCATAGACCTTCGCCGCCCGCAAGGCCTCGCGTGCGGCGGCGACCTTGGCTTCGTCGCGATCAAGCACCTGAACCAGGCCCTTGCCCGGCGAGGTCATCGCAGCATCGAACGTGCCCCTGTCCCAGCCGATCTGCACGACCAGCCCGCCACGATCAAAGGCGGCCGCCAGATCATCCACCTGCGCCGCCGCCGGCAAGGCCAGCGCCGCCAGGACCAGTATTCCGATCATGCTGCGCGAACGCATGTTCATTGTGGAACCTCCATAGTTCACATGCTAAACGCTCACCCGCTCTGCGACAACAGCCCTGGTGCCATGACGGCCGCTTTCGAGCCGCCATATCCCAGGCCTTTCCGGGCAACATGGCGACTTACGAACGCCCGCCATGGCACCTGGGGCTTGCTTTCGGCGAGCGGCAGGGGCAGAATCGCGCCGTCAAAATGGAGACGCCGCCATGAACGATTGGGAAAATCCCGGACTGACGCACCGAAACCGCCGCCCGTCTCGGGCGTATTTCTTCCCCCATGCTGACGCCGTCTCGGCCGCAAGCTTCGACAAAGGCCTCTCGCCGCGCGTGATGCTGCTCAATGGGGTCTGGAAGTTCCACTACGACTCCTGCCCCGCCGCGGCGCCGGAATGCTTCGAGGCTGCAAGCTTCGATGCCTCGGCCTGGGACGACATCCGCGTGCCCTGCAGTTGGCAGATGCTCGGCTACGGTCGGCCGCACTATACCAACGTTGCGTATCCCATCCCCGTCGATCCGCCGCGGGTGCCGTCGGAGAACCCGACCGGCTCGTACCGGCGCGAGTTCGTCATGCCCGCCCAGTGGAAAGGCCAGGTCATCCGCCTGCGATTCGAAGGCGTCGACTCGGCGTTTCACCTCTGGGTCAACGGCCAGGCCGTCGGCTTCAGCAAGGGCAGCCGCATCCCCGCCGAGTTCGACGTGACCAAACTGGTCAAGCCGGGGCGCAACGTCCTGGCGGTGCGCGTATACCAGTGGTCGGACGGAACGTACTGCGAAGACCAGGACATGTGGTGGCTGTCGGGCATCTTCCGCGACGTGCTGCTGACCGCCCACCCGAGGCAGCATATAGAGGATGTGCAGGTCTGGACCGACTTGGATGGCAGCTATGCTGACGGCACGCTGCACGTGCAGGCCCAGCTCGCCGACGGCAAAGGCGCCGCACTGGAAGCGCAACTGCTGGACGCTTCCGGCAAGAAGATCGCCGCAAGAAGTTCGGCCGTCGTGGCTCTCGATGAAATCTCGCTCAAGCTCAACATCAAGGCCGTGGAAAAATGGTCGGCCGAGACGCCGTACCTCTACACGCTGCTGCTGACGCTCAAAGACGCTGATGGGTCGGTGCTCGAGGTTGTCCCGCAGCGCGTGGGTTTCCGCAAGGTCGAGATCAAGGATGGCGTGTTCCGCGTCAACGGCCAGGCCATCAAGCTCAAGGGCGTCAACCGCCACGAGCATCATCCCGATCTCGGCCGCGCCGTGCCGATGGAGACCATGCTGCAGGACGTGCTGCTGATGAAGCGGCACAACATCAACGCTGTCCGCACGTCGCACTATTGCGACGACCCGCGCTGGTACGACCTGTGCGACGAGTACGGCATCTACCTCGTCGACGAGTGCGACCTGGAGACCCACGGATTCTGCTACATCAAGGACTGGAAGGGCAACCCTGCCAACGACCCGGCCTGGGAGCCCGCCTGCGTCGATCGCATGGAGCGCATGGTCGCGCGCGACCGCAACCATCCCTCGGTCATCATGTGGTCGCTGGGCAACGAGGCCAACTTCGGCTGCAATCACAAGGCGATGGCCGCCCGCGCGCGGGAGATGGACCCGACCCGCCCGGTGCATTACGAAGGCGACGGCGGCGTGGCGGTCGCCGATGTCTACAGCCGCATGTACAGCCACATCGACTACGCCAAGAAAGTCGGCGAGGGCAAAGAGCCCATCGACCTGGGCGACGGGGCGTCGATGCGATACACGAAGTACCCCTTCTTCCTCTGCGAGTACGCCCACGCGATGGGCAACGGGCCCGGCGGGCTGCTGGAGTACTGGGAGGAATGCTTCTGGGCGTACGAGCGGCTGATGGGCGGGTGCATCTGGGAGTGGGTCGATCACGGCATCCGCCGCCGCACGGCCGATGGCCGCGAGTACTTCGCCTACGGCGGCGACTTCGGCGACGAGCCCAACGACGGCAACTTCGTCTGCGACGGGCTGATCTTCCCCGACCGCCGCCCATCGCCGGGGCTGACCGAGTACAAGAAGATCATCCAGCCGGTGAAGATCGAGGCTGTGGACCTGGCCAAGGGCGAAATTCGCATCACCAATCGGTACGACTTCGCTGGCCTGGAGCACCTGACGATGTCATGGTCGATTGCGGCCGACGGCAAGATCATCCAGAGCGGCACGATAGCTGCGCCAAAGATCAAACCTCACGCCAGCCGCAATGTGACGCTGCCCTACGAGATGCCCAAGGGTCAGGGCGGCGTGGACTACCGTCTGACGGTCGCCTTCACGCTCGGCCAGGACACGCTCTGGGCGGCGGCGGGATTCGAGGTCGCCTGGGAGCAGTTTGCCCTGCCGGTCAAGACCGCCGCTGTGGTTGCCGTGCCCGTTAAAACGATGCCGCCCGTGCGCCTGGCGCGAGATCGCAACAGCGTGACAGTTTCCGGCAGTGACTTCGAGATCGCTTTCGACGCCCTGTCGGGCACGATCAGCCGCTGGGTCGCTTCCGGTCAATCGCTGCTGCGGACGGGCCCGCGGCTGAACTTCTGGCGGGCGATCACCGACAACGACCGCGGCTGGGACAACGCCGGCCCGTGGCGCAACGCCGGACTCAACCGCCTGCACCATCGCATCGACGCTTTTGAGGCAAAGGAAGCTTCCGGCGGCAAGGCCGCGCGGGTGAGCGTCGTCTCGCGCATCGCCCCGCCCACCGCCGGCCACGGGCTGCTCTGCCGCTACGACTACACCATCACCGGCGATGGCCAAATGCGCATCGACGTCTCCGGCGAGTTGCAGGGCGAACTGCCGCCCACGCTGCCGCGGATCGGTCTGCAGATGACCCTGCCGCTCGCGCTGGACCGCGTGAGCTGGTACGGCCGCGGCCCCGGCGAGTGCTACGTCGACACCAAGCAGGCGCAGCGATACGGCCTGTGGCGTGCGGGCGTGGACGAGCTGTACACGCCCTACATCATGCCGCAGGAAAACGGCAACCGCACCGACGTGCGATGGGTCAGCCTGACCGACACGCGCGGGGCCGGCCTCATGGCCGTGGGCGTGCCGGAGCTGAACTTCAGCGTCCATCGCTTCACGACGCAGGACCTCGACGCCGCCCGCCACACGCACGAGCTGTCGCCGCGCGACTTCCTGACGCTCAACCTCGACTACCGCCACAACGGCATCGGCACCGGAAGCTGCGGGCCGGGCCCATGGGACCGCTACCTCCTCAAGAGCGGCCCCTTCCAGTTCGCGATGGTCCTGCGGCCGATCGACGTCGACGCAGAGACACTATGGAATGCGGCAGCCAGATCTGCCGCTTTGGAAGTTGTTAAGGGAGCATGACCCCGCGCCAGATCATTTTGGACCAGATCGCCCACCGTGAAACGGACCCGGTACCCTGCACGCTGGCATTCGAGGGCGGCGTCGCCGAGCGGGTCGACGCGCACTATGGCAATGCCGATTGGCGAAAGAGGATCATTCCCTACATCGCCCCTTGTGGCGGAATCGCGTGGCCGCCGAACCAGCGCATCGACGAGGCGCACCATCGCGACGCCTTCGGCACGCTCTGGCGCACTGACAAGGAAGCCCCCGTTGTGATTGAGCCGGGCCTCAAGAAGCCGTCGTTCGACGGCTACGACTTTCCCAAGGCTCAGGCGTTCCTAAACCCGCAGGCGCGGCAGGGCGTGATCGACGCAGTCGCGGCCAATCGCGACTCCTTCACGTACATCCACCTCTTCACCTGCATGTGGGACGCCTGGTACCTGCGCGGCTTCGAAGAGACGCTGATGGACTGCGTGGCCGAGGAGGATTTCTACGCCGAGCTGCTCGACCGCATGTGCGAGTTGACGATCGAGTTCATCAATGCCTGCGAGGGCATCGAAGCCGACGCCATCTTTATGGGCGACGACTGGGGCATCCAGCGCGGCATCCTCATGGGCGCCGACCGCTGGCGGCGGTTCTACAAGCCGCGCTACGCCCGCATCTTCGACGCCATCCACGCCCAAGGCAAGAAGGCCGTCGTCCACTGCTGCGGCAGCACGGCCGACATCATGGGCGACATCTGCGAGATCGGTCTGGACGTGCTGGAAAGCGTCCAGCCCGAAGCGGCCGGCATGGACCCCTACGCCCTCAAGAAAGCCTGGGGCGACCGGATCACCTTCTGGGGCTGCCTGGGCAGCCAGAGCACAATTCCCTTCGCCACGCCCGACGAGCTGGTAGCCGAGATCCGCCGCCTGCGAATCGAAATGAGCAAAGGCGGCGGCTTCATCCTCGCCCCCGCCAAACCCCTGCGCCCCGAAACCCCGACAGAGAATCTCATCGCGCTGGTGGAGGAATTCCTGCGCCCGTAAAGCTCCTATTTCTCCCGTGCTTCCAGTCCCGCCAGTCCCTCTTGGGCCAGCTCGCGCAGGTCGATGCACCGGTTCCTGGAATAGACGTTGAAGATCTTTTTGTAGGACGGCCGGGGGTGGGCGGCCATGGCCGTCAGGACGATGTACTCGTCCTGCGTGCGGTAGACCAGGTTGTCCCAGACCCACAGCAGAGTCTTCTCGACGTTCTCGTCAGTGTACTCGATAGCCGCTAGGGCATGGAGCCACGCGTCGTCCTGACACAGCAGACAGGGGGGGTGACGATGTCCATCCTCAGTCTCGAAGTACTCGGGGAAATTAGCGTATCGAAAACAGAACAGTTTGGCCAGTTGCCGCTGCATCGCGGGCGTGAGCTGATCCATCCAGTTCGTCAGTTCCCAGGGCAGGTCGTCACCGGCGGCCTTAAGCCCGCGTTCGCAGGCGAAGATGGTTTCGAGGGCGTCGCGATAGCCACCGCCAAGCAGGGCGCGTATCACGATTGCCGCCTTAATTCGGACATCCGTATCCAGGCATTTGACCAGAGCGGGAAGATACACCTCGTCGGGCTGCATCTGCATCAAGCCTGTCCATGCCAGCAATAGGTCCTCATCCTCTTCCTTCTCTGACCACTGGGCTAATTCCCGTCGCTCATCCTTGGTAAGCTTGAGCTTCACCAAATCATCGACGTGATCACAGTAGGAGACGCCTTCTTTGAGCCACTGTCGCGTGAGCTTTTCGCGCACTTTGTCTCGCATGGGCAATCCCTTTGAAGTAGAACAGGCCATTCGCCTGCCGGCTATTTCCCCTGTGATTCGAGCCCTTCAAGCCCGGCCTGGGCCAGTTCGCGCAGGTCGATGGTCCTGTTCCTGGAATAGGCGTTGAAGATCTTCTTGTATGACGGTCGCGGGTGGGCGGCCATGGCCGTCAGGACGATGTACTCGTCCTGCGTGCGATGAACCAGGTTGTCCCAGACCCACAGCAGGGTCTTCTCGACGTTCTCGTCGGTGTACTCGATTGCCGCCAAGGCATGGAGCCAGGCGTCGTCCTGACAAAGAAGGCAGGGAGGGTGTCGATTTCCGTCCGCTGTTTCGAAGTACTCGGGGAAATTTACGAACCGTTGACAGAACAACTGTGCGAATTTCCGCTGCATGGCCGGGGTGAGTTCATGCATGCGGTTGCTGAGCTCCCAGGGCAACTCATCCCCGGCCGCCTTAAGTCCACGGTCACAAGCAAAGATGATCTCCAGGGCGCCCGGATAGTCCCCTTGAATTAAGGCGCGAACAACGCATTCTGCCATGACCGCGTTGTCCGTGTCGAAACACTTGACCAGAACGGGCAGATAGGTCCGGTCGGGTGATCTGCCCATCAGCCCCGTCCACGCCTGAACTAGCTCCTTCTCAGGGCCGACCAGGAGCCATTGGCCAAGCTCCTGCCGCTCGCTTGGCGTAAGCTTGAGGGCGGCCAGTTCCTCGATATGGTCGCAGTAGTCAATCCGATCCACCGTCAACCACTTCCGCATCAACTTTTCGCGCGCTTTGGGTCGCATGAAAGAACCCCTTGAATTTGGACAAGCGTTCTTTGAGGACTATGTTAGAGCGGGTCCTGCCTGTCCTCAAGCTTTATGTACCGGGAATCAGTCGATATGGGAATGCCAGCGACTGTTTCGATCTTACTATTCCAGTCCGTGATGGCATCCCTGAACCAGTCGTTCCAAGTCTTGCGTGCCTTATTGTACTCTTCGGCCAGACTCAACGCCCAGTCATTAAGAGCTTTGTTTGTGGGCCATAGGCCGTTTACCTGGAACCGTGTGGTTGTTGGCGCCAGCGTTTGGGGCCATTGCCATCCCTTGGGGGGTGGGAGCTTGTCTTCCTCACCCGGCTTGAGCACGGTGTCCCACTTCGAGTAGTCGCCCCAGTCGACCGCACTCATCATTTTGGGCGTGAGATCAAACGTGGACAAAGTGCAGTATACGGTGACGAACTCCTTGTAACGCCCGACATATACTGCATATTTCTTCGAGGGGCTTTCGTACTTCTTTTCAAACGTCGTGATTTCGCCAACACGAAGCTCGTCAGCCAACGCCCAGCGCACGACCCACGTGATGTGCCTGTCGACCTGATTATGTATACCGGATTGCGTGAGTTCTTCAAACTTATTCATCACGTGTTTGCGCAATTCCTCGCTCACCGCGAGCCAATACTTTTCCCTGTCGATCGCCAGAAGCGACTGATGCATCATCGTGCCGCCTTCGAGGGCCTCTTTGTACACTTGGTCGGCCAAGGCAATTCCGTCGTCCCTGATAGCTTCGCAGGCCGCCACATATTTCTTGGCTTCGGCATCCATACGGTCATTTTGCTCGGCTACTGTCCGCAAAAGCGTACCCCAGAAGGGAACGACGTTGCCGACGCTTTCCATAAGATCGTATTTGGCGTCTTCGGCCTCCACTTCCAGCGCCGCCAACTCCTTTGAGAGATTCTGGCGGATTTCAAAGTCATCCGTGTGGGCGATCGCCTCCTGGAGGCCGGCCTGCCGGTCTTTGCGCTGCTGTTCCCCAACCAGCGCCGCACTGATCTCATATGCCGACACCAGCCACGCGGCTACTCCCAGCGCGTTGCGCCCGGCGGACTTTCCCAGGTTGACAAGCTTGACTGCCGCGCGGCCCACACGCTTCAACTGCCCTGCCGCAAACGCCACCCGCCGGGCGGACACCGAGGCCCTCATCGCCACATAAAGCGGCCTGAGGATACGGTGTGTCGACATCTCCTCGAGAATGTGTACCAACTCCGGTCGAATGACCTGGTAAGCGCTGCGGGCGCTGCGGTTGTTGTAGAATCTCCCCAGCGCCGACCTGATCCGGACTGCCATTGACCTCAGTTCTTGAATCTCCTGCTTGTTCAGATCCGGACGCAATCCATGCGTCAGCAGTTCCTCCAGCCCCTCGCCGGTTTTGAGCATCTTAACGAATGGCCGGGCGTGGAGGTCGGGGTGATATTGGAGGATATCGCGGATAGCGCCCACTCTTCGATTGATATCCTTTCTGAGCAAAACATCGATCATATCTGTCAGTTTGGGATGATTGAAGTGCCCCGCAACCGGTTCCACTGCCCCTTTGAAAACATCCTGCACCGCCTTTGAGAACTGCACGATTGTGTTTCCTTCCCGGTGGCAGACTCGGGGAAGGACGGAGACTTTCCATTTGACAATCTCCTCCCACAGCACTTTTGGGTTCAGGTGATGGAACGTTTGCAGTGGTGGATTGGCGGGCATGGTAGGTCGCTCCGTTGTCAAAGGTCGATGGCCCCGATTTGCGGGGCAATGGTCCGGCCCCCGAGGACTGTGGCGCAGAATGGTGAGGAGTCATCCGCGCCGACGATGCGGGCAACCACCGCATCTCCCGGCAACAGCGGGAAAAACCTGCGTTTGACGGCCTCGGGTGAAAGGGGACGGTCGCTGTTCACAAAAAGCATCGGCGCGGACGTGGCCGCCACCTCAAACATGAAGTACGGCGAAAGCTTTCCCCTTTTGTCGTAGAGTTCGACGGTCCGGGCGGTCCGCACTTCGCCGGCGGCGGGCACGCGGAAAGACCGTCCACCGGCGAGAACCTCCATCTCCTCGATCACGGGCGGCATGGACCTGCGCGACACCACAGGGACGACCATCCTCGCGCAGACCCCGGCGTACGCCCCCGCGGGCGTCCTGCCGCCGGGCAGATCGGAATACGTAAGTGAATCGCCAACCAGTTCGTAGCCGAAGCGTCCCGGGCTTCGCAGCGGATCAAAGAGATATCGCGCCGTCGTCGGCTCTTTGCCATACTCGGCCAGCGACGCCTGGACTTGCAGCCCCGTATCCTCGGCCACCGGCACGCGGATGTCGGGGAAGTCCCACAGGACCGGCTGGCAGGCCCGGCCGGCGAGCGGTTCGCCGAACGTCACCCGCTGTCCGTTGACGCAAAGACTCGGCCGCAGGCCGGTGAAGCTCTCGACCGCGATCTGGCAGGCCGCGGCAAACCGCGTGTCACTCGTGCGGACCTCGTAAGTGAGAGGGCGCACCCAGAGCCGCGGCGCGCTGGGCAGCAACGGCAATTGCGAAAGCGGCTCGCCCGTATAGCAGTGGATGAATCCGCATTCGAGGGCCATTACCTCCGCCGCAGGGCCGCTCTGCAGTCCGTCGGAGGCGCTGACGAGCACCTCTTCCCCCTCTCGCAGCGGCATCTGAAAGAAGACGACGGCCGGCAACACCGTGCTGGACAGGCCGCCGGCGAACCGGAAGAAACGCGCGTCGGGGTGCGTGGGGATTGGGAAATATGTGCCGGCGTTTACGCTTGCCTGACGAACAGGCTGGTCGTGGCCAGCAATGGCGGCCGTGAAAGTGTACCGTTCCCGGATGGCCGGCGGTTCGTTGTGGTCGTAGAGGAAGTAATGCGTGTATTCGCGATAGTCATCTGTCATAAGGTGTGTTTCCACCGTGCTGCGCAGTCCAAGGCCACGGTCGGGTGTGACGCGCTGCAGCCTCGGACTGCTCCCAAGGAGACCAAAGGCCAGGATCCGCCTGTTTGTCACAGCGGATCTTGCGGGTATGATCAAGCCGCCTGGAAAGGAAGCCCTGTTGGACGTTCGACAGAAACTTGCCGATCGAATGGATCGATGGAAGCTCTTCCACTCCCGCAAGGACGCGGGCGATTTGATGTTCTATGTCTGGGGCGAGCGGGGGTGCAGCCTCGAAGGGTATCTGTGCCAGAAGTTCAAGGAGGGGCCGGTCGAGCGGGTGCTGGACGGCCGCAACATCCCCAAGATCATTGAAGAGTATGTCTCGCAGCATCGCGCGGCCATTGCGGCCGGGTACCGCTTTGACGATGACGCGGTGCCCACGGCGCTGGTGTACTGGGGCATCGGGGCGATCAACGCGGCGATGACCGGCGGCTGGCCGATGCACGATGGGTTCACCAGTTGGTATGAGCCGAATCGATCATGGGAGCAG
>JAJFVE010000134.1 GCA_021371965.1 Planctomycetaceae bacterium
CTACACCCGCTTCGATCCGGACCTGTACAATCCCAAGGCCTGGGCCAAGGCCGCCCGCGAAGCGGGGATGAAGTACTTCTGCATCACCACCAAGCACCACGAGGGCTTCTGCCTCTGGGACAGCAAGTACACCGACTACAAAGCCCCCAACACGCCCTGCGGCAAAGACCTGCTGCGGCCGATGGTCGACGCCTTCCGCGACGAAGGCCTGCACGTGGGCTTCTACTACTCGCTGATCGACTGGCACCACGAGCAGTTCGGCGTCGACCGCATCCACCCGATGCGCGGCAATGCCGACGAGCGCAAGAAGAACGCCAAGCGCGACGTGTCGAAGTACGCCCAGTACATGCGCGACCAGGTGCGCGAGCTGCTGACGCAGTTCGGCAAGATCGACTACCTGTTCTTCGATTTCTCCTACCCCGGCGAAGACGGCAAGGGCTGGCAGGACTACGAGTCCGACAAGCTGCTGACGATGGTGCGCCAGCTCCAGCCGCATATTCTCGTCAACGACCGCCTGGACCTGCTGGACATCCCCGGCGGCTGGGACGTCAAGACGCCCGAGCAGTTCATGGTGCGCAAGCCCGTCACGTGGAAGGGCAAGCCCGTCTGCTGGGAAACCTGCCAGACCTTCAGCGGCTCGTGGGGCTACCACCGCGACGAGCAGACCTGGAAGAGCGTCGACCAGTTGCTGATGATGCTCATCGACACCACCAGCAAGAACGGCAACGTGCTGCTCAACGTCGGGCCTACCGCCCGCGGCGAGTTCGACGCCCGCGCGATGGATCGTCTGTCCGGCATGGGCGCGTGGATGCAGAAGCACAGCCGCAGCATCTATGGCTGCGGCGTCGCCCCGGGCGGCTTCAAGGCCCCCAACGGGACGCGCCTGACATACAACGCCAAGACCAAGCGCCTGTACATGCACATTTTCGACTGGCCTATCGGTACCATGGGCCTGGACGGCTTTGCCGGCAAGGTCAAGTACGCCCAGTTCCTGCACGATGCCAGCGAGATCCGCTGGAGCACGCAGACGCACGGCCACGTGGGCACCGATGCGGAAAAGGATCACAAGACGATCTACCTGCATCTGCCGGTCATCCGGCCAAACGTGGCCGTGCCGGTGGTGGAGATGTATCTCTAGAAACAGTAATCAGTAGCCGGTGGGATACGCAATGCGAACGCCTGTGGGAATCTCAAGACCCACAGGCGTTCTTATTTTGAAGCAGGATCTTCCGTGCCTACCGGCTACGGGCTACTGGCTACTGGCTACTCTATTCACCGCGGCTGGAAGGTCTTCTCGTCGATCACTTTTCCGGCCAGGTCGTAGGCTTTCAAGACGCACTCTTTGTCGCTGATCTCGAAGCTTACGAACGACGGGGTGTGCTCGCGTGTCACGCTGGTCTTGGCGAAGGGATTGTTATCCAAGGCGCGGTTGCTCAGGCGGTAGGTTTTCGCACCGCCGGCGCCGGCGACGATGCACGTCACGCCCTTGTCGGGCGTGGGCTCGACGCGCTCATAGTCGTAGTCGAACGCCGAGACGATGGCCGTGGCTTTGTACTTGCCCAGCAGCGGGCAGATGGTGTCGCGGCACTGCTGCAGCGGGGCGAACATCGGTGCCCCGCGGCTGCGCGGGCGGCTCTGCTGGCCGTCGCTGTAGCCGGGGTAGTGATTGAACGCCAGGACGTATTTCTCCCTGGAATCCTTCAGCACGCCCTCGAGCCATTTTGCGTTGGGCGAGTCCTTCGTCCAACCGGCAACGCCGTCGATGCCGATCAACCGCGCCGGGCCGAAGGCTTGCGTCCAGTTGAGATTCTCCTCGTCGGCTGTCGGCGAGGCAAAGAGCTTCTGAGCCAGGCCGCTGCGGTCACGGTATTCCGGGGCGACGTACGTCGGGACCGTGGCCATGAGCTGGGCGAACTTCTCCAGGTAGAAGACGTCCCACTGGAAGTCCCACGCGCCGAACTCCATGATCTGGCCGACGTGCACGAAGATGTCGGGCTTCAACTTGAGCATGCCCTGGGCGTACAGCGAGGCCTTGGTCCACGAGTAGTAATTCCCGCTCGAATTGCCGTACGTCACCACGCGCAGCGTCTTGGCATCGCTGGCCGGCAGCGAGACCGTGAAAGGCCCCTTGCTGTCGACGGCGTCGCCGAGATTGCTGGTGACGACGTACGTGAACTTGCGCGTGCCCTTGGGCAGGGGGACCTTCAGGCGGTGGTAGAAGTTGACCGCCGAAGTGGCCGTGCCGGCAGCCCCGGCCGGTTCCACGGGCGTGGCGGTCACGGTGACTTGGGCAGGAAGTCCTGTGCGGCAGGTGACGGTGAAGAAATCGTCGCCGAAGTGCCCGAGGATGGGCCCGCTGCGGATGACCGCTTTGCCTGGCGCGGCGGCCACCAGTTGTAGCGGCTTGAGGGCGATCTGCGCGATCCCGCCCAAGGCCGACAGCGGCCCGCTGATGGTCAGGGTGTTGTCGCCCTTGACCAGCACTCCGCTCGTCTGCAGCGGCAGGGCGTGGTACATCATGCCCGGCAGCGGCCCTTGCGGGCTCTTGCCGTTGAGCGTGACGATCACGTGCGTCCAGAGCGGGCTGGCCCCGCATTCGCCGCCGCCGACATCCTCATGCCCGCAGGTGGCGAAGGCGCCCTGCGTGCTCTTGCCGGCATTGGTTTCGTCGAACGTCACCCACAGTGCCGCCACGGCAGTGGGGTCATTAACGGGGAAGGTCGCCCGGGCCGTCAGTGCTTGCCTGGCGCCCACGGCGGCGGGCATGGCCGCGAACGTCTTGCCGCTGTCGGTGCTGAACTCCCATTTGGCCGTGAGGGTCTCCGTCTTGGCCCCGCCGAAACTGCCCTCGGCGCAGCGCTGTTCGAGCGAAGCGGCCGTTTCGCCATGCTGGGCCTGCACAGTTGCAGTTGCGGTTGAGAGGGCGAACATCGCAGTCAGTAACGAGACGCATCTTGCCATGGTTCTCATCCTTTATTTGGGTGCCGTGGCGGGAGGGCTTTAGCCCAACAGTCACGACGGATCACCGCAGGCACGAGGTCGGGGATCGTGGCTCTGCGGGGCTTGGCCCTCTGCGCCATGGCACCTTACGTTTACTGCGCGCCATGGCACTTGGGTTCGCTAATCTTCTGTGTCCGCTTTGTGTTCGTGGCCTTTATGGTGTTCGCCGGCGAGAAGTTCGGCCGGGCTGAAGCGGGCCTTGGCGTCCTGGTCTTCCCGCGAGAGCGGCTTGCGCTCGGCCAGCAGGGCGGCGGCCAGCTTGGCGTTGTATTCCTGCTGCTTGGGGTCCTCGGGCGCTTCTTCGCGGGCGGGGGGCTTTTCCGCTTTCGGGGCGGCGGATCGTTCGGGGGCGGCGCCCTCAGTGGCTTCGGGGACCCCTGCCGCAGGGGCGCTCTGTGAGCGACGGCGGCGGCGATGGCGGGACTTCTTGTGCGTCGCGGTAGCGGCGCCTTCCGGCGTCTGCTCGGTTCCTGCCGCGACGGGGGCGTGTTCCTCGGCAGCGGCGGGGGGCTCGGCGGGAGCTTGCTCCTGCGTCTGCTGGGGCGCCTGGGCCTGAGGGGCCTGATCCGTGCGGGGGCCTTTGTGGCGCCGGCCTCGACGGCCGCGGCGGGACTTCTTGGCCGCGGCGGGTTGGGCGGCGGGCTCGCCTTCGGCGGGCTCGGGCGGTGCGGGTTCTTCCGGAAACTCGCTGGCGCCGGGGCCGATCTCTTCGACGCTGGACACTTCCACAGCCGGCGTCGTTTCTTCTTCCTCGGGCTCTTCCTCGTAGGGTTCCAGTTCGCCCGCGGCTGCGGCGACTGCGGCCAGGGCTTCGGTGTGCAGGGTCTTCCATCCTCCGGTAGGTCGGACATCCCAGGTCACTTCGCTGCCGCGTGCGTTGGCCGCGGAGATGGCGAACTGGCTGCCGGCCAGGTCGGCCTTGGCGACGACGGTGATCTTCTTGTCGAATCGCGTTTCGAGGGCGTGGAGTTGCGGGCGGCAGACGTTGGAGAGGTGCTCGGCCACCGATTGCGAGACGGCGACGGTGAGCTTGAACACTTCGGCGTTGGCGCAGGCCCTTTGCAGGTGGCGCAGCACTTCCAGGGCCAGCGATTCGTTGCTCTTGACCAGCCCGTCGCCGTCGCAGAGCGGGCAGGTTCGGTAGATGTTGTGCGTCAGCGAGTGCCTCACGCGCTGGCGGGTCATCTCGACGATCCCGAAGGCGCTGATGCGCAGGACCTTGCTCTTGGCGCGGTCGGTCTTGAGCCCGTCCTTGAGCACCTTCTCGACGGCGCGCTTGTTCTTCTCGGCCCGCATGTCGATGAAGTCGATCACGATCACGCCGCCCAGGTCGCGCAGGCGGATCTGGCGGGCGGCCTCAGCGGCGGCTTCGAGGTTGATCTTCAGGGCCGTCGACTCGGGGTCGCTGGTCTTGCGGAAGCGTCCGGAGTTGACGTCGATGGCGACCAGGGCCTCGGCCTGGTCGATCACCAGCGAGCCGCCGATGGCCATCTCGACGCGGCGTGCGTGAATCTTCTCGATCTCATCATCAAGCCCGGTGTCGTGGAAGAGCCCGCCGCTGCCGCGGTAGATTTCGATGACGTGCTTGGTGCGCGGCATGACCATGTCGAGGAATGCCTTGACCTGGCCGGCGACGGTCTCGCTGTCGCAGACGATGCGGTCGATGTCGACGTTGTAGATGTCGCGCAGCGTGCGCGAGACCAGGTCCGACTCCTCGTACAGCGTGCAGGGGGCTTTGTCCGAGGCGATGCGCTTGTCGATGGCCTTCCACAGGCGCGTCAGGAACGCCAGGTCCCGCTTGAGCTCTTTCTTGGGCTGGTCGATGCCGGCCGTGCGCACGATGATCCCGATATCCTCGGGCATTTCCAGGTCGGCCAGGGCGGCGCGGGCCTTGGCACGCATCTCTTCGTCTTCAATCTTGCGCGAGACGCCCATGCGGCTCATGCCCGGCATCATCACCAGCAGCCGCCCGGGGATCGACAGGTACGTTGTGAGCGTGGGGCCCTTGGTGCCGATGCCTTCCTTGGTCAGTTGCACGACCACTTCCTGCCCGCGGCGCAGGCATTCCTGGATCGGCGGGCGGTGGCGATGGGCGCGCTTGCGCCCGACGGCCTCCGTGTCGGCCGACTGCCCTTCGGGAAAATACTGCGGGTGCAGGTCCGAGATGTGCAGGAAGCCGTTCTTGGCCAGTCCGAAATCGACGAACGCCGCCTGGATCGACGGCTCGACGTTCATCACGCGCCCTTTATACACATTGCCCACGTGCGAGACGTTTGACGCCCGCTCGACGTAAAGTTCCTCCAGGCGGCCGTCGCTGACAATGGCGATGCGGCATTCCTGGCCTTCAACGGTGTTAATCAACATCTGCTTCGACATACGTTCTCCATTACTCGCCGCGGCGATCTTCGTCGCCGCTTGACGCTGATGGGGCCGGAGGCGGACCGAAGTTGAACTCCACGTCCGTTCGCACCAGGTTGGCCAGGTCGATTCGACCGTCCAATCCCAGCAGCTCCAGCACCTCGCCGGGCCGCGGCCACAAGGCCCCAGCCGGCTGCAGCGTCATCAATAGGGTTGAATCGGCCAGTTCCAACCGGCCGACAAGAGGTTTTAGATCGATAGTTGTTTCGCGCCACCCGCGCCCGTGCTTGACGGAGACCTTCCGCTGCACCGGCCATGAATCGGCCGTTTGCAGAGCGGTGATCTTCGCCGTCACAGCCTCGACGCGCTCCCGCGGTGTGGCATGGGCGTCTCGCCCATGCTCTGGGCTTTGTTTTTCATGCATGGGCGAGACGCCCATGCCACCCAGATCCAGCTCATAATGGATGCGCTGCGGCTGGGGGCAGGCTTTGCCCTGCAGGGGGCGGGGCCGATCGAAGTGCATTCCCAGCGGGGCGGCGGCGTTGAGTCGGGCCGTAAGGTCGTCCGGCTCGACCGGTTCGTCCAGGGTGAGCACCATCAAGTCGGCGCGCGTGGCGACGGCCACGGGGCGGGGCAGGGCCAGAGAAAATATCGGCCTGGGGTTGAAACCCTGTGTGCTGCGAACCGGCAGTTGTGCCCTTGCGGCGACCCGCTCGACTGCACGCATGCAGTCATGATGCGAAATAAAGCGAAGATCGCCCTCAATGGCCAACCGAATGGCCCATCGATGCGCCAACGAATATTACCTTTCCGTTTCGTTTTCCCGCGACGGCTGAACTCGCCGCACGCGGTCAATGTTGTTTAACGGCCACAGCAGCACCAGCAACGCTAGGCACGCAAGGCCGCAATTCCGTTTCAAGTAAGCAGTGATCAGTAATCGGTAATCAACTCGCCGCACGGGCTACTGATTACTGGTTACTGCTTACTTCAATCCGAATACATTTCCGGCAGGACTCGCCGGGTCTCGACTCGCAGGTAGTTAATGATTTCCTTGTCGGAGTCGAAGCCCATGACCCGCCGGGCCACCTCGGCGGCCTGTTCCAGCGTCACCGAGCGGACGATTTTCTTCACTTCCGGGATCGCCGGCGGGCTGGCGGAGAAGCACCGCAGCCCCAGGCCCAGCAGCAGCAGCGTGTACTGCGGGTCGCCGGCCATCTCGCCGCAGAGGCTGACCGGGATCCCGTGCCGCTGCCCGGCCCGGATCACCTGCTTGATCAGCCGCAAGACCGCCGGGTGTGCAACGCTGAACAGCGACGCCACCCGCTCATTGCCGCGGTCTACTGCAAGGGTATATTGTACCAGATCGTTCGTCCCGAGCGAGAAGAAGTCCACTTCCTTGGCGAACGAATCGCACATCAGGGCTGCCGAGGGCGTCTCGACCATCATCCCGATCGAGATGTCGGAGCGGTACTCGATGCCTTCTTCCTCGAGGTCTTCCATCACGTCGCGGACGATGGTCTTGGCCTGGCGCAGTTCCAGCAGATTGGTGATCAGCGGAAAGAGCATCGACACGCGGCTGCCGATGCTTGCACGCAAAATCGCACGCAACTGCGTCTTGAACATCGGCAGGTTCTGCAGGCAGTAGCGGATGCTGCGGCAGCCCAGGAACGGGTTGCGCTCCGGGGTGCGGGCCCGCTGCTGCGTGTACTTGTCGGCACCCAGGTCCACGGTACGGATCGTCACGGGGCGGCCGTTGCACAACGCCAGCACCTCGCGATACGCGTGGAAGTGGTCCTCTTCGGTAGGCTCCCTGTCGGTGCCGAGGTAGAGGAACTCGGTACGGTAGAGGCCGATGCCCTGTCCGCCTTTTTCGAGCACGGCCGCCACTTCGCCGGGGAACTCGATGTTGCCCAGCAGCGTGACCTCATGTCCGTCGCGGGTGATGGCCGGCAGGTCGCGCAGGGCGTCGAGGCTGTGGATGAACTGCACCTGCTGCTGGGCGTAGAGGCGGTAGCTCTCGATGGTGGCTTCGTCGGGGTTGATGATCACCATGCCCCGCGTGCCGTCGATGATGACGGTGTCGCCGGTGCTGACCTCGGCCGTCACGTCGTTGAGGCCCACCACGGCGGGAATACCCAGCGCCTTGGCGACGATGGCGGTGTGGCTGGTGGCCCCGCCGGCGTCGATAGCCAATCCCTGCACGTGCTCGCGGTCCATGCTGGCGGTCTGCGAGGGGGTCAGGTCGTGGGCCAGGACGTTGCGGTCTTTCTTGAGCTGCGAGAGCGATTGGCGGCGCTGCCCGATGAGGTTGCGCAGCAGGCGCTTCTCGATATCGTAGATGTCCTTGACGCGGTCGGCCAGGTACTCGGGCATCGCCAGAAAGTCCTTGGCGTATGCCCGCAGCACGGTGGCGACGGCGTATTCAGCCGTCACTCGGCCCAGGGTGATGGCGTCGGCGAACTTCTTCTGCAGGACCTTGTCGTTGAGCAGCCCGAGGTGAAAGTCGAAGATGCTGGCGGTTTCCTTGCCGATCTGTCTGGCGGTCTGTTCCTGAAGGGCGCGGATTTCTTTGCGCGAGACCTCGCAAGCCCGGCGCAGGCGGACGAGTTCGGCCTGCGTCGAGTCTTCCGAAACATGACGTTCCGGGACGTCGAACTCCTCGGTGTCGACCACCACCGCCGGGGCGATGGCCACGCCGGGAGAAACTCCAATGCCTTTCTTGGTTTTCATGGGGGCTCTGGTGGCACAGCCTTTCCGGGCTGTGGCAGTCACAGGCTGGAAGGCCTGTGCCACCGGGTCAGCGGCCCGGCGTCGGCTCTTCTTCCATCTCGCCGAAGCCCTTCGACACCAACTCTGATAACGCCGCGACGGCGTCGGCGGCGTCATCGCCGTCGGCCTCGATCTTCAACAGCGTACCTTTGACGGCCGCCAAGCGCATCACGGACATGATGCTCTTGGCGTCGACGGTCAGCGAGCCGTTCGAGACTTCTATCTTACTGGCGAAGCGATTGGCCAGCTCGACCAACTGCATCGCCGGCCTGGCGTGCAGGCCGTACTTATTGACGATTTCAACTTCTCGTTCCACGGTGTCCAATATATCCGTTCCGCTAGCTCAGTTCGTCGGCCTCGGTCAGCAGGTCGACCACGGCCTGTCGCGTTTCGCTCTGTCGCAGGAACTTGCGGAAGATGTCGCGCTGGACGTGGCGGAAGATGGTCTCCATGGCCTGAAGGTGCTCGTCAGGATTGTCGGGGCTCGACAGCAGCAGGATGACGGAATAAACGGGCTTGGAGTCCAACGCGTTGAACTCGATGCCCTCGTGCGAACAGCCGATCGTGGCCAGAGGTTTCTTGATTCCCGGCAGCTTGGCGTGGGGCAGGGCGACGCCCTTGCCGATGCCGGTGGTGGCCTGGCTCTCGCGGGCCAGGACCATGCGGATGATATCGGGTGCGGACTTCTTGCTGACCGCTCCCGCCGCCGCCAGGGCGTTTACCAGTTCGGCGATGGCTTCATCACGCGTTTTGGCTGAAAGATTGGGAACAATTGCATCCGTGACCATGATATCGGACAGTCTCATTCCAAGCTCCTGCAAAAGTCGCTGCGCCGCGGTACGGTCATTTTGTCCGTGCCGCGGGTTGTGTTAAACAAGCGACTCTAATTTACACGAAGCCCGCCCCGCGTTCCAGTAGCAGAAATGCGATTTTCGTCGCCGGCTAGAGACTGGCCGTGACCCTTGCGAACTCTGCAGACGTTTCTCGATCACATCGGAGCTCGCGGTGTTCGCGATGTTCGCGGCTATTCTTCTTTATTCCTGGGCCAGCGTCTGTTCGTGGGATGGTCCCTGGCGGTCGCGGACGCGGTCCTTATGGCGACGAACCTGCTGCGACACCTTGTCCAGGCACTGGTCCACGCACGCGTACAGATCTTCCCCGCGATGTGACGCCACAAACGTGTTTTTGCGACGTGCGGTGGCTACGATCTCCACCTTGGGCTGCTCGGCCTCGATGTCCAGAATCACCTCGATAGACTGCATATTGTCATAAAGCCGTTCCAGCTTGGCCACCTTGCTCTGCACGTAATCTTTGATCGGGTCGGTAGCATCCATGTGCCTGGCGTTGACGATGATGTTCACTAGACATCTCCTTAAGTCACAAAGCCATCGAATCCTTCCCACATCCCGCCGCCATCGGGCCTCACTCCATCATAGGATACATTCCACTACCGTATAGGGTACGCCGGAAGTGTCCATGATGCAATATCGGCATGGCGGCGTGGGCAAGGCCAGCGGTAATGCTTAAGCCGGGGAAAAAGTCGCGGTGCCAACGGGACATGGCCCTGAATGAAAAGTAATACAAAGCGAATTACTTCTTCATTTAGCGCCTTCGCCGCGACTTTTCCCTCCTCGAAACCCAGGAGATACCCGCTGTAAAGGTCTTTCGTTGAAATCCCCCCTCCGGCCCGCTATTGTGCCCCATTCAACCGGAGCCCCCGATGAGCGACTATGCGGTGATTTTCGACATGGACGGCGTGCTGGTCGACAGCTACCGAGCGCATCTCGAATCCTGGCAGCGGATGGTCCGCGAGCATGGGCAGGATATGACCGAAGCGCAGTTTGCCGAGACGTTCGGCCGCACCAGCCGGGATATCATCGCGCGCCTGTACAGTCATGTCGTTGCCACAGACGAGCAGGCCCGGGCCTGGGACAACGAAAAAGAAGAATATTACCGGCAGATCCTGGCCCAGCGCTTTCCCGAAATGGACGGGGCGCATGACCTGATCGAGGCCTTGCACGCCGCCGGGTTCGTCATGGCCATCGGCTCCTCCGGACCGCCCGGAAACGTGCAGGTCGTGCGCGAGAACCTGCCCGGCAGCAGACACATCAATGCTACAATCACGCGAGAAGACGTCACGGCCGGCAAGCCCGACCCGCAGGTGTTCCTCAAGGCGGCAGAGAAACTCTCCGTGCCGCCGGCCCGCTGTGCGGTGGTCGAAGACGCCCCGGCCGGCATCGAGGCCGCCCGCCGGGCGGGCATGGCCGCCATCGCCATCACGGGAACGGCTCCGCGTGCTGAGCTGGCGGCCCGGGCGCACCTGGTCGTCGACTCGCTGCGCGAGCTGACGAGCGACCTCATCAAGAGTCTTATTGATCGTGTCGCAGGCGTCTCGCCCGCGCGTGGCGAGGGCATCTTGCCCTCGCGGGATTGAGTCTGGAGGCTATCATGCGAACATTATTGACAGCGACTCTCATCGCCGCTTCCGCCGCCGTAGCGGCGGCCCAGGAAGCGCCCCCGTCCACAACCATCTCGCTGGTGCTGCCGGCTCCGCAGGTCGTTATTGGCGGCAAAGAGGACGTCACTCTCGGCCGGGCCGATCTGGGAATCTCCGTCGCCCTGGCCGATATCAAACCGGAAGAGCCCACCTTGGCCGCGGGGCTGGACCTGCTGGCCAAGGCGCTGTCGAAAGTCGAATCCAAACTCACGCGAGCCCCCGAGCCGGCCGAGGCGATGCTCAAGATCACCAAGCTCGACGCGCCCGCCTTCGCCAAGGCCGTCGCCGTCGCAGCGCCAAAAGCCTCGCTTAGCCCCGAGCAACTCGCCCAGGGCTACGTGCTGACGCTGGCGTCCAAGGAGGAAAAGACGACGATCGACTTGAAGGCGCAGACGCCGCTGGGCCTGTATTACGGCCTGTGCACGCTGGTACAGCTCGTCAGCCGCGGCGAGGAGGGCCTGGTGGCCCCCGGCGCGACTATCGCCGACTGGCCGGCCGTCCCGATGCGGGTTGTCGATCCGGTGCCAATGGCCAAAGGCGCCGTTCAAGTTCTGCTGCTACTTCGGCTCAACCCGATCGTTCCGCCGCCGCCCCAGAATGCGGCCGCAAAGAGCAGCCCCAAGTCTGTGCTGGTGGTGAAGGAGCCTTCGGCAATGACCACTGACGTGACGGTCGATGGCGAGAAGACGGCCGTCTTCGACCCAACCCGCCTGCACAAGCCGGTCACGGGCACAGCCGATGCAATACGTGTCGTAGGCGCTGTGCCCTCGCCGGCAGGCACGGTCTGGGCCAGCCTCGCTGATTACTGCTGGAATTCGGCAGCCTATACGCCGGAGGCTTCCGCGCGCCGGGCGAAGAACTTCGCCTCGCTGCTGGAACCGCTGCTGGCCCGCGCCGGCGGGTTTAAGTACGAACTGGAGATGGAGAAGTAGGGTGCCATGGCGGCCGTTGTTCAGCCGCCATGTCCCTGAGCGTTGACTGAGAAGCATGGCGGCTGTGAAACGGCCGCCATGGCACCCAGGATGGAATGATGGAATCCGCAATCCGAAATCCTGTCAAAGAATCCGCAATCACTGGAAAGGTCTTCCAGGTCCAGCGGTTCAGCATCCACGACGGCCCGGGGATTCGCACTACCGTGTTCTTCAAGGGCTGCCCGCTGCGGTGCGTATGGTGCCACAACCCCGAGGGCATCGAGCTGCAGCCGGTGCTGTCGTTCGAGCCCTCCAAGTGCATTGGCTGCGGATATTGCTTTCGCGTCTGCAAGCAGAACGCTCATCGGATGACCGGCGACAAGCACACGCTCGACCGCACGCTGTGCCGCGCGTGCGGCTCGTGCACCGAGGAATGCTACGCCGGCGCGCTGGAACTGATCGGCCACGAGGCCACCGTCAAAGAAGTGCTCGACGAAGTGCTGCGAGACCGGCCGTTCTACGAAACCTCCGGCGGCGGCATCACCCTCTCCGGCGGCGAACCGCTGCTGCAGGTGGACTTCGCCCACGGCCTGCTGTCGGCCGCCAAGGCCGCGGGCCTGCACACTGCCGTTGAGACTTGCGGCCAGGTTCGTTGGGAGCATTTCTCGCGAGTGCAGGACCTGGTGGACCTGTGGCTGTTCGACGTGAAGGAAACCGACCCCGCGCGGCACGAGCAGTTTACCGGCATGGGCAACGAACTGATCCTGGCGAACCTCAAGGCCCTGCACGGCAGCGGCGCCAAAATCCTCCTGCGCCTGCCGATCATCCCCGGCCTCAACGATCGGCCCGAACATTTTGCCGGCGTGGCCCAGCTTGCGGGCGTCATGCCGGGCCTGCTTGGGGCGGAGGTCATCCCGTACCATCGCCTGGGCACCAGCAAGCTGGCGAGGCTGGGGCTGGATCGTGCGGATCAAAGCAACATGCCACCGCAAGCGCCGTCGGATGAAACCGTCGCCGGATGGGTCAAATCGCTGCGCGATCAGGGCGTGCACCTTGTCGGCCCCACGTCGGAAACGTCCGGTTGACGACCGGGTGCCGTGGCGGGAGGGCTTTAGCCCGACAGCCACGACGGATCAGCGAGCCCGCGAGTCCAGGGATCGTGGCTCTCCGGGCCTTTGGCCCTGCGCGCCACGGCACCCTTCCAGGTGTTCGACTACAGTCTCACTCTCACCTGCGCCAACTCGCGCCCGCTGAGGCGGCGGGGGGGCTGGGCGTTGACGATCAACTCGTATTGCTTCTCGTCGGCAAGGCCGACCACGCGCAGGCCGATCTCCAGCGGCGCTGTCCATGGCGATGGCAGGGCGGCGAGCTGGTTGACGAGTTTCACCCGCAGCGTTCGGCCGTCGAAGCTCATGCCTTCGGCTGCGACGCCGTCGACCCCGACGGCCAGCGGTTTGGTCACATCCACATATACTCCGCCGAGGCGCGCCATCGCGTGGGCTGCCGCGGCCAAGCCGCCCACGGAGGACCAACTGGCCCCGCTGGACAGCGGGCGCTGCGGGAAGCCCTCGTGGTCGATGTTCTCCGGGCCCATGCCGGTGGGAAAGTCCGTGTGCATGTAGATCCCGTTGGCGCGGTGGCGCTCGTGGCTGGTCAGCGTCATCGCCCCGCGCACGGCCGCCACGCCCCGCTCGACCAGGTCGCCCCGCCCCGTCAGCAGTCCGATGCGCACCAGCGGGTCGGCCATGCGGTGCGTCCGCTGATCGAGCCATTCGGCGTCGCCGACCTGCGAGTTGAACCCGCCGAAGGGGTACGCCGTGATCACGTAGTGCGGCGCCCAGACCGCCTGGAAGAGGCTGGCGTAATCGGCCACAGCCTCGGCGGCCTCAAGATACGCTCGATCGCGCGTGGCCTCGAAGATCGCCGGCAGGCCCTGCATCGCCCATGAGATGCTCATGAGGTTCCGCGGCGGCTGACCGGTGTGCACGTCGAAAAACGCCTCGGCCTTGACGGCGCACGAGTACAACGCTTCAAAGTCCGACCATTTCTGCCCCGGCAGCACCTCGCGCATGAGATAACCTGCCATTTTGCGTGCCGCGTCGAGATACTTCTGTTCGCCCGTGGCGGCGAAGAGTTCGCACAGCACCCAGACGTGCGCGCCTCCGTCGGCGTTGGAGTTCCGCAGGCTCGGCGGCGGGGCGAGATTCTCGTCGAACCACGCAGGCACGCAGCCGTTGTCGCGCACGGCCGAGAGCAGAAAATCGCCATATGCTCGCACGAAGGGCAGAATGGCAGGACTCTCCTCGCACGTGCGGCGATACTGCATGAGATACCCGCACGTGACCGACGCCGAGGCCGTCTGGTAGACGCTGGAGTTGAAGTCCCAGTAGTTGGCGGTCTTGGCCGGATCGTAGTTTTCGGACGGCGGCCGCCACAGCGTGCCCACCCAGCGATGCTCCTTGAGGTGATACAAGCTGGGGAACATCCCGCTCTTCTGCGGGGCCGAAACGGCCAGGGTCACGATTCGCCGCGCCTTGTCCGCCAGCGTCTCGTCGCCCAGGCGCTTGCCCCACCAGTGCATGCCCGTGGCGTCGCAGGCGTTGTTCCACCAGCCGGTGAACGCCGCCAGGTCGTACCACTGCGGAGCGGTCAGCCGCACGGCGCCGAGGCTCTTGCCGCCGCTGTCCCACTGCTGCCAGAGGTTCCGCTCCGGCTGCGCCGGGTCCACTGGGTGCTCCAGGCCCTGCGAGCCGATGATGCGATATCCCTGGTAGCTCCACGTGGCGGCGTAGCACTGGCGGGCGTATTGATCCCACGGCATCGCCTGCGGGCGCGGGCGGTGCAGGTTCGCCCGACCGTACCGCTTCCAGTGGTGCCGGGCGATTGCCTGGTACCCGCGATGCGGCGGGGCGTCGGCGGCCACGAACAGATCGAAACCAAACCGCAGCTGCCCGCTCGACAGCTCGCGCACCATCGCGCCGGGTCGGTTGTCCCTCTGCCAGTACACGTGCTGGCGCGTGATCGAGTCCATGAGCCCGTACGCCAGCAGCGGCCGGCTCGTCAGGCCCGATTGCAGCTCCAGATCCATCGCGGCCGGCAGAGTAACCTTTTCCGGATCGACCGCCACGGGAAACGAGTTGGTGTCCGGATGCTGCCGCGCCCCGCGGGCGAACACGACGTTCGCGTTGATGATGTCCAGGTCCGGCACGATGGCAACCAGCACAGCGCCCTTTTGCACAATGGCGGCCGGGGCAAAGAACACGCGGTCGCCGATCACGTCGTCCACCGTCGGCTTGTATGCCGGAGCGTGCGAGTAGTCGGGCGCGCCGTCGATGGCAGCCGTGATCGGCAGCACCACGCAATCCAGCCGAGGCGGTCTTTCGCCGCCGCCCAGATCGACAACCACTTCGACATGCGCATAGTCTGCATCATCGCCCAGCGTGATCGTCTGCGTGATGCGGTGCAGCCCAATCATCCCACTCAATCTCGCCCGCATCAGCGGCGGAGCCCCCGCGGGGTCTTCGACTTGCTCCGCGCGCTGCGCCGCACCGCCTGGATCTTCAGGAAGAATCTCCACGTGCGAAATGCCCTCAGTCACGACCAGCCGGTGCACCGGGTCGATCCGCGAGTTGTACAACTGCGCCCCGCCGTTGGGGAAATCCCGCGGCGGCGAAAACGACTCCGCCGCCAGCACCCACTCTCGCCCGGCATTGGCGAAATACCGCTGCACAATCTTGCCGCCGTCGATGTGGAATTGAACTTTGATCCGCTCGTTGGATATCTCTAGCATGAAAGCCTCTTTCACCGCCGGGGCGGAATCATGCCGGCGTTCTCGTCGTCGTCCTCGTCCTCGTCGTCGGTTGTTGACTCCGGGGAAGCCAAAGCGTCCCCAGGGGACGCACTCCATATTACTGCCCGATCAGGCGGATGATATTCTTGCCCGAGGTTTTGCCTTGGCGCAGGGCGGCGTCGGCGGTGCTTAGAAGCTCACGACAGGTCGCGCCGCCGGCGGGGAAGGCGGCCAGGCCGCCGCTGATGGTCAGCGTGCCCTGGGCCTGGGGCCCAAGGTCGGGGAAGGCGTGGCTCTCGACGGCGCGGCGGAAGCGGTCGGCCAGCACGTAGGCGCTCTCGGGCGGATGGCTGTTGCTCTCGCGCGGCTGGGCGGTGTCGCAAAACAAAATGGCGAACTCGTCGCCGCCAATGCGGGCGACGATGTCGTGGCTGCGCGTGATCTTCTTCATCAGCGCCGCGATCTGCCGCAGGATGCTGTCGCCGACGGCGTGGCCGTACGTGTCGTTGTATCGCTTGAAGTCGTCGATGTCGAACAGCAGCAGGCTCGCCCGCAGACCGTGGCGCGCAGCCTGGGCGAGGGTCTGGTCGGTCACCTGGTAAAAGTAGCGGCGGTTGTACGCCCCGGTGAGGTGGTCGGTCATGGCCAGCTGCGCCAGCCCCTCGGCCCGTGCAGCCAGTTTGGTCAGCGGCGTCACCATCGCCTGAACGGCGCCGAGAAACGCGCCGGCCGCTGCCGGCACCGCCGCGGCCGCGCGGAACACGCGCGGGCCTCGAGACGACCAGCCCGTCACCAGCACCGTTCCCGGCGCCGCGGGGTCACCGTCGGTCCAGTGGCCGACAAGCCCCAGGCGCCGCGAGATCAATGCGGACACTGCGGCTTCCAGTTCGGTCGGCGTCGCGGCGGCGTTGAGCAGGGCGGCGGATTCCTGCGTGGTCAGCGCGTGGCCGTTTCCGTCGGCGGGTGCGGGCGCCGCGCCAGGCACAGCCAATCGGCCCAGGTCGACGCGCGTCGGCGGCCAGATGAAGTAGTCGTCGACGACGCCTGGCGCCAGTCGCATCACGTTGGCCTCGGCTAGCGGCGGGCACAGCACGTACAGGCGGGCCTCGGCGGCCAGGCGGCGCACGGCGCGGCAGAGACCGGGAAACTCCGGGCGCGGAGCGGTCAAGAGCACGGTGGCCCAGGGCTGAATCCGCAGCGCCGCCAGCACTTCGTACGGATCGGCGTAGCGCGCCACCGGCAGCGGCGCCAGGCGCTGGGCCAAGCGGCTGCCGACGGGCTCGTCGGCCAGAAGCAGGATGGAGGCGGCCGCCGTCACAGCGGGCCCTCCAGCAAGGCCGACAACTCCGCAGCCGTCAGCAGCGCCGCGTCTCTTGCGGCGTCGAGGCCGCGGTCGCTGCGGTAAACGCCCTGCCCGTCGGCCGGCGGCTGCGCCGGGCGCTGGGGCGCCGCGGTCTCCGGCGGTGCTGCAGCGGCGGGGGGCTGGGCTTGTGCGGGCGGGGGTTCCATGGGAAGCGGGTTGTCCCAGGCGGCGGCGGATAGATCGATCGGTTTGCCGTCGGGCCCGGCCAGGGCGACCTCGATCAGCGAGGGGACCGCCGCGCCGGTTGGCGGGGGTTCATTGGCCCGCCGCGACAGGGCTGCCTCGATGGCGGCTGTCAGCTCTCCGCGCTGAACGATGAGCGTGCCATTGAGGGCATGGGCGATCACGGGCAGTCGTGGCGCGCCGGTGGCGATCAAGGCCGCGCCGTTCTGGCGGGCAATTTCAAGCAGGCGAAGATGCACGCCCGAGAGGGCGCGCAGGTCGATCACCAGCGCGGCCGTGGGACCGGCCAGCAGTTCGGCGGCTGCCTCGTAGGCGGTGGGCACATAGACCGCCCGCCACGCGGCCGGCTCGCGGCCGACCAGCGCACGGTCGCGCGTGAGAAAAACCACCCGCCCGGTTAGTGGATGTTGTAGGTCGCCACTCATGAATGTGCCGGTGCCTCCGCCTGACACGATGGAGCTATCTTACCCAGAGATGGGCGATTCGTCAACGACTGGACCTTTGCAATATGGACTGTAACTGTCTATGATGGGAGAACATTCAGAGGAGACGATATGTTTTCCAGCCTCGGAACGCTTCAAGCGTTCAGTGACGCCTTGTCGCTGCAGCAGGAGACGCTCGACCGATTCTACGCTCTCGCCGCCGCGATTGCTCCCGAGCAATGCGCGGTCGAACCGCCGGAGGGGAAGCTGTTCGCCTTCGAGCGAAACGTCTTCAGCACGCTCTTTCTGGTCATCACCGGCCTGCTCGTGGGCCGCAGCCGCTTGCTGCCGCTGTACGCGATGGTCAACCAGTGCATGCGGGCGTGGGTGACCGCCTGCGACAATCTGCTCGACGATGAGTACAAGGAAATCTTTCCCTTCCGCCTGGCCGGGCGCGGGCAGCGCATGCGGTCGGTGCTGACGATCCTGCTGGCCGATCGCATCCTGTGGGAGTACATCGACCGGCACTACCGCGACGACGGCGTGCTCGAGGCGGCGGGGCGGCTGTCGCTGGAGGCCCTGGCCCCCAGCGCCGCCCAGGAGTGCGAAGAGGAAACGCGCCCCGTTGAGATCCTGCCCAGCCGCCGCCTGCTTGACGAGGTACACCATCGCAAGACGGGACTGCTGTTCATGTCGCCGCTGGCCCTGCCGTGCCGCATCGAGCACCCCGACGATCGGCGGGCCCGGGCGGCCGAGCGGGCGGTCCACGACTTCGGCATGGCCTGCCAGTGCCTCGACGACATCGTCGACATGCCTTCCGATGCGGCGGCGGGGCGGCACAATCTGCTCGTGTCGCTGATGGCCGAGGGCGAGCGTGGCGCCCGCGTGCGCCTGCGCAATCTGCCGCGGCAACTCTGGACGGCCTGGGAACATCTGCCCGCCGTGACGCGCCGGGCGCGGCAGATTGCCGAGGGGTATTTCGCCTCCTCATTCGAGGCGATGGCGGAGTTGGGGCTGGTGCTGGCGCCGGCGCAGCGCGGGGCCGTCGTCGGCACGATCTACCGGCTGCTGCGCGTGCCGCCGGCCGGCGCCGATGCGGCGGAGAACGTCGCATGACGGCGTTCTGGCCGGTCCTGGTCCTCAAGATGCTCGCCCGCCGTGCGCGGCGAGCCGCCATCATGATGGCCGCCACGGCGATGGCTGTGGCGTGCCTGGTCGTGCTCGATGCGATCATGGAGGGCGTCGGCGATGCGATGATCCGCAACTCCGTAGCCGCCGCCGGAGGGCACGTGACGCTGACGCCAACGGCCGCACACGCTGCCGACGAGACTGTGGCCGCCACGGTGCGCCGCTGGTCCGGCGTGTCGGAGGCACTGCCGCGACGAACGCAGGCGGCCATGCTCACCGCAGGCAGATCGTCGGCCGCTGTGACGCTCGTGGGCGTGGTGCCGGCCGAGCGGAACTGGAGCGTCGTCGCGGCCAAGATCATCCGCGGCGGATTTCCCCGCGGCGGCGGGGCCATCCTGATCGGCAGCGACCTGGCCGACCGACTCGGGGCGGCTGTGGGCGACCCCGTTCAGGCCGCCGCGGCCGACGGGACCGGCAGAACCTTCACGGTCTGCGGCGTGTTCCGCACTCACCTGCCGCATCTGGACGCCCAGTTGGCGCTGGCGGATCTGGATGACGTGGCCCCCGCGCAGCAGTCGGTGAACATCTTCCTGGCCGATCCGTACGCCGCACCGGCGACGGCGGCGCGGGCGGCGGGCGAACTGGCCGTACTGGCGACGCAGTGGCAGAATGACCTGCCCGAACTGGCCGGGCTGATTGCGCTCAACCGGTTCTCGATGAACGTCGTGCTGGGCTTAGCGCTGCTGATCCTGGCTTTTGGCATTTCTAACAACGTCTTCCAGGGCGTCAGCCAGCGGCGGCGCGAGTTGAGCATCTTGCGGGCGATGGGCCTGACCGGCCGGGGCGTCATGGCTATCGTGCTGGGCGAGACGATGCTGATGGCCGCCGTCGCGGCGGTCATCGGTGCCGCCGTCGGGATCGCCGCCACGCTGCTCTGGGCCCGCTGGGGGCTGGACCTGTCGCCCTGGACGAGCGGTAACCCGCACTTTCTCATCTCGGCAGTGGTATACCCGCGACTGACCGGCGGTGGCGTGATCGCGCCGATGGCCGTGGCCTGCGCGTGCGGGTTTCTGGCGGCCTTAGCGCCCGCGCGGCGAGCAGGACGCTCTACCATTACACAGGGGCTGCGAATGCTGTGAGCATTCTGGAACTCAAAAACGTTTCCCGCATCTTCGGCAGCGGACCGGCCCGATGCCCGGCCCTGAGGGGGATCGATCTGTCCATCGAACCGGCCGAGATGCTGGCCGTCACCGGCGCCTCCGGAAGCGGCAAGAGCACGTTGCTGAACATCTGCGCGGGCCTGGACGCGCCCACCGGCGGCAGCGTATTGCTCGACGGGCGCGACATGCGGGGCATGTCCGCCGACGCCATGGCGCACCTGCGCCGCGCTGCTATCGGGTTCGTCTTTCAGTTCATGAATCTCCTGCCGGCACTGACGGCGTGGGAGAATATCGAATTGGCCCTGGTGCTTTCCGGCGCCCCGCGCGATGACCGCCGCCGAAGGGTGGCGAGTCTGCTTGATCTGGCCGGACTGGCGGAAAAGGCCCGCGCGCTGCCTGACCAACTCTCGGGTGGTCAGCAGCAGCGCCTGGCCGTGCTGCGGGCGCTGGCGCACCGCCCTCGGATCGTCTTTATGGACGAGCCGACAAGCTGCCTCGACAGCGACCACGCCCGCGATCTGATGGACCTGGTGGTGAATCTCAACGCATGGGAGAAGACCACGATCGTCGTGGCCACGCACGACGCCGCCGTGGCCGGGCGGATGACCGCCCGCGTACAGATGCGCGACGGGAAGATTATCAGCCCCGAGGTGACGCCATGATCGCCCCGGTGAACGACCCGCCCTCGGCGCCGACCACGCGCGGACGCACGCTCAACTTCCCCGGACTGCTCTATGATCTGCTGGTGCCGCTGATGGTGTTTGGGATGGAACGCCGCGTGAACCGCCGCACTGCCCGCGCCTTGGATCTGGCGCCCGAGGACGTGGTGCTGGACCTGGGCTGTGCGACGGGCAACTTGTCCTACGAGATCGCCCGCCGCCTCGACTCCGCGGCCGGAGGGCTGTGCATCGGAATAGACGCCTCGCCGCAGATGGTCGCGCGAGCCCGAAGGAAGATCGGCGGGCGCCCCGTCCGGTTCGATATCGGCCTGGCCGAGAAGCTGCCTTACGCCGACGGCGTCTTCACCAAGGCCGCCAGTTCGCTGCTGCTTCATCATCTTGACATGGAACTCAAGCGGACGGCGCTGGCCGAGCTTCGCCGCGTAGTGGCCCCGGGCGGCCTGGTGGTGGTCGCCGACATGGACCGCCCGACAACGCTGATCGGCCGCCTCTTCGGCAACGGTGGCGAGCGATTCCTCTGCCAGCACGAGATCCAAGAGAACCTCAGCGGCATCCTGCCCGACCTGTTCGCCCAGGCCGGCTTTACCGATATCCGCCGCCTCGGGCATGACTATGGTTACGTCACGACCTTTGCGATGCGGGCCTAGCTGCTACTTGGTGAACGGTCCATCCACCTTCCAGGATTGGATATCGTTTTCATAGTGACCAGTATTCCAGGTCATTGCCCCGCACAGTTGGGCGGGCTATAGTCTGGGCCATGCCAGAACACGACAGCGGCGGAAAACAAAATCGCAATCTCTGGGCGCCTTGGCGCATGGAATATATTGAGACTTTGTCGGACAGCGGACAGGTCGCCGACCACTGCTTCCTGTGCCGCGCGGCCGCCGAGGGCGACCGCCACGCCGAGAACCTCGTCGTCTGGCGCGGGCAACACTGCCTGACGCTGCTCAACCGCTATCCCTACACCAGCGGGCACGCGATGGTGGCCCCGCTGGCGCACGTGGGTGACATGGAAGCCCTCGACGACGCGACGTTGCTGGAGATGATGCACATGGTCGTCGATCTCCAGAAGGTGCTCCAGCAGGCGGTGCACTCGCACAATTTCAACATCGGCATCAACATTGGCCGTGCGGCCGGCGCGGGCGTGCCCGGGCACCTGCACATGCACATCGTGCCGCGCTGGCCGGGCGATACGAACTTTGTCAACGTCTTCGGCGACGTCCGCGTGATCCCCGTCTCGCTGGCGGACATGTACAAGCAGGTCGTCAGTACGGCTGAACAGCTCGGTCTTGGGCCGCGCTGGCCCGCGAGTCAAGAATGATGGGCCACAGAGACACAGAGAACACGGAGAGGGCTGTAGTAAAGATACCCGAACATCTCTCTTTTCTCTGTGTCCTCTGTGCCTCTGTGGCGACGATTGTCCGAGGGCAAAAAAGAAATGATGGAACACTGGGGCGTTCGGTCTGGATCAACTTTCCATCATTCCATTCTTCTGTCATTTCACTTTTCCTTCTTCCTCCGCGGTCTCTGCGAGCTCTGCGGTGAAAACCTCGCGTGAAATCTTCGAGCAACACCACTCCGCTTTTCTGGCGCCCTTTGCCGTGCGCGAGGGCGACAGCGGCGGGCGGCGGCACGATGAGAGCGAGCATCCGTACCGCACGTGCTTTCAGCGCGACCGCGACCGGATCATTCACTGCTCGGCGTTCCGGCGGCTGGACTTCAAGACGCAGGTCTTCGTCCCGCACGAGTGCGACCACTTCCGCACGCGCATGACGCACACGCTCGAAGTCGCCCAGATCGCCCGCAACCTCGCGCGGGCCCTGAGGCTCAACGAGGACCTTGCCGAGGCCGTCGCCCTCGCCCATGATCTGGGCCACCCGCCTTTCGGACACGCCGGCGAGGCGGCGCTGAACGAACTGATGGCCGCCCACGGCGGGTTCGAGCACAACCGCCAGTCGCTGAGGGTCGTCGACTACCTGGAACATCCTTACCCGGCGTTTCGCGGGCTCAATCTCACCCAGGCAGTGCGCGAATGCCTGGCCAAGCACGAGACGGCCTACGACAAGCCTTCCGCAGACGAGTTCGACCCGGCGCTGGCCGGACCGCTCGAAGGCCAGCTCGTCGACATGGCCGACGCCATCGCCTACACCTCGGCCGACCTGGAGGACTCGCTGGCGGCAGGCTTGATCAGCCTCGAACACGTCAGCCGCCTGGCGCTGTGGCGTCGGGCATGGTCAGCCGCCCAGGCGGCCGACCCCGACGCCGGCGTGCTGCACACGCGCATCCGCGCGTGCAAGGGGGTGCTGGCGGCGATGGCTGACGACGTGATCGCCTCTACGACCTCGACGCTGGAGGCTCTGAAGCCGGCAAATCCTGACGATGTCCGCCGCGGCGGCCGCAAGTGCGTGGTCTTCTCCAAAGCGATTGCGGAAGAAGTTGCGGCCATGCAGCGATTCCTGTTTGAGCGCGTCTACACCTTCGGCGAAAGCGCCGCCCGCGCCGACGCCTCGGGCAAAATGCTGCGCGAGCTTTTCGCCGCGTACCTGAGCAACCCGGCGCTGATGGGCCCGCGATATCTGCGCCGCAGCCGGGAAGAAGGCCTCCACCGCGTCATCTGCGACTACCTGGCCGGGATGACCGACCGCTTCTGCAAGCAAGCCCACGCGGGTCTTGATGTTAGCCGCTGAGGTCGCAGAGGACGCTGAGGGGGGATGGGGTTGGGAATCTGTGATTTCGGATTGGGGGATTGAGCGCGCTGGTCCAATACGCTATTTACTCGGGCTAACCATCTTCGTCTACCTCTTCCTCAGCGTCCCCGGCGACCTCAGTGGCTGGTAATCCGCAATCTGGCTACTGGCGCGGACCATCGTCGTACTTGCCGGGTTAATACTGGCGAACGGAAAGGAACCTATATGAAGACGAATCTCCTCGTTCTGGCGGCGATGGTGATGCTAACGGCCTCGGCGGTCTTTGCGGAAGACGATCAGCTCAACGTGCCGCTGGAGTGCATGAAGAAGTACAACTTCAAGGAGTTCGTGGTGGCCTCATGGTGCTTCCACAACTACCTGGGGACCGATTACAGCCAGGAATACGCCAACAACATCGAAGCCTGCAACTTCAACGTGGCCCTCGAGACGGCGTACATGGTCCCCTTCTATGAGAAGACCAAGGTCAAGGTGCTCGTCAGCACGATGATTGACGACAAGCTCACCCCGCGCGACGTCTGGGGCGAGAAGCGCACGCATCCCATCGAGGTCGGGCTGGACATCCCGTACGTGCAGGACAAGTACGGCAAGAGCCCGGCCGTGATCGGCTATCACGTCGGCAGCAAGTACGGCAAGCACCCGCTGCCGGCGAAACTCGCGGCCAAGGTCAAGCAGGTCGAGGACCTCAAGGCCGGCACGATGCCTTACGTGGCGTTCATCTGGGACGTGCCCGCGCACGTCAAGGCGGGGATCACCATCGTTTCCGACGAATGTTTCGGGCGGATCACCCACGACGGGTTCGGCTATGACAACAAGGGCTGGGCGCACGAGAAGCGGGCGGGCTACTGCAAGCACCTTGAGAGCATGCGGCGGATCGCCAACGAGGCGAATTTTGCCTTCTGGCCGATGATCCCGGCGGTAACCGTCTCGAAAGGTCGCGGCGAAGAGAACCAGGGCAATCAGCAGGGGACTTCGGAGATCCGCTTCCAGGCCATGGCGCCCATCGCTTATGGCGCGCAGGGGATCATGTACTTCGGCGTCTCGACCGCCCGCAAGGTCTGGCTGCCCGACGGCACAAGCTACAAGGCCGCCGCCGAGGCCAACGGTGTGATCAAGAACATCATCGGTCCGCGCGTGCTGGGGCACCGCAGCATCGGCGTCTACGCCACCGCCCAGGACAAGCCCGTCAAGGGCAAGGCCCCGGCCGACACGCTGGCGCCGGCCCCGGGCAAGCTGATTGAGAAGATGGACCAGGCCGCTATTGCCGGCGTGCTGGTGAAAGAGGCCGATTTCAAGAGCAGCGCCAACACCCCGCACTACGTGATGCTGGTCAACTGCCAGACCGACGTGCTGATGGATGAAGGCAAACTCCAGCCCCGCGACATCAAGGTCACCTTCGGCCCGATGGTGCAGGGCGTCGAGATCATCGAAGCCGACGGCAAGATCACCAAGAGCGGCCGCGAGGTCAGCGTGAATCTGCGTGCCGGCGATGGGCGGCTGCTGAAAGTGGTAATGGCGCCCGGCGCGGCGGCCACGAAGTAGACCGCCTGACACATCGGTAAGAACGATCCTGCGTTGTTAGCGGGCGAGCTCTTGTCAGGCCGTGGCCTTGGCGAAGGCTGATGCTCGATGGGCCTCTTTGCCCGCGTTTCCGAATCACGCGCGAATGTTCGGCGCTACCGCAGCGTCGGCATCTCCGTCACGCGGAGTTTCGGGCAACCGTAGGGGACCAGCGTCAACCCTTCCAGCGGCTGCTCGGACGCAGCGGGGCTTTGGGGCGGGGCGTCGGCGGCGTTGTGCAGCAGCGTCCACTCAGGCAGGCGGCGGCCGCGGACTTTCGCCTTCAGCGGCGGATGATCGACGCTAAAGGGAATCTCGCCGGGCGTGCCGGGCTGAACCTGCACGTCAGATTCCACCGTGGCGGCGGAGACGTCGAGGGCGTAGTTCCAGGGCGTGGTGGGGAAGAGCTGATAATCGGGGTGGCCTTCGATGCCGCCGCCCGCCTTCCACAGCGTGCCCACCGGCAGGCTCAGCACGAGCGGGCCGTAATGGATGGCCGCGGCGTTGTTGAACCGCCGTTCCAGGCGCGGCTGGGCGGGGAACTTCAGCGCCACGCTTTGACGGCCGGACCAGGCCCGCTCGATGCGGTGGAACGTGCCGGGCTGGACCGGTTTGCCATCAATCGTCGCGCCGCTGGCCCAGACGGGCACGCGGAGCAGCAGCGGGAACTTGGCAGGCCTGTCCGCCTGGACAGTAATCGTGATGTCCTGGCGGAAGGGGTAGTCGGTCTGCACCTCGACCGTTACGGCCGCCTCGCCAAGCTGCGTCTGCACGCGGCAGGGCGCGTAGGCGACAGCTGCCAGGCCGCCATCGGGCGTCTTCATCCACAGGTGGCTGACGAACTTGGGCCACCCCTGGTGCATGTTGGCCGTGCAGCAACCGTAGTTTGTCTCCAGACCGAAGCAGTGGGCGCTGGGCCCGTTGGTGGCGAAGGGTCGGTCCTCGTGACTGCGGATGAGCACCTGGTTGGCTTGCTGGTCGTACTGGCGGGCCATCATGTCGTCGGTGAAAGCCGCGGGCAGGGCGTTGAAAGTGATGCGCTCCAGCCGGTCGGCCAGCGCCGGCTCACCCAGCACGGCCAGCAGCACCTCCAGCGAGTACATGTACTCGGTGACGGCGCAGGTCTCGGTGCCTTGCGAAGGATTCAGACCGGCGTAGTGTTCGTCGCCGGTGAAGACGCCGGTGGCCTGGCCGTGGTAACGGTCCAGCGTCTCCAGCAGGTGCGCCACCGAGCGGCGGTCGCCGTCGTCGCGGCTCTGGCGGTACCACAGGCCGGGCGCCTTGACGGCCATCGCGTTGTTCACCACGTGCGTGTACTGCGTCGAGCCGACGGCGGGAACCCTGCCGGGATGCTGGAATGCCGAGAAGTGCCCGCGCCAGTCATAGCCTTGTGCAGCTGCAAGGGCGGCAAGCTCCAGCAGCCAGCCCTCGCCGGTGCGGTCGTAGAGCCAGTAGACGCTGACGACGAGGTCGGCCCAGCGGCTCTTGCCCCAGTCGCGCAGTGGCCGCTTGGGCAGCACCTCGAACATCGCCTTGAAGGCACGCTGCAGGGCGGTCAGCGCCCGCGCCTCGCCGGTGGCTTCGTGCCACTGCGTGAGCACCTTGAAGACCAGCATCAGCGACCAGACATCCTGATCCTCATATGGCCGGTGCTTGTGCGGGCCAAGCCAGCCGCTCTCCAGCTGGTGATCGATAATGTATTCCACATACCGCCGCGCGACGGCCAGCAGCTTCTCGTCGCGCAGCTCGAACGCCAGTGGCACCAGGCCGTCGAGCCAGTAGGGGCAGCGTTCCCAGCCTTCGGCATCGCCGCCGATCCATCCGCTGTCGCGGATGTCCGGCCAGAACTCATGCAGCGTGCCGGTCAGGCCGGCAGCCTGGATGCGAAGTTGTCTTTCCAGCCATCCCAGGGGGCGGATCTCGCCCAGTGGCAGCGGTTGGAATGTCAGGGGCAGGAGTTTGTTCATACTTCAATATCCTCACACGCCTGAATAGGCGCTGAAACCACCGTCCACAGGTACGACGATGCCGGTTACGAACTTCGAGGCGTCGGAGATCAACCACACAAGCGTGCCGATCAGGTCGGCGGGTTCACCGTAGCGGGCCATGGGCGTGTGGGCGAGAATCTGCTGCCCGCGGGCGGTGGCCTGGCCGGTCTTTTCATCGACCAGCAGGAAGCGGTTCTGGTCGGTCAGGAAGAACCCCGGCGCGATGGCGTTGACGCGAATGTCGGCCGAGCAGTTCTGGCACATGTACGTCGAGAGCCACTGCGTGAAGTTGCTGATGGCGGCCTTGGCTGCCGAGTACGCGGCGATGCGCGTCAGGGGGCGGAAGGCGTTCATGGAAGAGATGTTGATGATTACCCCGCGGCCGCGCTGGGCCATGTGGCGGCCGAAGACCTGGCTGGGGATGATCGTGCCGATGCAGTTGAGGTCGAAGACCCAGCGGAAGGCCTCGAGCGGGATGTCGAAGAACTCCGACTGCGGCGGGACGCACGTGGCGTCCTTCTTATTGCCGCCGGCGGCGTTGATGAGCACGTCGACGCCGCCGAAGCTGTTGACGGCGCAAGTGAAGGCTTCCTGCACGTGGGCTTTATCGAGCACATTGCACTCGACGGGCAACGCCAGCCCGCCGGCGGCCTCGATCTCTTTGCAGACCTGGTTGGCCCGCAGCGAGTCGTAGTCGACGACGACGACCTTGGCCCCGCGGGCCGCCAGGTCGCGAGCCATCTGCCCGCCCAAAACGCCGGCCCCGCCGGTGATGGCGATTACCTTGCCGCTGATGTCGAACAAATCCGTCATGATGTTCCGCTCCCAAAGAACAACGTCCACGAATGTCACGAATGGGGAAACAACAAAGATCACCACAGAGACACAGAGGGCGCTGAGAAAAAACAAAAAGGCTTCATCGATGTCTTGTTGTTTCTTCCTCTGATCTCTCTGTGCCTCTGTGGTGCTTCTTTGTTTCCTCTTATTCGTGTCATTCGTGACATTCGTGGACTAATTGTTGTTATGCGTTATAGGTGCTGGCCGTCGTCGAGCCGCCGCTGCCGGTCCAGTTGGTGTGGAAGAACTGGCCGCGGGGCTTGTCGACGCGCTCGTAGGTGTGCGCGCCGAAGTAATCGCGCTGGGCCTGGAGCAGGTTGGCCGGCAGGCGCTCGCTGCGGAAACCGTCGTAGTACGACAGCGCCGTGGCGAAGGCCGGGATCGGCACGCCCATCTTGACGGCCTTGGCGACCACGCGCCGCCAGGCGCTCTGGGCCTTGCCGACGGCGCTCTTGAAGTACGGCGCCAGCAGCAGATTGTCCGGGGCCTTGCGCTTGGAGTACGCTTCCTTGATGCGCCCGAGAAACTGGCTGCGGATGATGCACCCGCCGCGCCACATCAGGGCGATCCCGCCGTAGTTGAGGTCCCACTTGTACTCGGCGGCCGCGGCGTGCAGGAGCTGATACCCCTGGGCGTACGAGACGATCTTGCTGGCGTAAAGCCCCTGGCGGATGTCGTCGATGAACCTCGCCCGGTCGCCGCTGAAAGTGCCCTTGGGCCCGCGGAGTTTCTTCGAGGCCTCGACGCGGTGCTCCTTCATCGCCGAGAGACAGCGGGCGAAGACGGCCTCGCTGATCAGCGTCAGCGGCTGGCCGGTGTCCAGGGCGGCGATGACGGTCCACTTGCCGGTGCCTTTCTGCCCGGCGGCGTCGAGGATCAGATCGACGATCGGCTTGCCCGTTTCTGGATCGACCGTGGCCAGAATGTCGCGCGTGATCTCGATGAGGTAGCTGTCCAGGTCGCCCTGGTTCCACTGGGCGAAGACTTCGGACATCTCGGCCGGGGTCATCCCCGTGCGCTGCAGCAGGGCGTAGGCCTCGCAGATAAGCTGCATGTCGCCGTACTCGATGCCGTTGTGCACCATCTTGACGAAGTGCCCGGCGCCGCCTTCGCCGACCCAGTCGCAGCAGGGCTGGTTGTCGTCGACCTTGGCAGCGATGGCCTGGAAGATGTTCTTCACGTGCGGCCATGCAGCGGGCGAGCCGCCGGGCATGATGCTGGGCCCGTGCCGCGCGCCTTCCTCGCCGCCGGAGACCCCTGTGCCGATGTACAGCAGGCCTTTGCCCTCGACGTACTTGCAGCGACGGGCGGTGTCCTGGAAGTTGCTGTTGCCGCCGTCGATGATGATGTCGCCGGCTTGCAGGTGGGGCAGCAGATGCTCGATGAACTCATCGACGGGCTGTCCGGCCTTGACCATCAGCATCACCCGGCGGGGCGTCTTGAGGGCGGCGACGAGTTGCTCGATCGAATGCGCGCCGATCACCTTGGTGCCCTTGGCCGGCCCGGCGAGAAAATCGTCCACCTTCGAAACCGTGCGGTTGTAGACGGCGACGGTGAAGCCCTTCTCGTCCATATTCAGCACGAGGTTCTGGCCCATGACGGCCAACCCGATCAGTCCGATATCTGCCTGGGGCATTGGTGAGACTCCTTAGTGTGAGGCCGGTTGAAAATGATAGGGCATGGGCCGGCGAAATCAAGCTTCAGCATAGCTGCATGCCCAAAGAGAACACGAATGTCACGAATAAGACCGAATGGACAAAGATAAAGACAAAGATAAGAACAAGGATAAAGATTCTCTTTGTTGTTTCTACACATTCGTCCCATTCGTGGCATTCGTGTTCTCTTCGGTCCCGCAGCCGGCTCCGCTGCCGAGCTAAACTATCTTGTCCGCTGTGGCGGGTGTTGGTATGCTTTGCCCCTTATCGCAACCATTATAAAAGGAGCGTGTGCGATGGCCATTCCGATCGGCATTCAGCTTTACAGCGTTCGCGATCAGCTTTCCAAGGACTACGCCGGGACGATCCGCGCCATCGCCAAGATGGGATACAAGTACGTCGAGCCGGCCGGCTTCCCGGGCACGACGGTGGCCGAGGCCGCCAAGCTGTTCAAGGATCTCGGGCTCCAGGCGCCGATGATGCACTGTGGCCTGCCCGTGGGCGACGGATGGCAGAAAATCGTCGAAGACGCCAAGCTGCTGGGCGCACGCTATGTCATTTCGGGCGCCGGCCCGGGCGATTTCGCGTCGCTGGAGAAGATTCGCGCGATGGCCGACCTGTGGAACCAGGCCCACCAGAATATCGCCCCGCACGGCCTGACCCTGGGCTACCACAATCACTGGTGGGAGATGGACGACCTGCAGGGCCTGCCGGCGTACAAGGCGTTCTACGACAGTCTTTGGCCGCAGGTGGTGGCCGAGGTCGACACGTACTGGGCGATGGTCGGCAAGCGCGAGCCCGCTGCCGTCATCACCGACCTGGGGCAGCGCGTCAAGCTGCTGCACATCAAGGACGGCCCGGGCATGACCGGCAAGCCCATGACCGCCGTCGGCGCCGGCACGATGAACTTCGCGCCGGTATTTGCGGCCGCCAAGTTTGCCGAGTACGCCATCGTCGAACTCGACGAGTGCGCCACCGACATGATCGAAGCCGTCAAGCAGAGCTACGACTTCCTCAAGAGCAGCGGCCTGGGCAAATAGCCGTTTTGTGGCACGGGCGTCTCGCCCGTGCGTGGCATGGCCGTCCCGGCCATGCGTGCGCGAAAGACGGGTGCTGATCGTTGTGAACTCGGAGAGCATGGGCGAGACCTGTCCCTAGAGGACGCCCATGCCACACTGCGGGTGAAGCATGGCCAAGCAACGATTGATGGCGGCGGTGACGGGCGACGGCCGGATTATCACGATCACGCAGGACATCCCTGCGCTCAAGGACGGTTCGGTGCTGGTGGAGATCCGGGCCTCGCTGGTCAGTCCGGGCACGGAGCTCAACGGCTGGCGCTCGCTGGCGGCCGCACGCGAGAAACCCAACCCCCAGGCCCAGCCCAAGACGTTCGGCTACTCCTGCGCCGGCGTGGTGGCGGAAGTGTCGAGCGGGGCTGAGGAGTTCAAAGTCGGCGACCGCGTGGCGTGCGTCGGCGGTGGGTATGCGCCTCACGCCACGCACGGCGTCGTGCCGCATAATCTGTGCGTGGCCCTGCCGGAAAACGTCACCTTCCAGCAAGGCGCCTATGCGATGCTGGCCGCGACGGCGTTGCACGCCCTGCGCCGCGGCGAACCGGTCTTCGGCGAATACGTCGCCGTCGCCGGCCTGGGCCTGCTCGGCCAGCTCGCCGGGCAGTTGCACCACCTGGCCGGCAACTACGTGATCGGCTGGGACACTATCGCCTTCCGCACCGATCTGGCCAGGCGAACCGGTTTCGACGCGGCCGCCACGGTCGGCAAAGATGACGAAGTGGCCGCCACGAAAGCCTTCACCGCCGGGCGGGGGCTCGATGCGGCCGTGCTGGCCTTCGGCGGCGACGGCAACGCCGTCATGCGCAGCCTGCAGCAGACGCTCAAGGTCACGCCCGACGGCCACACCATGGGCAAGATCGTCGTGGTGGGCAATCCGTCGTTCGACTGGCCGTTCCGCGCCAGCTCCAACGCCGAGGTCCGCCAGGCCGGCCGCACCGGGCCGGGCTATCACGACGAGTTGTGGGAATACGGCGCGGCGTACCCGGGCGTGTACATGCGGTGGAACACGCGGACGAATCTCGAACTATGCATGCGGCTGATTTCGCAAGGCCGCCTCAATGTCGACGCCCTGACGACGCATACGATCCCGCTGGCCGACGTCCAGCAGGGCATCGCCGCGATCATCGGCGAACCCGATCGCATTCTCGGCGTCGTCTTCACAATGTAGAATGATTGGATTGGAGACTTGGGCCACAGAGACGCAGAGTTCACAGAGAAGATATTGATATCTTTCTAAGAGTCTCTCTCTGTGTTCTCGGTGTCTCTGTGGCCAAATGTCTTGACTGACATATTCGAGATTCTTTTGCGGAGGTGTGCGATGAGCAGAGACGCGACCATTTCCCTTGTGGCTTATGAAGCCGTCAACGGCGAGCTGAGCGACCGGCTGGACAAGACCCTCGAGCGCATGAGCGAGCACGTGGCCCAGGCGAAGATCTTGGGCTCGGACCTCGTGGCGTTTCCCGAGATATGCGCCTATCTGGGCACGGCCAAGTGCTGGGTCTTCGAGCAGCTCGACGGACCGACGATCACCGCGATGCGCAAGGCCGCCCGCCGGCACTCGATCTACGTCGTCATTCCGCAAGCGACGACGGAAGGCGCCAAGCGCCGCAACAGTTCGGTGCTGATCGACCGCGACGGCCAGATCGTTGGCGTCTATCACAAGAACGTCCCCACGCACGGCGAGCTCGACATGGGGATCATCCCCGGCACCGAGACGCCGGTGTTTCAGACGGACTTCGGCCGCGTCGGCTTGACGATCTGCTTCGACCTGAATTACTGGGAAGTCGGCGCGAGCCTCTGCGCGGAAAAGGCCGAGCTGGTCATCTGGTCGTCGATGTGGACGGGCGTGCGCATGATGAGCCGCTGGGCCATCGAGTTCGGCTTTTATATGGCCGGCGTGCACGGGGCGGCGGCGTCGTTCGTCGACCTGGCCGGCCGGCCCATCAGCAGCATGATCCGCAATCACGGCTGGTCCGGCCGCTGCCCACTGGCCACCGCCACGCTGCCGCTGGACCGCCGCCTGCTGCACCATGACAAGAACGCCGGAAAACTCGTCGACCTCTTCGCCAAGCACGGCCCCACAGCCGCCTTCACCGAATGGCTCAACGAAGAATGCCTGCTGCTGATCCAGTCGCAACTGCCCGGCCGCAGCACCGACGACCTGATCGCCGAGTTCGGCATGGAGTCGATGCGGGATTACCTGGCGAGAGTCCGCCGCGACCGCGGCAGGGCGCTGACGGGAACGTATCCGGTAAAACAGTAGCCCGTAGCGCCTGGAAGAACGAGTACAGCTTGTTTGAGTTTTTACGGGCTACTGGCTACTGGTTACCAAGCCCATGACTTCCAAACAACGCATCCTTAATGCCCGGCACGCCGGCGGAAAACATTCTGGCGATGCTCAAGACCATCGAAGACAATCGCTGATCTGCATCAGGAAGGAATCCGCCATGGACGAAAAGATCAGTTTCACGGTGTTCACCAAGCCCTGGCCGAAGTTGCCCCCAGCCGAACTGGCCGCCTTCGTCAAGGCCATGGGTTTTGATGGCATCGAGATGCCCGTCCGCCCGGGCTACCCCGTCACGCCTGAGAACGTCGGCAAGGCCCTGCCCGAGGCCGCACGCATCATGGCCGACTGCGGCGTGCGCATTGGCACGGTCGCCGGGCCGACCGACGAGCAGACGATCGCCGCCTGCGCGGCAGCGGGCGTGCCGATCATCCGCATCTGCGTGAACATTCCGCGCGAGACCGACTACCTCTCGGGCATCGCCCTGCATCAGAAGCAGTGGGACGCCCTGATGCCCATGCTGGAGCGATACGGCGTGGCGATCGGTCTGCAGAACCACTGCGGGCGCTATGTCGCCAACGCGATGCAGATTTATCACGCCATCAGCCAGTACGACCCGCACCAAATCTGCGCCGTCTGGGACGCCGGCCACAACGGCCTCGAGGGCGAGCAGGTCGACGTGGCGCTGGACATCGTCTGGTCGCACCTGCGCGTGGTGAACCTCAAGAGCGCCCTGTGGAAGCCCTATCCCGCCGACGAGAACGGCCAGGTGCAGTGGGGCACGACGTGGACGACCGCCCGCCAAGGCCGGGCGAACTGGCCCTGGGTCGCCCGCGAGCTCGTGCAGCGAGGGTTCGTCGGCGACGTGTGCTTGACAGCCGAGTACAGCGACCACGATCACGTCAACGAGCAGACCGCCGAGGACATCCAATACGCCCGAGCGCTGTTCGAGTCGGCGGCGAAAGGCTGACCGCGGCAGCCACAACATCTCGACGCTCCCCTGACTCAATAGAATTATCCGAGGTGGGACGGATGTCGATTCTTCGTCTATTGCTGGCCGGTGCGGCCGTGCTGGTCGTCACCTATGGCAGCGGCGGGCAGGAGGACGCGATTCATCGCGATGAGGCGCGGGAGCTGCGATGGCCGCCGCTGCTGCAGATCGACAGCGGACCGATCACCGGCATCGACGACGACCGCTGCCGTGTCTTTCTGGGCATCCCCTACGCCGCGCCGCCGGTGGGACCGCTACGATGGCGGCCTCCGGCGCCGGTCAAGCCTTGGCAGACGGTTCGCAACTGCACGGCGTTCGGCCCGTCGTGCCCGCAGCCGGCGTCGCGGTGGTGCGGGGGTCTGGGACCCGTCAGCGAAGACTGCCTCTACCTCAATGTCTTCACGCCGCTGGGGCGGGTGGAGCGAGCGTTGCCGGTGCTGGTGTGGATCCATGGCGGCGGCAACGCGACGGGCACGGCCTCGGCCGGGGCGTACGACGCCCGCGAGCTGGCGCGGCGTGGGGCGGTGGTGGTGACGATCAATTACCGCGTGGGGGCCTTGGGCTTCCTGGCACATCCGCTGCTGTCGAAGGAATCGGCCCGGGGCGTCTCGGGAAACTACGGCTTGCTCGACCAGATCGCAGCCCTGAAGTGGGTGCAACGCAACATCGTGGTCTTCGGCGGCGATCCGACGCGCGTCACGATCTTCGGCGAATCGGCCGGGGGCATGAACGTCTGCCGCCTGATGGTCTGCCCCGCCGCCAAGGGGCTCTTTCAGCGGGCCATCAGCCAGAGCGGGGCCGTTCACGGGCGAAACCGTAAACTGCGCCAGGAGTTTCGGGGGCTGCAATCGGCCGAGAGCCTGGGCGAGGACATCTTCAAGTCCCTGGGATGCAGCGGCGCGAGCGACCCGCTGGCGGCCGCGCGGCGCTGCAGTGCGGATGACGTGGCAACCGTCTATCCCGGCGCGGTCGGTCTGTTCCAGGGCGGCACGCGATACGGACCGGTCATCGACGGTTGGCTTATCCCCGAGGACCCGGTGAAGTTGTTCGCCAAAGGCCGCCAGCACCGCGTGCCGCTGATCGTGGGCAACAATGCCGACGAGGGAACCTTGTTCATCAAGAGCGTGCCTCTGAGGAACTGGGTGGGCTTTCGAACAAGCGTGCGGATCTATTTTGGCGAGAACACTGACGCCGTCCTGAAGGTCTTTCCTATGAGTGACGATGAGTCGGTCGCCCAGGCCCGCAACGAGCTGGTAACTGTGGCCGCTTTCGTCGTCCCGTCACGATTTGCCGCGCGGTCGATGACCAAGGCCCGCTCGTCGGCGTGGCTCTACCAGTTCTCTCGCGTGCCGCCGGGGCTGATCGAGACGAAGATGGGCGCCTTTCACGGGCTGGAGATCGCGTATGTGTTCGGCCACGCCAGCGGGCGGATTTTTGACAGTACCGACCGGGCCCTGTCCGAAAGTATAATGGACTACTGGATTAACTTTGCCAATACGGGAAATCCCAACGCTCCCTACTTGCCATACTGGCCCGCTTACGATGCCGTCAAAGATCAGTACATGGATTTCATCGACCGCCCGCGCGTCAAGAAGGGGCTCTATGCCCGCCAATGCGACCTGCTCGACAGAATTCCCCTTCCCGAAGAACGCTAGCCAGCGGGGTGGCACAGCCTTTCCAGGCTGCGGTCCTCACAGGCTGGAAAGCCCGTGCTACCCGGAGCCCTGCCATGGCTGAGGTGATCCTTTTTCGGGCCATGGAGAACTACTCGCGGGTGCTGTCGTTCTTCCGCGCGCCGCTGGGGCTGCTGCACCTGGCCGCGGCGCTTCGCCAGGCGGGCTTTTCCGTCGCGCTGATCGATATGGGAACGATCGACGCCTGGCAGGAGAAACTGGCGGCCGCGATCGGGCCAGAGACGCTTCTTGCCGGCACCGGTCCGATGACGGGTTTCCAGATCAAAGGCAGCCTGGAGTTTTCGCGAAAGGTCAAAGAACTCTCGCGCGTGCCGGTGGTCTGGGGCGGGCTGCACGCGAGCCTTCTGACTGAACAGACGCTGGCCAATGACCTGGTGGACCTGGTGGTTGTCGGCGAGGGCGAAGCCACGATCGTCGAACTGGCCAAGCGCCTCAAGAGCGGCGGGGCCCTGGAGAGCGTGGCCGGTCTGGCGCTGCGGCGGGACGGGGGCGTCCTGCGCACGGCCGAGCGGCCCTGGGCCGATCTGGACGCCCTGCCTGAGCCGGCGTACGACCTGGTGGATGTCGAACATTACGTACACCTGCGCGAGAAAGTCTCGACGAAGTTCGCGCGATGTCTCGATCTCAACACCGACCGCGGCTGCCCCAACCGCTGCGCGTTCTGCTACAACAACGGCTTCAATCACCGCCGCTGGCGGGCAGCCGGGGCGGCCAAGGTGCTCTCGGGCATCGATGAGCTGGTACGGCGATACGAACTCAAGTCGATCAACTTCGTGGCGGACAATTTCTGCGTCGATGCCCGCCGCGTGGGCGATATCTGCCGCGGGCTCATCGGCCGCGGGCTCAAGCTGCCCTGGCACGTCGACATGCGGATCGACACGTTCCTGCGGTTCGACGACGAACTGCTGGGCCTGATGAGGTCGGCCGGTTGCGAAGAGCTGACCTTTGGCGTCGAGAGCGGCAGCGACGCCGTGCTTGAGCAGATCCGCAAGGACATCACCGTCGAGCAGGTGCTGGCGGCCGACGAGAAGGTGCGGCGGCTGGGCTTTGTCGCCAGCTATCACTTCATGCTGGGCTTCCCGCTGGAGAAGCGCCGCGACGTGCGCCGCACGCTGGGCCTGATGCTTCGCCTGGGCCGCGGCGCTCACGTGCGGATGTTCGAGCCGTCGATCTACATTCCCTACCCGGGCACCGAGATGTTCCGGCAGTGCATGGAGTTGGGCCTCCAGCCGCCCCAGCGGCTCGAGGACTGGATCGCGTACGACTGGGACAGTGGCTCGAAGCTGCCGTGGTTCCCGCGGGGATACAAGCGGTATCTCGATCGCGCGCAGACGCTGGCCAAGCTGGCCTTCACGCATCGCCGCGGCATGGCGGCCGCAGTGGTGCGCGCGTGGGCGCGGATGCGGTTGTGGACGTTCTCGCGCGGGCTCGATCGCCTGGCGCTGGACGTGGCGCTGGTCGGGCTCGTGCGGCGAGTGCTTCGGGGACGCAGAGAGCGGGATTAATGAGGATTGAGGGGATCAAGAGGATCGCTAACAAAACGGGATGCAGGTCGCTAACCCGCGAATCCGAAATCAAGAATCCGCAATAGAAAAGCCCCCAGGCGAACCCGGGGGCTTTTCACTTCGACCTTCGATCTTTGAACTTACTCGTCGAGCTGTCCGCTCACCAGGCCCATGGGCAGCGGGGCGGGTCGGTGGCAGGTGCTGGCGATGGTCTGCGTGCCACCCTCGTTGAGGGCCTGCATGACGTCCAGCACGTGGTAGGCCATCTCGCCGCTGCAGCGATGCGGGCGGCCGGACTGGACGGCGTAGGCGATGTCGGCCGCACCGATGCCGCGGTTGTTCTCGGCATAGATGTGGCTGAATGGAATCTGCAGGCGCTCGCCGCCGAGGCGCTGCACGTGGATCGGGCCGCTGAAGGCGTTGGGGTCCGGGACGCTGATGGTGCCTTCAGTGCCGAAGATTTCGATGCGCGGCAACTGGGCGCCGACGACGTCGAAGCTCATGATGATGGTGCCCAGGACGCCGTTGGCGAAGTCGAGGCTGCCGGCCACGTGCGTGGGCACTTCGACTTTGACCTTCTTGCCGAACTTTTTGGCGCTGGTGATCGTGCGGTACTCGAAGGAACTCTTCGAGAACGACGCTGTGCGCTTGACCGGTCCGAGCATCGCCACCAGGGCCGTCAGATAGTACGGGCCCATGTCGAGCACGGGACCGCCGCCGATTTCATAGTAGAACTCGGGATCGGGATGCCAGCTCTCGTGCCCGCGGCAGGTCATGAAGGCCGTGGCGCCCAGGGGGGTGCCGATCCAGCCGTCGTCGATGAGCTTGATGCACGTCTGGATTCCGGCGCCCATGAAGGTGTCCGGCGCGCTGCCGACGCGGAGGTTCTTGGCCTTGGCGGTCTCGACGATCTTTTTGCCCTGCTCGCGGTTGACGGCCAGGGGCTTTTCGGCGTGCACGTGCTTGCCGGCCTCGAGCGACTTCATCGCGATCTCGTAGTGCGCCTTGGGGATCGTCAGGTTGAGGATGATCTTGATCTCGGGGTCCTTGAGGATCTCAGCGACGGTGCAAGCGCGGCAATTGTTGTCTTTGGCCTTGGCCGCTGCGCGCTCCATGTCGAGATCCGCCGCCGCGGCGATCTGGAGAACGGGGAATCGCTTGGCTGCATCGAAGTACGCGCCGCTGATGGCGCCGCAGCCGATGACGCCGACCTTCATCGGTGACACTGCCATGGGTCTTGCTCCTGTTTATTGAATGATTCCAATCCGGCCACGCGCCGGGGGCATGTTTAAGAGCGGAAGGGTACCAGAAGTTGGGGGTAAATGCCAATTTCCAATTTCCAATTGGCAATTTCCGTAATGCCTCAGTCACGGGGAGAAAGTCGTGCCGGCACGGCATCGGGCACCCGCTAAAGCAGCGCGGTGGAAGAACCGATAGATTCGTGGGAGTTGCCGTGCAGAACCGTCACGCCAAGACATCACGAGCTCGGTTGTTGGATCTGGTCGCCCCCGCGCGAGCTCTGGCCGACCGGTTGGCCGCCCATCGCGACCCGTGCCAGAGCCCCTGCCACAAGGGCTGCAGCGCCTGCTGCCATTATCTCGTCAGCGTCTCGCCGCCGGAAGCGACGGCCATCGCCGCGCGCGTGCGGACGTTGCCGCCGAGCCTGCGGGGCGAGATCGAGGAACGAATCGAACGGGCCGCCATGACGCTGCTGCGCCGTCCGGCGCCGCGCGGGGCCGACGCCGCGCAGCTCAGCGAGTGGTATCGCTCGCTGGATCTGGCCTGCCCGTTCCTGAAAGACGACGCCTGCGCGATCTACGACGACCGCCCGCTAGTCTGCCGTGAGCAGTACGTGACCGGAACGGCTGCAAAGTGCGCCGACGCCGCCGACACCTCGCCGCCGGCGAGCGTGCCGCTGAGCATGGCCGCGGTGCTGGCACGCCTGTGCGGACAGGTGGCCGGTCGCGAGGCCGTGGCCATCATGCTCCCGCTGGCGGTGCACATGCAACTCAGGGGCGCCGGATCGCGCGAGCGGACGTTCGACGAGCGATGGCTGATGCAGCAATTCGCCGACGCCGTCGCGGCCGCCATGCGCGATCGCGCGGCGTGACAAGACGTGTCCCGGATCGTTGAAGGTTCGGGGCATGGACGAGACCTGTGCCTCGGGGACGCCCATGCCACACGCGGACGAGACGTCCGCGACACGGTTTAGCCGCTGTTGGCGCAGGGGCGGGGTTTGTAATTGGGCCAGGGGTGCGACCACACGTCGACGCGGCCGAACTCGGCGGCGCCGTCCTCGGCGAAGTACTCGATCTTGCTGGCCTTGCCGACCTTGACGTACTTTTGATAGTGCAGCCGCCCGTTGACCAGCAGCCGCACGCGGTCGGGCATCACAAGCAGGCGCATCTCGACCCACTCCGGCTGTGAACCTTCATTGGCGGCCTCCTCGGGCGTGAGGGGTTTAACGCCGCCGCGCGGGGGGACGATCGGGTTGAAGTACGTCTCGAGCCCCATCATGTCCAACCGCTGCTTCTTGATGTCGTAGATAACGGTCTGCACCGCCCCGTCGGAGCCGGTAATGCGCACGCCCCAGCGAGTGGCCGCTTTGCCGCCGGCGCCGCGGGCACCGATCCGCACGTCGAAGGTCTCCTCGCCCAGAGGCTCGAGCGACTTGGCTTCGCTGGTGAGCGTGACGTTCTTGACGCCCTTGTGAGCGCCCTTGAACTGGGGATCGGCCTGCGGCCATTCGTGGAAGAGCGCGCACGCTCTGCCGTGATGGCCCCAGTGCTGGTCCCAATACTTGCGGAAGCCTTCGTAAATGCAGCGGTCGACGAAGTCGAAGTTCCCATCCTTGTGGACGTACAGGAGCGTGTACTCGCTCATCTTGGTCCAGTGCTGGACCTGCCCGGGCTTGGGTGGGGCGTCGTTGAGGTACATGTTGCGGTGCGAGTGCCCGCCGAGGGTCAGCCGCACGCCATACTTGTCGAGCAGGTCGTAGAACCGCTGGTGCGGGCTCCACTGCTGGTGGATCAGCAGGTATATCGGCGTGCCCTTGGGCTGGGCGGCGAGGTCTTTCTCGAACCAGTCCAGCGCCGAGTTGGAGACGCCGAGTTGGATGTGGCCTTTCTCGTCCTCCAGAGCCCAGTCCAAACCGACGAAATGCACGCCGGCCATGTCGAACGACCATCGCACGGGATTGAGGTACTTGGTGAACGCCCCGTTGCCGGACAGTTCGTGGGGCACCTTCCACCAGCGGCTGTGGATGCCGACCACGTCGTGATTGCCCGCCAGGTGCAGCATCATCACCGGCGACTGGTCGGCGAACTTGCTGATGGCCGTGTACGCGTCATTGGCGTTGCCGAAGCCGATGTAGCCCATATCGCCGCCGTCGACGGCCACGTCGACATGTTTGCCCGCCTCGGCAGCCTCGTCGATCCACATGAAATTGTGCGCGCGGCTGAAGTTGTCGTGGGCGTCGGTGCCGAAGCTCACGCATACCGGCAGCGTCTGCTTGACGCTGACGAGTGCGAAGTTCACGTCTTTGGCTTCCTGCGGGGCGGGCTTGCCGGGCACGGCTTGGGCGATGTCCTTCAGGCGAACCCACCAGCTCCAGCGCCCGGTCTTGGTGTTCTTGACCGGCCAGGTGTTGGCCGGCCAGCAGACGCTGATCGTGCGGGCCGGCGTGTAGGGGATCATCGGGTCGGGGGCGAGCGTGATGGAATAGCGGCCGTCCTTGTCGGTGGTGACGAAGCCCACGCCGTCGGTGACGCGGATCCCCGCCGCGGGCTTGCCGTCGAGAGTGACCGTGCCGGTGACGACGGCTGGCATGAGCGGCGGGAGCTTTGCCGATTCTTTTGTGTCAGGCAGATCCTCCGGCGGCTTTTCCTGCGGCGCGACGTCCGGGGCGGCGTTCAGGGCGGTGGAGAAGATCAGAACGACCGATAGTGCGTGCAACCAGTTACGCATGGGGGGCTCCTTCGTGCTGTTGAAGCCCAGGGATTATAATCCCTGGGCTTAACGCAGCAGCGAGACAATTTCGCCGGCCAGTTCGCTCTTGGGGCGTGAGCCCCAAGGGAGGATGACGGCCTCGCGCGACAGGATGCATGCCTGCGAGCTTTGGGCGCCCATCGCGTCGGGCATGTTCACCACGACGTAGTCGGCGTGTTTGGCCTGGAGTTCGCCAAGGGCCTTGGCGGCGGCGGCTTCGGGCGGGGCGTCTTCTACGGCGAAGGTGATCACGATCTGGCCGGGGCGCTTGCCCGCCGCGACGCCGGCGACAACATCCTGCGTGGGGATCAGCCGCAGATCGATCGCCCCGCCGCTGCGCGAAAGCTTGTGCGGGCTGACACGCTGCGGCCGAAAGTCCCCCACGGCCGCGGACATCACCAGCGCATCGCAATCCGCAAAGCGTTCGGCAAGTGCGGCCTGGAGGTCGTCAACGCTGACGAACGGGACGACGCGACAGTGGGGCGGAGGCGGCAAGGGGACCGGCCCAGACAGCAGCGTGACCTGGTGTCCCGCTGTGGCCGCCGCGGCGGCGACAGCATACCCCATCTGCCCGCTGGAGGCATTGGTGATGAATCGCACGGGATCGATGTATTCCCGCGTAGGCCCGGCTGTCACGATGATGCGCATGCGTTCAGGCTTCTTTGTCGTCAGCCCCGAAGGGGCGATAGAACTTAGCCGGGGGCGAAGCGACGGGTTTTCCGTCGCGCAGCCCCCGGAACGCTCTCTAATATCGTCAGAGCCCCGAAGGGGCGAGACTTCCTTCACGGCGATTGTGTCGCCCCTGCGTTCTTGGGCGGATGTTTTTTGAGCAGGTCGCTGATGCTCTGGAAGATTTCATCCGGTTCGGACATTCTGCCGTTGCCGACGGTTCCGCAGGCCAGGCGGCCTTCGGCGGGGCCTATGACTGTCAGCCCGCGCTCGATGAGCGTCTTCATGTTGGCCTGCATGGCCGGGGCGGTCCACATGCGGGTGTTCATCGCGGGGGCGGCCAGGATCGGGCAGGCACCGTGGGCCGACAGTGCCAGCGTCGAGACGAGGTTGTCAGCGATCCCGCAGGCCATCTTGGCCAGGATGTCGGCGGTGGCCGGGGCAAGCACCATCAGGTCCGCCAGTTCCGTCAGGGCGATGTGCTGGGCGGAGTACTCCTGCGGGGCGATCCACATACTGGTGTAGACGCGCCGCCCTGTCAGCGACTGGAACGTGATAGGCCCGATGAACTGGGTGGCGGAGTCGGTCATCGCGACATTGACGCCGGCGCCTGCCTGGACGAGGCTGCTGGCCAGGTCGGCGGTCTTATAGCAGGCGATCCCGCCGGTGACGCAGAGCAGAACCTCGTACCCGGATAGCGCCTTCTCAGAGGATTTGGCCATGGCATAGCAATCCAGTTGTGAGTTGTGTGTTGTGAGTGGTGAGAGTCTTCAGCCCGAAGCTCACAACTCACCACCCACAACTCACAACTTCTGTTCTATCGCGGCTTGGCAATTTCTGAATGTTCGTAATCGATGGCGATCTTGTCCTGGAGGATTTCCTCGATGACGACTTCCATGTCGGTCATGCCGGCCTTGCGCTCGACGAGCGGGCGCGACCCCTGGACGATTTCGGCCAGGCGGCGCTGGATGAGGGCGGTGAGGCGGAACTTGCCGCCGACCTTGCGGACGATTTCTTCACTCTTAAGGGCTTCGATCATTGCTGGGGTGCTCCCTGCGTTACGATTTCAACAAGTTCTCTGACCGCACGGTGTAGGTCGTCGTTGACAATCTGGTGATTATACAGACCGCTGGCCTGGGCGGCCTCCATTTCCTGCTGCGCCTTGGCCAGGCGGATCTTGAGCTGTTCCTCGTTCTCGGTGCCGCGTCCCGTCAGCCGCGCGACCAGCGTCTCATGGTCCGGCGGCAGGATCAGCACGAACATGGCCTGCGGGCACTTGACGCGCACCTGCCGGGCGCCCTGGAGGTCGATGTCCAGAATGACGGTTTGGCCGGCGTCGATGGCCTCGCAGATCGGCGCCGCCGGCGTGCCGTAATAGTGGTCGAAGACCTTGGCCCATTCCAGCAGTTCGCCGTGATCGCGCATGCCCTGGAAGGTGGGCTCGTCGATAAAGTGGTAATCGCGGTGGTTGCGTTCAGCCGGGCGGGGCGCCCGCGTCGTCACCGAGACGCTGAAGCGGCTGCCGGTGGTTTCCATGACGCTGCGCAGGATGGTGCTCTTGCCGACGCCGGCAGGTCCGGTCACCACCACGAGTTTTCCGCGTTTGTTCTGGGGCATAGTCGTCGCTCGGGCAGCGGCGTCATTCGGCGTTTTGAACTTGTTCCTTGATGCGATCGATGGCGGTCTTGATGTCGACGACGGCGCGGGCGATCTCGGCGTCGGCGGCCTTGCTGGCGATGGTATTGGCCTCGCGCAGCAGTTCCTGGGCGATAAAGTCCAGCTTTCGCCCGACCGGCTCGGGCGTGTTCATGCTCTGACGGAACTGGTCGAGGTGGGCGGTCAGGCGCGAGATCTCCTCGGCGATGTCGCATCGCTCGGCGAAGATCGCCACCTCGCGGGCCAGCGCCTCGGCGTCGATGGTGATGCCGCTCTGGCCGGTCAGCTCGGCCACCCGGTCCAGCAGGCGGCGCTGGTAGGCTTTGACCGACACGTCTGCCCGCGCCGCCACCTGCGCCAGGCAGGTTTCGACGATCTGGCAGTTGTTCAGCAAATCGGCTGCAAGGGCCTGCCCCTCGCGGCGCCGCATGGCCAGCATCTGGTCCAAGGCCGTCGCGATGAGCTTGAGCAGCCCGCCGCGAGACTGCTCGCGCAGGCGGTCGAGTTGCGGAGGCTGGCAAACGCCCGGGAGCATCAGCATGGCGCCCAGGTCGATCCGGAGGGTGGGGTTGGCCTCGATCTCGATGGCCTTGAGCTGGTCGAGATACGTCGTCAGCGCGGCGACATTGACAGCCGCGGCGGCCTGGTCGCCGGAGAGCTTCATGCTCACGGCCACCTGCACGGTTCCGCGCGAGAGTTTTTCGCGCAGCAGAGCCTCGACGTCGCTTTCCAGCGCCGACAGTGGGTCGGGCAGGCGCAGCAGGGTCTTGAGGTAGCGGTTGTTGACGGAGCGTGCCTCAACGCTGAACTCCGCCCCGCAGACCTGTCCCTGCGCGGTCCCGAAACCGGTCATCGAATTTATCATCGCGTATCCCGTATCCCCGTGCCGCTACATAATTCTAACGCGTCGCCGGACCCGTCGTGGCCGGTCGCGTGCTGATGGGCTGGGTGGCCGGCGGCGCCGCTGCAGGCTCCTCGGCCGGTTGCGTGGAAGCTTTCCAGTTGGGCCCGTAGTAGCTCGACGCGGTGTCGCTGGGGTTCCATGCGGGCTTGAACGCGCGGGCCTTGATAGTGACGCCCTCGGTGCCGGCGATGGGCAGATTCACCATGCCGGTGTATTCGTCGGACGTTTCCGTCGGTTCGCTGCCGTCGAGGGTATAGTAGATCTTGGCCTTGGCCGTATCGCAGTAAATCGAGACATACACGTTGTCGGTATACTTGCCCGACGGCGGCGAAAACTGCGGCGTTGCCACGATGCCAGTCTTGGGACGGAACTGCATGCTCGTCAGCACCGCCAGCAGCAGGAAGACTGCCGTCAGGATGATCGTCACCCAGGTCAGCACGTCGCCGACGCGCGTTCCGAAGGCGCTACTGCCCAGGCCGCCGAACGCCGAGCCCAGCCCGCCGCCGCGCCCTTTCTGCAGCAGCACCACGATGATCAACAGCACGCAGACCAGGATGAACAAGGTCGTCAGGAAGGTATCCATGTCTATTCTTTCAACTCCTGTTAGCCGTTACACGGCGGCATTGACAATCGCGATAAAATCTTCGGCCTTGAGCGACGCCCCGCCGACCAGCACGCCGTCGACATCCGGCAGCGCCATCAGCTCGCGGGCGTTTGAGGGCTTCACCGAACCGCCGTACTGGATGCGCACCTTGTCGGCCGTGGCGGCATCGTACATCTTCGCCAGCAGCGCACGCAACTTTCCATGAACTTCCTGCGCCTGGGCAGGAGTGGCCGTCTCGCCCGTCCCGATCGCCCAGACCGGCTCGTACGCCACCGTCACCTTCGCCATCTGGGCGGAGCTGACCTGCGAGAGGCCTACCGTCACCTGGCGCTCGACGACGGCCATCGTCTGCCCGCTCTTGCGCTCTTCCAGCAGTTCGCCGCAGCAGAAGATCACTTCAAGTCCATCGGCCAATGCCTTGCGGACCTTGCGATTAATGAACTCGTCGGTCTCGCCGATCACGTGCCGGCGCTCGCTGTGGCCCAGGATCACGAACCGGCAGCCGACGTCTTTGAGCATCGCCGCCGAGATCTCGCCGGTGAAGGCGCCGTCGTTTTCGCACGACATATTCTGCGCCGACAGGCCGATGCGGCTGCCTTTAACCGCCGCCGCCACGCCGGGCAGATACACAAACGGCGGGGCGATCGCCACGTCCACCTTATCGGTCTGGCCGACCTTCTCGACCAGCGCCCTGGCCAGGGCGACTGCCGACTGGCCCGAGGTGTTCATCTTCCAGTTACCGGCGACAAATAGCTTGCGGGACATCATGGCTCCTTGATTCAGACATTCTGGCGGGCCTGGGGAAAGCTGCCCAGCACGTGCAGTTCGCCGCAGTGCGAGCGGGCCTCGGCCAGCGCCTTGACAAAGTTCGCGTCGTCGCAGTGACCCTCGGCGTCGACGAAGAAGTAGTATTCCCAGTTGCGCCGCTTGCTGGGGCGGGTCACGATATTGGTCAGGCTGATCCCGCAGGCCGAGAAGACGTTCAGCACCGCCACCAGCGCCCCGGCGCGGTGGGCGGTGGAGAACATGATCGCCGTCTTGTCGTTGCCGGTGCGGTTGGCCGGCGTGGGCGAGATCACGAAGAACCGCGTCATGTTGTTGGGATTGTCCTCGATGTTGTTGAAGACAATGTGCAGGCCGAAATGCTCTGCCGCCAGCGCCGATCCGATGGCCGCCAGGCCGGGCGTGCTCGTGGCCATCTCGGCGGCCTTGGAGCTGCTGGCCATCGGCAGCAGATCGACCTTGCGGAAGGTGCCCAGCCAGTTGCGGCACTGGGCGAAAACCTCGGGCTTGGAGGCGATGCAGGTGATCTGCTCGGGCGTGCAGTTGGCCAGCAGGTTGTGGTGTACTTCGAGGATCACTTCGCCGCAGATGTACACGTGGGCGTCGATGAAGCAGTCCAGCGTGTCGATCACGCCGCCGCCGACGGAGTTCTCGATGGGCACGATGCCCAGGTCGCAGTGGCCGCGCGAGACTTCCTCGAACACCGCGCGGATGTCCGCCAGCGGCAGGTACTCGACCGATGCCCCGAACTTGCGCTGGGCGGCCATCTGGGAATAGCTGCCCTGTGGGCCGAGGTATCCGATTCGCAGCGCCCGCTCGAGTGCAAACGAGCCGCTCATCAACTCGCGATAGATCGCCTTGAGGGTGACCTGCGGCAGGGGGCCGTGGTTGAGCTCGGCGATGCGCTGCAAGATGGCGTGCTCGCGGTCGGGTGCGTAGATGGGCGTTTTGCCGGCCTGCTTGGCCTTGCCGATGTCGACGACCACGCGCGCCCGCGCGTTGAGCAGTTCGACGATCTCCTGGTCGAGATCATCAATCTGCCGACGAAGCCCCGCCAGCTTCGGGTCCACATTGTTAGGAGCGCTTTCGCTCATATCGCTGATGAAACGCCTCAGGATACAACTATTCCGGCCTGGTCACTTCAGTGACCAGGAACCCGCGCCGCCACCGCGCGCCAAAAACGGCGGTTCATACCGCAGGCGCATAGCGCATCTGCAGTTGTAAACAGCACCTTTTACCCCCAACCGCCCAGGCGGTCAAGGCTTTTCGCCGCCGCACGGGCGTCCCGCCCGTTAGTGGCATGGGCGTCTCGCCCATGCTCCCCCAGTTCGGTCGATCAGGGAGACGCCCAACGGCGTTGTGCGTGGCACCCGTCCCGTCCATGCCCTCAGGACACGCACAACAAAATTGTCGTGGCACCCTCCCCGTCATGGCCCCCCCTGGCACTCCAGCCGCAGCCGATTTCTTGCCCCGCACCCTGCAACGCGGTAGGATGTTGCCCATCGCGGCAAGTGGGCGACACTTTGGGGATCCATAGGAGACTTGATCGTGAAGACTGTGCGAAAGCTCGCCGGGCCTCTGATCGTTGTAGTTCTTCTGGGGCTGATGCTTGTGGGTGCTTCCTGCGGACCGCATGGCTTCGATTCCTTCTTTGGCGGCCGCAAACCACTGGTTGCCCAGGACCATGACCTCAAGTCCACTACGATAGTTGCGACGCCGCAGCAGCCGATGAAGCCGGGCAAGAACGTGATCTGGTGCGGGACGTTCCAACTGGCATGGAACGAGATCGGCGACCTGATCAAGGAACCGCCGCGTTTTCTTCTCCAGCCGCCGATGGTGGATGCACTGAATAACCGAACCTTCACGCGCGACGACCTCGACACGGAATCCTACGTGGCACTGGCGGGATTCGTCCGTGACGGGATATTTGGCAGGATCGACGCGGCGCTGGCACAGACCTTCAAGGGCAAAGCCAGCCCGCGATACAAGCCCTCGCCGGACCTGACCCCGCGGCCGCAGGATATCGTGGCGTACAGCTACCTCTTCAAGCACCTGGAGTTTCCCGTGCCTTTTGAGAAACTCAGCGAACCGCTGGTGTTCGCCGGCAGCAAGGTTGAGAGTTTCGGAACGCGCGAGTTCAAGAGCGGCCACCAGCACATGTACGAGCAGGTGGCTATTTTCGACTACCAGAATCAGAGCGACTTTGTTGTGGACCTTGCCGTCAAGGACAAGCGGGACCGGCTGATTCTCGCCAAGGTGCGCCCGACGGCGACGTTGACTGAAACGATCGCGGAGGTGCAGCGGCGCCTGGAGGAGCCGTCGGTCAAGATGACCTGGGCGGACGTGCTGGTTGTGCCCAAGTTCAACTTCGACGTGACGCGCGACTATCGCGAGCTGCGCGGGCTGCACCTGGTGTCGAAAGACCCGGCGGTAGCCAAAGATCTTCAGATCATGGCGGCCGTGCAGAACATCCGCTTTGAAATGGACGAGAAGGGCGTTCGACTGCGGAGCTAGTCGCACGTGTCGATGGGCTGCAGCAGTGAGCCTCGCCCGCGGCACATCATGATCTTCGACGCGCCGTTCCTGCTGATGATGCAGCGTGCCGACAGCAAACGGCCGTACTACGCGATGTGGGTTGACAACGCGGAGTTGATGGCGAAGCGATAGGAGTTGTGCCGCAGCACGGACCGTCTCGCCCGTGAGGGGCATGGGTGCCCTGCCCATGCGGAATGCCCCGGCTGCGAAATAAAAATGGGCGGCCGCTGCGGGGTGAGTCGCGGCGGCCGCCCAGGGTAGTGCGTCAGGCTGTTATCGCGTTCCGGCGGCGGGGGCGGCCGGGGCCGCGGGGGCGGTGGTCACCGGCGGTTGGGGGACGAATGTGCGGAAGCGTCCGGCCTTGCTCAGGGAGTTGACTTCCTGCAGCACCGGGTCGCTGATATCCACTTGCTCGTCCATGGCCAGAATGACGTCGGCCTTGATGATGACGATATCGAAGCCTTTGTCCTTGGCGATACTCTTGGCGATGGGAGCGACCTGCTGGCGGAAGTCGTTGAGGGCCACAGCGCGGCGGCGGGTGACTTCCTCGCTGGCCTGGCGGCGGGCGCGTTCGAGCATGGCCATCCCGTTGAGGCGCATCTGTTCGAGGTTGCGTTTCTGCTCATCGGTGGGCGTGGCGCCGGCCTTGGTGACCGCCTGGTTCAGTTCGGCCTGAAGGCGGTTCTGCAGTGCGGTCAACTGCTGCTGCACGTTGGCGGTGTCGGCGTTGGTAGCATCGTTGATGCGCTTGAGCTCGCCGATGCCGTTGGCGATCTTGTCCAGGTCGATGACGGCTACCGCTCCGCCCTTATCCGGGCTGCTGTTTCTGTCGCAGCCGGCGACACAGGCGAGGACCGCTACCACGATCAACATCCCACAGAAGCCTTTGCTGAGCATTGCTGTTCCTTTCACAAGACGCGCGTCAGTTGTCGAGAGACCATACCCAAGTACTGATTACTGGTAAATTAGATCGTCCATCCGGCCCTTAGGCTTCAATTATTATCGAGGATATGCTTCCAGTGTTCCAGGAGGACGCTTTACTGCAGCAGATAGGGGATCGAAGGCAAATGCCGGCGGACCGTAGAATGAGCGGATGCCATGCATGGCGGTCGTTTTCTGCCGCCATGTCCACGGTTATACACGCGCAGGATGGCGGCTGAACAGCGACGGCCAACGCAGACGGGCGGTCCCGAAGGACCGCCCGTGCGTGAAGAAACATCTTAGCTGATTGGCAATCAGCGTCTGCGGCGGCGGATGATCGCGGCGAGCCCGCCGATGCCCAGCAGCAGCATCGTAGCCGGTTCGGGAACGATCTGCAGGCTGATGTAGCCTGGGTCCGCGGTGGTCGACAGTTCGAAAGACTTACCATCCGGAGCCGTGGGCAGGATGAAGTTGCTCAGGGTCGGCGTGCCGAAATTGCCGGCAAAGAGGCGGAAGCTGCCGCTGGTGGGCATTTCCGTATTGGCGAACTCGATCACGGTGCTGGGGCTGAGGTTCAGGCCGCCGGCGCCGATGGTGATCAGATCGCTGCTGCCCAAGTCGAACTTGAACTTGATGCCGGTGGTGCCAGTCAATCCGGCCAGATCCATCGCGCCATTGGGATCAAAGGTCAAGATGCCCGCGCCGGTCTTGGCCACGGTGCCAGCGCCCGAACCGGAGATCGTGCCCGAATAGACGCTGTTGGCTGCCAGGTCCATCGTCAACGTGCCGGTGAGGTTAGAGACCGTGCCGCTGCCAGAAAGGCTGGTGATCCGGGCACTGGAGAGATTCTGGATCGTTCCGCTCGAAAAAGACACGGCGGTAACGTTCGCGGCGATGGATGCACTGGAAAGATCCAGCACGCCGCCGAATACATCGACAAAACTATTGTTGGCATCTGCCGAACCGATTCCGTTCGTTATGCACGTTCCCCCTTGCACCTTCAATGTACCGGCCACCGAATAGGACTTGGGCTTGCCCAGCGTAATTGCTCCGGTACTGGTGAAAGTGCCACTCAATACCCAAAGGGTTCCGGAACCATTGAGTGAAGTACTCAGCCCAGTGTACCCGAGCGTCAGCCCGCCAACCGTATTCCCGATGGAAGAGACCGTTCCATCGAAATAGGCAGTCGAATTGGCGCCAATGTACCCGCCCATGTAGCCGCCCTGCCAATTGGCGATATCACTCCAATAGGTCTTGCCATCAGGGCGCGGGCTACCACCTGCGAAGCCGTAGTTGGCGGCCAAGACGTCGCCAACTGGAGCAAACAGAACAAAAACAGCCACAGTCGCCGCCAAAGATGAGAACTTCCTCAACATAGTCATCCGTCCTTTACAAGAAGAAACTATTCATACCAAAACGTTCGTCAGACTTGCCTCGCCTCCGTCTCGCTTGCTCCTAGATATGATTCGGCATCAAACGAGCACACGGGGCATTCTTGCCTTGTCGTACTATAACAGCGAGCAGGAAAATGTCAATACGTGGCCTCACGTTTTTTAACATCTTTTCGAAAATAGTTCTTATGGAGCGGTTGTTGCAGGCGGATCGGGATGACCTACCTGATGTCGCTCTGAGAACTGGCCGAACTACTAGGAGGCGACAAGGAAGCACAACTGAGGCCGCCGCCCATTTCAGGCAGGCCATTAAAGCGAATCCCAACTGCGCGCGTGCGGCGACGAACTTGGCTGCGATTCTGATCACGGCCAAGGGGGCCGCGCCGGCAGAGTTGGCTGAGGGCTTGAGCCTCGCCCATCGCGCGGACAAGATCGAGAGCGGCAACCCCCACATCCTCTATACATTGGCCGCAGCCCATGCAGCCAATGGCCACTTTTCCGAGGCAGCGAACATTGCCTCGCAGGCGATCCCTCTTGCCTTGAAGATCGGCAACAACGCCCTGGCAGCGGAGCTGTCCGCTCGTACCAAGCAATACCAGACGCGAGCCGATCAAAGGCCCTGATGCGACAGCGCCGCCAGGTCGGGTCGGCCGGTCAGGCGGGCTTCGAGTTTGCGGCCGAGGAATAGCTGGCCGCCGTCGGCTACGGCGGCGACCTGGTCGTGCAGGAGGATCTCGACTCGGCGTTGGCTGGTTCCGGCGTGGGCGGCTAGTTCCCGCACATGGTGCTGCAGCAGGTCGATGGCGGCGTGCTGGGCGTCTTCGAGGTTCGAGAACGTGGCTGCGCCCGGCAAGCCTTCGAGCTGGTAACGGCCGAACTCGTTGGGGACGATCTCGACGCGTTTCTGGATGAAGACCGAACTGGTGACGGCGCCGATGGCGTTGGCCACGTCGGCGTTGGGCGGGATGATGGCCTGCGTTTCCAGCAGGGCGGCGGCCTGAGGGAGGAAGAAGTGCACCGGCGCACCGATGCCGACGATGGGTCGCTTAAGCTGCACGCGCACGCGATAGCCCTCGCCGCCGCCGGCGAGCAGGTTGTTCACCAGGGCCATGCCCGCGGGGCTGAGATCGAGGGCGTTGGCGTCGACGTGCTCGTCCATCTGCTTCTTGAGCAGCTCCAGGGCGAGCATCCGCACGAACAGATCGAGAGCGTCCTGGGCGAACTGCTGGAAGTCGAGCCCGGCCAGTGCTCCGTAAAGTTCGGTCATGCGGCGCGAAGCGGCGCCGTCCCAGAGGCTGACCTGTCCGGTCGCGTGCAGCAGATCGGTGGGCGTCAGACCGCAGCGCTGCACGATGTGGTTCTCCTCCAGGCGCGTCAGGGGCAGCAGCTCCCAGGCGACGCAGTCGACGCGGCGGGCCAGTTCGTCCAGGCACAACGGGCCGCCGTGCAGGGGATCCATGATGGCGGCTTCGTGATCGCTCAGGGTCAGGCGGTGTTCGCGCCCGTTGAGGACCAGCATGTCCATGCCGCCTCTGGAGGTGTCGAACCAGTCCAGGCGCCGCTGGAGATAGTCGAGGGTGCGCCCGACGCCGTCATGATGCGCGGCCAGCCAGGCCACCGGGGCGATGCGACGGGGGCCGATGCGGGTTCGCTGCTTTTCGTACGCGATCTGG
>JAJFVE010000136.1 GCA_021371965.1 Planctomycetaceae bacterium
GCAGATCGCCAACGCCGTGACCGTCAACAACCCCGAGTGCTACGTCATGATCCTGCTCGTCGACGAGCGCCCGGAAGAAGTCACCGACTTCAAACGCAACTGCCTCAAGGCCGAAGTCGTCGCCTCCAATAACGACCAGGATGTCGCCTCGCACATCCGCGTGGCCGAGTTCTCCATCGAACGCGCCAAGCGCATGGCCGAGTTCGGCCAGGACGTCGTCGTCCTGCTCGACAGCCTCACCCGCCTGGGCCGGGCGTACAACCGCGGCATCGAAGGCTCCGGCCGCACGATGAGCGGCGGCGTGGACATCCGCGCCCTCGAGACGCCCAAGCGTCAGTTCGGCGCCGCCCGGCGCATCGAGAACGGCGGCAGCCTGACCATCATGGCCACCGCCCTGATCGAAACCGGCAGCCGCATGGACGACCTGATCTTTGAAGAGTTCAAGGGCACCGGCAACATGGAGCTCTCGCTGGATCGCAAGCTGGCCGAGAAACGCGTCTGGCCGGCGATCAACATCCCGCAGTCCGGCACGCGTAAGGAAGAGTTGCTGGTCGAACCGTGGAAGCTGCCCAAGCTGCACATGCTCCGCCGGTTCCTCTCGAACCTCAACGCCGAAGAGGAAATGCCCCAGTTGATCACCGCGCTGAAGAAGTTTAACACCAACGACGACTTCCTGCGCCAGCTCGACGTCCGCGGGTAGACGCTGCAAGACGCAAATACGCTCACGCCCCACGCCCAGGGATACCAATCCCTGGGCGTCTTCCTTTGCAAAAACAACTTACCACGAATGTCACGCATAAAGACGAATGGCACGAAAAGAAGGAGTGCTTTGTATTTCCCCGTCTCTTCGCCTCTCTCTTTATTTGTGGCATTCGTTTCATTCGTGTCATTCGTGGTAAGTTTTTTTACAATATAGTAAGATAAGCGTTTCCTGGAGAGGTGACAGAGCGGCCGAATGTGCAGCACTGGAAATGCTGTGTGCCCCAAAAGGGTACCGCGGGTTCGAATCCCGCCCTCTCCGTTGGCAAAGAGCGAAGCTTCACAAACGCCCAGGCAGGCGGCATCATGCAGCAGTGCGCTCTGCTTGACGGATCAGGCGCTGCCCTCACAACTGACCCGATGAGCATGCCCTGCAAATACCGATTCTCATACCGCACCAATGCGGCAGCCTTGGCGGTGGCCGCTTTACTTTGGGCAATTCTCGGCCCCCTCGCCGCTGCAGAGGCCGCCGACACCGCTGCGGCCCCAAAACCTCCGCGGCAAGACTTCGTCCCCCCGCAATGGACTACGATTTCCATCCGCTGGAAGCCAACTTGGGAAGAAACGCTTGCTGAGAATCTTCCTGTTGTGCGCGCCGCTGCCGGCGCAGATGCGGCTGTGGCCAAGCCCACCTCCGCCACGGCAGCGGCGCTGCGGGAGATTGAACTGTACAGGGGGCTGGTCGAACATTTCCCCGGCCGCAAAGATCAGCACGCCCAGGCTTACCTGGCCATTGCCGCAATCTGCAAGCGGATCGGCTTGCCCGACATGGAAGCGTTCTACGCATGGAAGGTCACGCGCGAGTTCCCCGCCCGCGGCGACCTGCTCGCACAGGCGTATCTTCAACTGGCGGGCGTGGCCGGCAGCAGCGCCGCCGCGGCCCATGAGTGGACGTTCGCCCTGTATGAGGCGCTGGACTTCGCAGAGCGCGGCGCGATCCCGGCTGGCCATGACGCGGTGCCGCTGGCGTGCGAAGCACTGTGCCGGCGTATCTGCGATGAAATGCAGTACGACCGATTTCAGCCTGAGTTAGCGCGGCTTGAGAGGCTTGCGGCCAAGGACCCGAGAGTCAACGCGGCGATCGTGTCGCTTCTGCGATATTTTGGGGAGACGGAATTGGCCCGATCGCATGCGCCGCATGCCGACGACTTGGGTGAAGGGGCCCCTCCGGCGGCGCCGGGGAGTCTGGCAAAACTGCCGGGCAATCGGGAGCTGGAAATTCGCTGGGAGGTGTTCCAGCGGGAGCCCGAGCGGGCCGGTCCGTCGCCTTCAGTCGATCCCGCGCAGGTTCAGAATATCCTCGATCTGTCGCTGGAGGCGGGGAAAGACTCATACCTGAGAAAGAGCGACAGTCATTACATCTCCTACTGGGCGGCTGCCAGAGGCACGCTCGGCTCGCTGCAGCAGGCTGGTCTCGCCCCGCTGCGCCAGGAACAGGACAAGGCCGCGCAGCCGATGGTGCGAGCACTGCGCGACAGCGATGACCGCAGGGAGTTTGCCCGCTTGTCACGGCGATATCCCTACGCCGCGTCGGTGCATGAGGCGCTGGCCAACCTGGGCGAGGGCGCGCTGCACCAGGGGCGTTTCGAGGAGGCTGCTGGGGCGTTCCGTGAGGTGATGGGGCATTCGGAAGATCAGGCTTTATCGGCTCAGGCGCGCATCGGTCTGTGCATGGCGCTGCGAGCGGGGGCGGGAAACCGCCATGAGATCGAGACGCTTCTTGCGACAATACCCGACACCGCAGAGGTCCCTTGGCGCGGCGCCCGCACGCAGGCCAGGGCCGTCAAGGCGGCGCTGCTGGCCGCGGCGCCCGGCCCTGACGCCGCGCCCAACGCGCTGGCCGATCTGCCTCGCGTGTCTCTTGCTCTGCCGCCGGATTGGCCCCTGACGCAGCGGCAAGGCGAAGGGCCCGCCGGCAGTTACGGCCTGCACTCGCCCTGGCCTGTCCTGAGGATCGAGAAGATCGCCGGCGCCTGCGTCGTCACCGGGGCGGGACAGGCGGCATGCTTCAACGCCGGGACGTCCGCCCAGCGATGGCAGGTATCGTGGCCGCTCAGTGCCGCCGGCGGCAGCGCCGTTGCGGCGTCCCAATACATGCAGCACCCCTGGCGTCCCATCAACCGCCGTCCCGTTGGGACCTCGGGGTCGCCCTCGCGAGCGGTTTCGGCTGACGGCAACATTGTCTATTTGCTCACTGACGGCAGCGCCGTGACGGCCGTGGATACAAGAACGGGCAGAACGCTCTGGTCCACCGCCGCCCGGGAGGAATGGCGCAAGCTCGCGCCGGTGAATCATCCCGCCGCGTCTCACGGCTGCGTGTATGTTCTTGCCTTGCCCACGGATGTCTCGACGGGCCCGTGGAGCCTGGTCTGCCTGGATGGGCGCGACGGAAGCACGGTGTGGAGGAGTGCGATCTCTTGGCAAACCGAAGGCGCGGTGGATCTCGCCTGCGGCGGCTCGCCGGTGACGATTCACGGAGACGACATCTACTGCTGCACGGCGGCGGGAGTGCTTGCTCGTTGCGACGCACGCGACGGCCGCGTGGCGTGGGTCAGGGGCTATCCCTCCGCCAGCGGGAACCTGTCCTCGGCCGACGCACTGGTTTACAGCCGCGAAGGCAGCTCGCCGCTGGTGGCGGGAACCCGTCTCTTCGTCGCGCCGCGCGACAGCAGCGGCGTGATGGCCCTCTCGGCCGACACGGGTGAACTACTCTGGAGGGCCAGCATGGTTCCCTCCGACCGCCTGCTCGGAGCCAGCGGCAATGCCCTGATCACCATGAGCGGCCAGTGGCTGGCCGCCCTCGATGCCGCCACCGGAAAAGGCCTCTGGTTTCGCCGCTTTGCCGAAGGCGCAGCTTTGAAAGGCGCCATGGTTGGTTCAAATGTCGTCGTTCTGTCAAACCGCACTCTTCATCTGCTTGCGGCCGGCAGTGGCAAGACGCTGGAAGAAAAACCCCTGGACGCGGCCGACAATGCGGAGTACGCGTTTCTCGCTGACGGCACGCTGGTCGCAATGACCTTGCCGCAACTGTCGGACAAGCCGCTCGTCGCCGCGGCCATCACCGCGCCGCTGGCGCTGCCGCTGGTTCAGGCAGGCCGCATCGACTGCCAGCGTGCGACCGTGGTGGTCGACCGCGCCCGCTCCGGAGCCGGCAACGGGTTCTTGATCGTCTCGGACAACCGGGCGCTGCACGTGGTAGCCGAGCCACAGTTCAAAATCGCCTGGCAGCGGACGCTCCCGCTGCGCCCGCTGAGCACGAACATCGTCGGCGGCCGCATCTTCTTCAGCACCGAGCGGCGGCTGACGGCTTTTGGACTGGCCGGCGGCGCCCAGGAATGGACGCTGGAGCTTCCCTTCGTGCCCTTCGCCGTCGGCGGCAGCGACAAAGCCGTGCTGGCGGCGCCGGGCAGATACGGTGCCGGGCACGTGGCGGCGATTGCTCCCGCGGCGGGCAAATTGCTGTGGACGCGCCGGCTAGCCGAGCCGGCGCGGTTCCGCGGCGGCGTCTCTCGCATCGAATTGCTGCGCAAGGACGGCGGCGCGGCATCGCTGGGCGTTGTCCTGGCGACGCTGTTTGACGGCGGCTGGCAGGCTGGGCGCAGCGAACTGGACATGGCCACCGGCGCCATCATCAGGATCGAGCCTTTCACGCCGCCGGCGACGGACCACATCTGGTTCTCCGGCGACGCTTTGGTCTATGCCGGGGTGGATCCCGCGGCGCGGATCGGGCCGCGCGGGGCGGCAGGATCGTACCAACTTCCCAAGCCCGATGCTCCGGGCGTGCACGAGATTTTGGCCCACAAGATCGCCGGCGAGCGGTTGATCGTCATCTCCGGCGTCACCGGCTGGCAAGGCCACGCCCCCGGCAGCCCGCGACCGTCCTACCGCCCCGAGCAATCGCGGGTGTACGTCGACTTCTTCGACTGTCGAAGCAGGCAGCATGTCGGGCGGCAGACGCTCGATGGAGTTTTGTACTCGACCGGCGGGCTGTCAGGATATGACACCCAGGCAGAGATTCTGGATCGTGCGATTGTCGTGACGGATATCAACGGCGTGCGCCTTTTCGCCGCCAGGCAGTAGCCGAAAGTAGTTCCTATGAAATGGCCGACACTATCGCGACCGAGGCGGACCATCACGCCCCGAAAGCTCTTGGCGCTGTGGCTGGCAATGGTGTTGTTCATGGCGCCATTCGCCTGGGCCCAAGGCATCGGCGCCCTGTTCACCTCCGCAGTCTATGACAATGACGGCCAGAGCAACGCCGTGGACCGCGAGGCGGCCGGCAACACCAAGACACTGGCACAGTTCAAGATGGATGTTGCAGCGGCCTTCCAGAACAACACCGGCGGCGTCATCACGTTCGACAAGGCCGAGCCTGGCATTGACCCCGACGGCAGCAGCGGCCGTTCGGGCAACTATCCCTCCGGCACGATGAGCGTCTACTTCGGGGCCGCCGCGAACTCGTCGCTGGACCTCAGCGCCGACTCTACCGTCATGAAAGGCGCCAGGGGACAGCACGTCTATTCGCTGCTGGACATCTGGCAGGGCAACCGGCTCGGGCCTGAGCCGATCTCCGGGCCGCTGATCAAGAACAATGGAAAGCCCGGGACCTGCGGCGCGTTTCTGACCAGTGGAACGGGGCTTGAGAACGACAAGATCGGCAAACTCAACTTCAGCGGCTGCCAGATCCGCCAGATCGGAGTCACAGCCCTCTCTGCCGCGCAGCAACAGGTGATGACCATCACCGTCTACTTCAGTGGCGGGCACAGCCAGAGCCAGACTGAGACCATCGCCGGAGGGTTTGGCAAGGATGATGTATTCTTCTACTTTGCCGCCCCGCCGCGACAGACCATCGTGTCGATCCGGTGGGAAAGCGACGTGGTCAGCCGCCCGGCGATAGATGACCTGGCGTTCTTGTTCAGCGCCCCCGCTGAGTGTATGTTCGTAACTGACTGATCGCTATGACGGCAACGGAACAATCCAACCCGACTGGGCAGCCGCTTCTCTCGCACCTGCCGCCTGAACTGGCTGTGCGGTTGCAGGCCCGTCTCTCGGCCGAATCGGACGTGCAGGCCTGCGCCCACTACGACCTCGACGATTGCGGGATGTACTGCGACGGGCACCTGGTGCTGACGCCCTCGCGGCTGGGCGACTTCCGATGCGTCGGCGGCGCCTGGCAGGAGTGCTGGACAGACCTGGATTCCGTCGCGGCCGCAACCATCGTCGAAGGGCTGGGGATGAGCATCCTTCGCCTGGCCGATTCTTCGCGCGTCCTGCGCGAGGTGCGATACACGCTGCGCTGTGCCCGCGAGATTGCCGCCATCCACCGCCGGCTCGAACGCCATCTCGACGGCAAGGGCGAACACGCCGAGGAAGCGCCGCGCCCTGAAGAAAAGAAGATTCGCTGCGAAGCATGCGGCCGCGTGATCCCGCCCTGGACCGAAGCGTGCCCGGCGTGCCTCTCGAAACGCAAGGTGCTCACGCGGCTGCTGGATTACGTGCGCCCCTACCGAGGCCGGGCCGTCATCGGCATGTTGCTGGCGGTGGTGACGACGGTCACGGCGCTGGCGCGGCCGTACCTGACCAAGCCCATGCTCGACGAGGGCCTGGGCACCGGCGGGTCGCACCGGCCGGACTTCAACGTGCTGCTGGGATACATCCTCTTCATGATCGGCCTGATGCTCGTCGGCGCTCTGACCGGCGCGGTTCGCGAGCGCCTGATGGGAATGCTGGGCTCGCGCGTCAGCCGCGACATCCGAGACCGCACTTACGCGCACCTGCACAAGCTGAGCCTGAGCTTCTTTTCCAAGCGCCCCACCGGCTCGCTCGTAACGCGCATCACCAGCGACAGCGACCGCATCTGGGATTTTCTGGCATGGACGATCGTGCAGGTCGCCACCTCCGTGCTGACCATCGTCGGTGTGGGCGTGGCGCTGTTCATAATGAACTGGAAGCTCGCCTGCATCGTCCTGCTGCCGGTGCCGCTGATGCTGGTGCTGACGATTATCTTCCACAAACTGCTGCACCGCGGCTTCGACCGCCTCTTCCACCGCTGGGGCCTGCTGACCGCCGTCGTCGCCGATGCCCTGCCCGGCGTGCGTGTCATCAAGGCCTTCAGCCAGGAAAAGCGCGAGATCCAACGCTTCAGCGACCGCAATGCCAGCTACTACCGCGACGAGACGGCCATGATCGGCCTGTGGACGCTGTTCGGCCCGGTGATGGAGTTCTGCACGCACCTGGGCTCGCTGCTGGTGTGGATCGTCGGAGGCTGGTGGGCCGCCAAGGAATACGGCCAGGCCCACCCGGCCATGACCGTCGGCACGCTGATGGCCTTCACCGGGTACATGTGGATGTTCTACCAGCCGATTCACCAGATCGCCCACGTAGACCGCATGTTCAACAAGGCCGCCAGTTCCGTGCAGCGCATCTTTGAAATCCTCGACGCCCAGCCGGCGATCTTCTCCAAGCACGACGCCCATGCGACGCCGGCCGTCCGCGGCGCCATCGAATTGCGCAATGTCAGCTTCAGCTACGACGGCGTTCGCAAGGTGCTGCATAACGTCTCGCTGCGCGTCGAGCCGGGCAAGATGCTGGGCCTGGCCGGACCTTCCGGCGGCGGCAAGACGACGCTGGTGAACCTGATCTGCCGCTTCTACGACGTGCTGGAGGGGCAGATCCTCGTCGACGGCGTCGACGTGCGTGACTACGACGTCGAGACCCTCCGCCGCCACGTCGGCGTGGTGCTGCAGGAGCCCTTCCTCTTCCACGAGACCGTCGAGCGCAACATCGCCTACGGCCATCCCGGCGCGACCATCGATCAGATCATCGCCGCCAGCAAGGCCGCCAACGCGCACGACTTCATCGTCAGCTTCCCCGACGGTTACGACACGCTCATCGGCGAGCGCGGCCACACGCTTTCCGGCGGCGAGCGCCAGCGCATCAGCATTGCCCGGGCGATTCTGTCCGACCCGGCAATCCTGATCCTCGACGAGGCCACCAGCTCCGTCGATACACAGACCGAGAAGCTTATCCAGGAAGCCCTGGCCCGCCTGGTGGCCAACCGCACTACTATCGCCATCGCCCATCGCCTCTCGACCCTGCGCAAGGCCGACCACCTTGTCGTGCTCGAAAAGGGCAGGATCATTGAGCAAGGCTCCCACGACGAGTTGGCCGCATTGCCCGAAGGCACGTACGCCAAACTCCTGCGCATGCAGAGCGAAATGCAGTCGATCATCGCCATCGCCTGAGCAGAAGAGGTATTGGCCGGCGCCTGCGGCTGTGGTAAAACAGACAACATGATCGCAGTAATTGATTACGGCATGGGCAATCTCGCCAGCGTCCACAAGGCCTTGCAGCGCGTCGGGGGCGACGCGCGGCTGGTGCGCACGCCGGGGGAACTGACGGGCGCCTCGAAGATCGTCCTGCCGGGCGTGGCCGCATTCGGCGACGCCATCGATCAACTCCACCGCCAGGGGCTGGTCGAGCCTATCGTTGAAGCCGTCCGCCGCGGCGTGCCGTACCTGGGCTTCTGCCTGGGGCTGCAGTTGCTCTTCGACGTCTCCTACGAGCTGGGCCAGCACACCGGCCTGGGTCTGCTGACGGGCAAGGTCGTGCGCTTCGACTGGGACGGCCTGGGTGGGCGCCGGCTGGCCGTGCCCCACATGGGGTGGAACCAGTTGCACCTGCGGGGCGACTGCCCCCTGTTCCGCGGCGTGTCCGACGGCTCGCACGCCTACTTCGCCCACAGCTATCACGTCGCGCCGATGGACGAGTCGGTGGTCGCCGCGACCACCGATTACGGCTACGACTTCGTCTCGGCCGTCTGGAAAGACAACATCTTCGCCACGCAGTTCCACCCTGAGAAGAGCCAGGCGGTAGGCCTGCAGATTCTGGCGAACTTCGTCGCGCTCTAGAGCAGATGGCGGAGTAAGTATTTTCCTGATCATGTCGCATCCGCGGGTCGGATTAATTCGTATGGAACAGTAGTGCCGGACGATCTGGCGTGTGTCTTTTGTTCCGCGAGAACGCGGCCCTACAATGTGCTGTGGAAGCGGTTCCGCCTCTGCCTGCCGGCCTATCGGCAGCGGCGGTTTCCACGGGAAGTGAGGAGCATCAATGGTTTACGAAGTGCCCGCCCTGCCCTACCCGTACGACGCCCTGGAGCCTCACATCGACGCCGAGACGATGGAGATTCATCACGCCAGGCACCATGGCGGGTATGTGAACAATCTCAATAAGATTCTCGATGGACACAGGGAACTGCAATCGCTGCCGCTGGAGGAAATTCTCTACGACATCGCTCGCGTGCCCGAAGCCATCCGCCAGGACGTGCGCAACTACGCCGGCGGCCATCTCAACCACAGCTTCTTCTGGCGCATCATGACCCCTGGCGGGTCCGAGCCGCCCCAGGGAACGCTCGGCCAGACCCTGATCGAGCAGTTCGGCAGTTTTCGCAGGATGTCGGATAAGTTCACGCAGGCCGCCCTGGCGCGATTCGGCAGCGGATGGGCATGGCTGGCGGTCGAGGGCAACGGTCAACTGACCATCTTCAGCACGCCCAATCAGGACTCGCCGCTGATGTACGGTTGTCAGCCGATCCTGGGCCTGGACGTCTGGGAGCACGCGTACTACCTCAAGTACCAAAGCCGTCGTAGCGACTACATTACGGCATGGTGGTCGGTAGTGAACTGGAATCGCGTCGCCGAACTCTACGCCCGCTGCGCTTCGCGCATTGAACGGAAGAGCAAGTAAGTAGCCCGTAGCCTCTGTTCACGCCGCTTCTTGCGGGGGGGATTGATTGCGGCGGTACTGCTCCATGCGATCCCTGAGGTGGCCGGTGATGTTCGTGAGCATCTGGCTGACGCGGCTTTCGGACAGATCGACTGCCAGGCCGGTTTCCTTCATGGTCAGGCCTTCAAAGTAATAGAGCACGATGATGAGTCGCTGCGTTCGGTTGAGCCCGCGCGCGAGGTAGTCGCGCAGTTCGTTGCGGATGGCGGCGTCGAGCGGACCCGGGTCGCGGCCGTCGCGCATGGCGATATCCGTGATGTCCAGATCGTCGTCGGTGTCATTGGGGCGGCAATTGATCGAGACGACCCCGGCCACCTTCGCCTGCGGCAGCAGCGTTTGGAGTTCCTGCTCGTCGATGCCGACGGTGCGGGCCAGTTCCGCGTCGGTGGGCGCGCGGCCCAGGGCGGCGCGCAGCGTATCGCCGGCGCGGGCGAGGCCGCGGGCGCGGCTTCGGATCCCGCGCGGCACCCAGTCCATCGCCCGCAGTTCGTCGAGCATGGCCCCGCGCAGGCGCGGAATGCAGTAGGCGTCGAAGCTCACGCCGCGCTGCGGGTCATAGCCGGCCACCGCGCGGATCAGTCCGAACGTGCCGGCCGAGACCAGGTCGTCGATCTCGACGCTGCCGGGCAGGCGGGCGGAAAGGCGCTGGGCGGTACTGGTCACCAGTGGCAGGTACCGCTCGATCAGTTGCCCGCGCAGGCGGCTGTCGCCACTGCGTCGAAAATCCTTCCAGAGTTTTTCATCGGCCGCCGCGGGATCCGTACGCATTGCTTTGGGGTTCATCTCTGGCATCCTCTCTTTATCAGCACCAGCAAGGCTGCGCCAGGCGGCGGAGCTTGGACAATAGGCGTTTGTGACGCATGCTCAGGGTCGGCTGCCCCACGCCCAGGCGGCAGGCGATTTCACGAAACGTCAGACCCTTGTCGTAGTGCAGCTTCAACAAGAGGCTTTCCCACGGGCACAGCCGCGAGCGAACGGTCGAGAAAAAGTCGCGCAGGTCCGACTGCCGCGAGTGCTCTTCGTAGCGGCGGTCGACAGCCGTCATGGACATCGGCGAGGTGTCGTCGTCGGCCAGGTCGCTGCTGAAGACCACGCGGCGCGGAGCGGCGCCGGCCTTGGACAGCACGCGGTCCTTGCGCATCTGGTCGATGGCCAGGTACATGGCCTTGCGGGCGGCGAAATCGGCGAAGGTGACGCCTTGATCGTTTTCATACTGCGTGGCGGCCTGCGAGAGGCCCAGGAGGACGTAACTGTAGAGCTCTTCGGAATCCACCCAGCAGTAACAGCGTTTCAGGCGTGAGGCGATCGTGCGGGCCAGCGGGAGGTACTGCTCCACTTGCGGGCGAGCATCCATAGCGTGTACACATGGGGCGACGGACATAGTGGTATCTCCGTAAGGGTCCCGATTCGTGGTTCCGACTTCCGGCCTCCGGTTGGCCGCAGGAACCCGTGAGAAGGGCTGCCATGCCCTGGTGTGGGGTAAATGTTGAGAGAATATTACAGGCTAACCCCTAGTACTTTCAAGTAAAAAATCATGGAGTCGCTAGAAATAACAAAATCCATAATCATACCATTAGTCCTTTCCAGTACTTAGGAGAATTAAAGATAGGTAAAATTTCCTTGGTGTCCGAGAGTGACCAGTAGCACGGGCGTCTGATGATTGGAGTTCAGGGAGCGTGGGCGAGACCCTGTTCCCGCGGGGACGCCCATGCTATTTGCGGGATGTCCGTGCTACTACTTGAGACCGCTAGACGCTATAGTAGCGTGGCCATGGAAGGACTCGTTGCCGCTATGGACGACGCCGCAAAACATCAGATCGCTAGCGCCCGCGGTAAGTTTATTGCCATGGCCGGCACGTACGCGCTTGGGGCCTTCAACGACAATTTCTTCAAGACCGTGGTGATCCTGCTGGCCAACCGCGCGGGGCGGCAATACGTGCCGGGCCTGGCGGCCAATCTCATGGCCTTGCCCTTCGTGGTTTTCGCGGCATACTGCGGGTGGATGGCCGACCGCTTCCCCAAGCGCCGCATCGTCATCGCCAGCAAGATCATGGAACTGGCGGCCATGTGCATCGCCGCGGTGGGGATCATTTCGCAGAACTACGTTCTGCTGCTGATCACGGTCTTCTTCATGGGCTGGCAGTCGGCGATCTTCAGCCCGGCGCTGAACGGGTCGATCCCGGAGCTGTACCCGCCCGCGTTCGTGCCCACGGCCAATGCTCGCCTGAAGGCGGCGATCACTGCGGCGATTCTCCTGGGCGTGGCGATGGCGGGCTTTGCGCTGGGGTCCTCCAGCACGGACATAGCGCCGCTGGCGGGTCGTTACATCGCCGCGGCGTCGGTGGTGGCCGTGGCGGCGGTGGGCATCGTTGCCAGCCTCTGGACGGTATCGCGTGGGGCGGCCGACGCCAAGGCGCGTTTTCCGAGGCTGGGGCCGCTGCAGACGGTCTTCGACCTGGCACGGCTCAGTCGCGACAGGCTGTTGGCCAACGTGCTCTGGGCCGACGCGTTCATCTGGGGCATGGGCAACCTGCAGGTGCTGATCATCATGCAGATGGGCACGAACCAGTTGAAGCTCAGCGACTCGTATAACGGGCTGCTGGCGCTGAGTGAGCTGACGGGCATTGCGGTGGGGGGGCTGATCGCGGCGAAGCTCTTCACAGGCCCTCGATGGTATCGCGTGCTGCCGATAATGTCGGCCGTCATCGGCGTCATCGCCTTGGCCGTCGGGGCGGTCCCGCTCCTGGTCGCCGGCGCGCAGTTCCCGGTGCTGATGGTGCTGCTGGCATTGATCGGCATCGCCGGGGGCATGTTCATGATTCCCTGCGAGAGTTTCATCCAGGTGCGGCCCGCGGCGCAGGAGAAGGGTTGTGCCATCGCCGCTTCCAACTTCCTGGTGTTCGCGGCTATCATGCTGACCGGCTTGCTGCATTCGCTGGTATGCACGTGGATAGCGCCGTCGGCGCTTTTTGCCGCCCTGGCGGCGGCGGCCTTGCCGGCGGCGCTGCTGCTGCACCTGGTGTTGCGCAAGAAAGGTCCGGCCCGGTGGCAGGCTCAAGAGAGCGCGGAGGTGGTCGCATGATTAACACGCTGCTGCGATGGTGGGTCAAGTCGCTGCTGTGGCTGCGCTATCGCATTCGCCTGCATGGCTTCGACGCGGTGGCCGCGCGCGGGCGCAAGAAGATCCTCTTCCTGCCCAATCACAACGCCTTGATGGATCCGGTCATCATGGCCGCCAGCCTGCACAAGACGTTCGTCCCGCGGTTCCTGGCCGACCGCGACCAGGTGGACCGCTTCCTGGTGCGCTGGCTGGCAGGACGCATGCACGTGCTGGGCATTCCGGACGTCTCCAAGTACGGTCCCGAGGCCGCCCCGCAGGTCGAGGCCGCTCTGGACGGGATCGTCGCGTCGCTGCGCCGGGGACGCAACGCGCTGCTCTACCCGGCCGGGCAGCTCTGCCGCACGGCGATGGAAGACGTGCGCGGCAACAGCGCGGTGGAGTACGTTCTCTCGCGAGTACCCGACGCGCGGATAGTGCTCATCCGCCAGAGGGGGCTCTGGGGCAGCGGGTTCAGTTGGGCCGCCGGTCGCGTTCCGGACGTGGCGACCACGCTCAAGCGGGGCGCGCTGGCGCTGCTGGCCAGCGGCGTGTTCTTCGCGCCGCGGCGGCGGGTGGACCTGACAGCCATCGAGCCCGACGATTTCCCGCGCGACCAGGGTCGCGCGGTCATTAACGAGTACCTCGAAAAGTTCTACAACACAGACCCGCAGCGCAACACGTACGTGCCGTACTCGATATGGGAGCGTGGCGGCCCGCGCGTCGTGCCTGAGCCGCAGGTGCACGCCGACGCCGGGCGGCTCGAAGCGGTGCCCGCGGCGATGCGCCAGATCGTCACCGAGCACCTGCTCGAGCTGTCGGGCCTGGCGCAGATCGACGACTCGCAGCACCTCGCCCGCGACCTGGGCCTGGACTCCCTGGTGCGCACGGAGCTGCTGGTGTGGCTCGAGCAGCAGTTCGGCCACCCCCAGGGCGACACCGACTCGCTGCTGACCGTCGGCGACGTGATGCTGGCGGCGTATGGCGAAGGCATTTCGGCGTCGCAGCGGACCATCCGTGGACCGTCGCGCCGCTGGTTCGCCCGCGGCGCGCCGGTCAAGCTCGCCTCCGGCGACACGATCCCGCAGGTGTTTCTGACGCAGGCCCGTCGTGGCACGGGGCGCGTCTGCATGGCCGACCAGACCAGCGGCGCACGAACGTATCGCGACGCGATCCTGGGCATCATGGCCCTGCAGAGGCACATCAAGGTCCTGCCCGGCGAGAATGTCGGCGTGATGCTCCCGGCCTCGGTGGGCGCCAGCGTGGCGTACCTGGCGACGGCCTTTGCCGGCAAGACGCCGGTGCTGCTGAATTGGACCATCGGGCGGCGCAACCTCGAACACGCCGCCAAGGCCGTCGGCCTTTCGGCCGTGCTGACCTCGCGCATCCTCGTGCAGCGCCTGGCGGGGCAGGGCGTGGACCTGGGCAGCCTGGCGCCGCTGTGCGTGTATCTGGAAGACCTGCGCAGCAAGATCACGCGAGGGCAAAAGATTGCCGCGCTGCTCAAGTCGCGCCTGAGCTGGCGAAGCCTGGACAAGGCGACTGTCAGTGCGACCGCGGCCGTCCTGTTCACCAGTGGCAGTGAGGCTCTGCCTAAGGCTGTGCCGCTGACGCACACCAACATCCTGACGAACCTCCGCGACGTGCTGGGCATGGTGGACCTGCATCAGGGCGATCGCATGGTGGGCATCCTGCCGCCGTTCCATTCCTTCGGACTCACCGCGGCGCTGTGCGCGCCGCTGCTGGCGGGCATGCCGGTGGTGTATCATCCCAACCCCAACGAGGCGGGGATCCTCGCCTTGATCATCGAAACGTACCGCACTACGATCCTCATGGGCACGCCGACGTTCCTGGGCGGGATCGTGCGGGCCGCCCGCGCCGGGCAGCTCGACTCGCTGCGGATGGCTGTCACCGGCGCCGAAAAATGCCCGCCGCGAGTCTACGATGCCATCGCCCGCACCTGCCCGCGGACGATGATCCTCGAAGGCTACGGCGTCACCGAATGCTCGCCGATCATCTCGCTCAACGATCCCAAGAGCCCCCAGGCCGGCACCATCGGCAAGGTGATGGAATCGCTCGAGTACGCCATCGTCGACGTCGACACCGGCCGCCCTGCCCCCCGCGGCGAAAAGGGCATGCTGCTGGCGCGGGGCCCCAGTGTCTTTGGCGGATACCTCGCCTACGACGGACCCTCGCCGTTTGTCGAGCACGACGGCAAGAGCTGGTATCGCACGGGCGACCTGGTCAGCGAGGACGCCGGCGGCGTGCTGACCTTCCACGGGCGGCTGAGGCGGTTCGTCAAGTTCGGAGGCGAGATGGTGTCGCTGCCGGCCATCGAGGCCGCACTCGAGCCCCTGGCCGGACCGGACCATGACGGCGCACCGAAGCTGGCCGTCGTTGCCCAGGAAGCTCACGAGCGTCCGGAGTTGGTGCTTGTCTCGGCCCTCGACGTCGATCGCGAAAAGGCCAACGCCCAGATTCGCCGCATCGGCCTTTCGCCGCTGCACAATATCCACCGCGTGATCCGCGTCGAGGAGATCCCCGTGCTCGGGACGGGCAAGACGGATTATCAGGCGCTGAAACAAATGCTTCAGAAGTTGTGAGTTGTGTGTGGTGAGTGGTGAGTGAGAAGCTCCAGAAGCAGTTGTGAGTGGTGAGTGGTCAAGACGCGGTCCGAAGGACCGCTGGGGATATAGCCGGGGGCAAGCGGCGGGTTCTTCCCGCCACGCAGCCCGGATGAAGCGTAATAAGGTTCCCGCCCCGAAGCGGGCGGGCAGTGCCCCCGGCTATATCCCCATCGCCCCGTACGGGGCGAGGACTTACAACTCACCACCCACAACTCAGTGGTGAGTTGTGAGATTCCACCGCAGGATGCTTCTTGTTTCTTACTCACCGCTCACCACTCACAACTCACAACTTTTTACGTGATGCGTGGCCTTCGTCTCACATCCGCCTTGGGTCTCTCGGTCGCCGCACGAAGTCGTTCTTCTTCCGACGCGGCCGTGCCTTGCTGCGATTCCTGGCGGCCGCGCTGATAGCTGATGAAGTCCAGCGCGCCGCGCAGTGTGTCTTCAAAGTTCCCGCGGTGCTCGCCGGTGGCGATCAGGTCGGCTAACAGGTTGCCCAGGTCGGCGATCTCTGCCCGGCAGGTGATCTGCTCGGGCGCGGTCACGCCCTCGGCCGCTGCCTGCCACAGGCACTGCGCGATCCGCGCGAATGACGCGTCGGTGAAGTCGCGCGGGCTGATGCGCTCGGCCGCCGTGTCGAACAGATCGGGCTTGTTCAACAGCACCTCCAGCACGTGCCGCTGCGGGCGAAGCGTGCCCTCGATCGCCGAGCCCGTCGTGGGCGGCGCGGCGCCCGAGCGGGCGGTGGGGCGCACCTGCCGCGACAGGCGGCGCATCTCCTGCTGCAGCTCGGCCGGTGGAATGTTCAGCAGGTGCCCGATGTGCTGGGCGAGCTGGCTCTGCCGCACCGTGTCGATGGCCCCGTACGCCTGCGACTGCGCCACCAGGCCCAGAAAGTTCTCCACCAGCCGCCGCCGGTCGGCCAGGTTGCCTCCGGCCGTCTCGAGCTCGGCTTGACGCTTCTGCCAGACGTATTCCAGCGCGTCGGGCGCGTTGGCCAGCAGCGTCTTGAACGCCTCGCCGCCCTCGGCCAGGCAGTAGTCGCACGGGTCCTTGCCGGCCGGGATCGTCGCCACGCGCACATGAACCTGCTGGGAGAGGAAGATTTCCAGTGCCCGCTCAGCCGCGGCCGCCCCCGCCACGTCGGCGTCGAACACCAGCACGACCTCGCTGGCGTATCGCGAGAGCACCCGCACGTGTCGCTCCGTCAGCGACGTGCCCAGCGTGGCCACCACATTGGCCGCTCCGCATTGGTGGGGCATGATCGCGTCGAGATAGCCCTCGACTACCACCGCCTGCTTGCTCGAAACGATCACCGGGCGCGCCCAGTTCAGGGCGTACAGGTTGGACGACTTGTCGAACAGGATCGTCTCGGGGCTGTTGAGGTATTTGGCCTGTTCGTCCGCCCCCAAGGCACGTCCGCCGAAGGCGATGATCTGATTGGTCGCGTCATAGATCGGAAACGTCAGGCGATTGCGGAAGCGGTCGTAGCAGCCGCCGCTCTCGCGCCGGGCGACGAGCCCGGCGGCCACAAGCTGCGCCTCGCTGACGCGCTGGTTGCGCGTGAACTTGATTAGCGCGTCCCAAGCATCTGGGGCAAAGCCGATCCCGAACCGCTCGAGCGATTCGTCGCTTAGCCCGCGCTTGCGGGCGTACGCCAATGCCGACTCGCCCGCGGCCGTGTGCAGCGACTTGCGGAAGAACTCCTGCGCCACACCCATGACGCGCACCAGGTCGCTCTTGCCCAGGCCGTCCTGGGGGGCAGGCTGGCCGGGCGTCTGCACGGGCAGGGGGATGTTGGCCCGCTCGGCCAACATGCGCACGGCATCGGGGAAGGTCATGTTCTCCAGCATCATCATGAAGTTGAACGCCTGTCCGCCGGCCCCGCAGGCGAAGCACTTGAAGATCTGCTTGGCCGGCGAGACGTTCATCGACGGATGCTTGTCCTGGTGGAACGGACAGAGCCCGACAAATTCCTTGCCCTTCTTGGCCAGGGCCACATACTGCCCGATCAGGTCCACGATGTCCGTGGCCTGGGCAACCTGGTCAATGAATTGTTGCGAGAACATCGCCATGGGGCACATCGTAACCGAAAAGCGGACAACCTACCACAGAGGCACAGAGAGCACGGAGAAGGAAAAACGCGGACGGGTGGATGAATGGATGATTGGAGAAATGGACGGTCGTTAGCGGCGGGGCTTGCCCCGCGCGTCTTGCGGCAGGAGATTCACCGCAGAGATCGTAAAGGACGCGGAGAAGAGAGAAGGAATTGAGGGAACTCCGGGGTGCCATGGCGGCCGTTGTTCAGCCGCCATGTCCTCGCCCCGGCAGGGGCGATTGATAGTAGCCCCGGGTGGAGCGTGCGATTTATCGCCGCGAAGCCCGGGGAACGTGGCGCATCGAGGTTTCTCCCTGTCCCCATCTTCCGCAGCGTCCTCAGCGGCTAATTAAACCGCATCGCCGACGTTCTTTTTGATGTCTAACGCGCGGTTGACAAGGTCGTCGGCTTCGGTGTTCTGCTCTCGGCGGACGTGGCGGTATTCTACGTGTTTGAATTGTTCGGCCAGTTCGCCGGCCTGTTCAAACAGGGGGCGCAGGCCGGCGTTTTTTACCCGGTAGCGGCCGGTCATCTGGCGGACCATCAACTCCGAGTCGCTCAGCACCAGGACCTTTTGCGCGCCGAGCTTTGCGGCGGTCTTGAATGCGTTGAGCAGGCCCTGATATTCGGCGATGTTGTTGGTGGCGTGGCCGATGAAAATTCCTGCTTTGTAGAGCACTTTGCGGGTGGCGGCGTCTTTGATGACCACGCCGGCGGCTGCGGGGCCGGGGTTTCCTCGGGCGCCGCCGTCGATGCAGGCGATCACGTCGGGGTGCTGTGGTGCGGCAGCGGCGGCTGAGGCGTCGGGGGCCATGGAAGCTGCCTTAGCCCTTGGCGGCCTTTTCGGCCTGTTCCTGGAGATAGAGGATGCGGCCGCAGTTGTCGCAGGTGCGGATCTGGTCGCGGACGCGCAGGGCGTTGACGTGCTCGGCGCGCAGGCCCATAAAGCAACCGCCGCAGACATAGGTGTGCGGCGGTTTCTTTCCGTGGATTTCGATGACGGCCATCGCCTCGCCTTCGTACTTGCCGACGACGCGGTCGAAGAGGTGAAGGGCCTCGGGTTCGACCTCGCCGGCCAGCGTGTCCCGCTTGGTCAGCAGTTCGCTCTCCAAGGCCGAGAGGCGTTCGATCTCCTCGGCGCTGGCCTGGCGGATCTGGTCCAGCCTGGCCTGTGCGGCGGCGAGGGCTTCTTTGGCCTTTGCGACTTCGGCCTTGCTGGCCTCCATCTGGCCCATGACGGCGAGGGCTTCCTCTTCGAGCTTGGCGTTGTCGGCCTTGAAGGTGTTGATCTCGGTCAGGACAGCCGCGTATTCTTTGTTGGTTTTGGCGGTGTTGAGGTTGGCGCGGAGCTTGGCGACGTGCTCTTCCTTGGTCTTGAGGTCGAGGTCGAGCTGGTCGGCGCGTTTGAGACGGTTGGTGTGCTGCTGGGCCTGGAGGTCAAAGGCCTGCTGGGCCTGATCGATCTTGCGTTGCTGGATGGACACGGCGCTGTGCTGCATTCGCAGTCTGCTTCTGACATGAGCCAAGTCCCGTTCCACGGCCTGAAGTCGAAGCAGTCCTGCAAGCGTTTGCGCCATTGTCAAAGAGCCCTCATTCGCTATCGTATAAAGCGGAACCGCAGGAGTATCACGCGCGGAGGCGCGGAGTTCAAGCGATTTCGCAAAAACTGGGAACCGGGAACCGGGAAGCGGGAACTGGGAACTGGGAACCGGATTGTAGCTGAGAGCTGAGAGCATGCATACCACCGACGACACGATTGTGGCGATTTCATCCGCGGCCGGCAGCGGACCGCGGGCGATCGTGCGCCTCAGCGGACCGGCGGCGCTGCTGCTGGCGGGGCGGGTGTTCACAGGGTTTGATGACGCGTCACCGCAGGCGATGAGCGGGTTCACCAGCAGCGAGGGAATCGTCCGCATCGGCGGCGGCGCGATCGAACTGCCCGCGCGCCTGTACGTGTTCCGCGCTCCGCGAAGCTACACGCGACAGGACGTCGCCGAGCTGCACATCCCCGGCGCCCCCGCGTGCGCCGCGGCGCTCGAGGCGGACCTGATCGCCGCGGGCGCCCGCTTGGCCGAGGCGGGCGAGTTCACCGCTCGAGCCTTCTTCTCCGGGCGCATCGACCTTTCGGCCGCCCAGGGCGTGGCGGATATCATCAACGCCGCCGACGAGGCGCAGGTGCGGTCGGCGGCCGCGGCCATCGGCGGGCGGATCTATGAACTGTGCAGAGAGCTTTCGGCGGAGCTGGTCGAGTCGCTGGCGACGGTGGAGGCGTCGATCGACCTGGCGGAGGAGGGTCTGGACCTGGAGAGCCCCGGACGATTGGCGAGGCGGTTGGGCGATCTGGCGGCGAAGGTCGACCGCGTACTGTCGGGGGCGGCCGGCGTCAGCGAGAGCGCGCAGTGCCCGCGCGTGGTGCTGGCCGGGGCGCCCAACGCAGGCAAGAGCTCCCTGCTCAATGCCCTGACGGGAACCTCGCGAGCCATCGTGTCAGCGACCGCCGGGACCACGCGAGACGTGCTCAGCGCGTCGATGACGCTGGGCGGCTGGCCGGTGATGATCCAGGATGCCGCCGGACTGACCGGCGCCGCAGACGCGATCGCCCTGGCGGCAGACAACGCCGCCCGCCGCGCGGTGGCGGCCGCCGATGTGGTGGTGCTGGTGGTGGACGCCTCGGTTGCCGATCCCGCCCGCGACGCGGAAATTGTTGAAACCATTCGCGCCGCCAACGCGCGCTGTGCGATGCTGACGGTCATCAATAAGGCAGACCTTGCCAACGATGTCAGGGACATGGCGGCTGAACAACGGCCTCCATGGCACCCGGCGGTCGAGACGTGCGCCCTGACGGGGGCGGGGGTGGAGCAGCTCAAGGCGCGTCTGGGCGAGGTGCTGCACCTGTCGGTTGCGCGCAGCGGGCAGGCGCTGGGGCTGCACCAGCGCCAGCGGCGGAGCCTGGAGTCAGCGGCGGCGGCCGCCCGGGCGGCGGAGGCGCTGCTGTCAGTTGCCGCCGAGGTGGCGGACGTGGCGGAGCTGGCGGCCGTCGAGCTTCGCGAGGCGCTGGGCGCAGTGGGCGCCGTCAGCGGACAGGTGGTGACCGAAGACGTGCTGGGCGCCATCTTCTCGCGATTCTGTGTGGGCAAATAGCATGTATGGGTGCGGGCACCGGCCGGCGGCGAAAGCGGTACGGGCTACACCACAATTGTACTTTCCTTGCACTTTGTTGTACTTTTCACAGCGGTTTCGCGTGCCTGCTCCTTAATTGTGGTATACGTAGACCCAAATAGTCTGTCCATCGGCCCACCTCCGTAATGTCTGTAAGTCTTTTCATTCAAAAGACTTCTGCGACATCCGCGATCTCCGCGGTGAAATGTCCTGGCTAACTAAATGGGCAATTTGCAGCCGGAGGGTTATCACATGCCTTTAGCGTGATAGACGGCTTCGAGCACGAGCTTGTGTACCTCGAGCGGGCGGGCGATGTGGGCCCAGGCCGGTTGCTTATCGTCGGCGTCGCTGAGCACCAGCGTCAGCGAGGCGATCCCCAGCAGCTTCTCCGCCCGCGAGGCCGTCAACTGAACCTGGCTGACGCGGCGCAGTTCCCATCCGACGACATCGAGCTTGCGCATCGAGTAAATCCGCAGCATGCGGCGGTTGGTCAGCACGTACATGCGCCCGAGCCACCCGATGCACGCCACCGTCAGAAAGACGCCCGCCAGCACCACGCACGCCGGAAACAGCACCTGGGCGCCCCAGTTCCTGCCCACGAACCCGTCGACGATGCTCGATATCACCAGCGCCAACGCCGCCACCAGCAGCATCGGCCACGATGTCAGCAGGATGTACCACCCGCTGGGCTTGATCGCCAGCAGGATCAACTCGCCGTCCTGCAGGACGCCAGCCGGAATGATCGGCTGGGCGACCGCTTCGAGTTCGGTAGGTTGTGCCGAACCGGTCATGGTCGGTCCTTGTTGTTGGAAATCTCAAGCACGCGGATGTCCGGCAGGTTGCGGAACCGGTTGTCGTAATCGAGCCCGTATCCGACGACAAACCGATCGGGCACGTCAAATCCAATCATATCCGCGGCAAAGACGCACCGACCGTCGTGGCGTCGCTTGCGAAGCAGCACGCACGACGCCAGCGACAGCGGCCGGCGCCGCCGCAGTCGGGCGACAACAGCCTTGAGCGTCGCGCCGCTATCGAGAATATCGTCCAGCACCAGCACGTTTCTGTCGGTCAATCCCCCCGGGACCGCCGAGCAGACGACCCGCCCGATCGGCCGCGTCGCGGGCCCCGGATACGACGAGGCCTCGATCGTCATCACATGCACGGGCGTCTTGAGGCGGCGGATCAGGTCCGCCGCCAGCACCAGTGCCCCCGTCAGCACCACCACCAGCGTCAATTCCTGACCGCCGAAGCGCGCGTCGATGGCCGCTGCCAGTTCGCCCACGCGCCGGGCGATGCGCCGGCGCGAGACCACGACCGCCCCCGTCGCCGCGATGCTGGGCCGCCTGCCGACAGCAGTTCCGGATGGGGTGGAGTTGCCACGCGCGAAAGTCGCCATGAGCAGCATGATAAAGCGCGCAAGGAATCATTTCAATCGCCGCGGAGAGCCGGTGCCGTGGCGCGCAGGCCCGAAGGGCCGGAGAGCCACGATCCCCGATTTTAAACATGCAGTGAAATGTTGCTCACTTCGTGGCTCTCCGGGCCTGCGGCCCTGCGCGCCACGGCACCCGCCCCAGGCACCGGCCATTATGGCACCCGGCGTGAGCGGGATGGCCGTCGGGTTTTTCTTTTGCAGCCGCATGTGGCGTGTATATGATATTTGAGATTCCGTCTTCACATACCCAAAACCTTGGGAAATCGCGACAAAGGAGCCAAAGATGTCGACTGCGAAAAAAGTGCCGTGCGTTCTGGTTCTGGCCGTCCTGCTCACCGCCGTGGCAGGCTATGCCCAGGATGCCCCTGCCCCGGCGCCTGCGCCCAAACCCAAGGCCGAACCGGTTCTCGGTCACGTTCCCGCAGGGGCGATGGGATTCATCGTGATCAACCACGTCGGCAACCTGCTCCAGTCCGCCGACGATCTGGCCGGCGAGTGGGGAATCGAACTGGGCCCCAAGCAGCCCGGACGCATGGTCGCCCTGGTGCAGGGTATGGCGCAGTTGGGCCCGGGATTCAACCCCAACGGTGGATTTGCAGCCATCATGCTCGACCCGACCGAGTTCGGCGTCGATCTCTCTGAGATGATGGGTCTCAAGCCGCCCGCTCCGGCGGCCGAAGGCGCCGCCCCCGCCGAAAAGCCCGGCGTGCCCTGGGTGATGTTCATCCCCGGACAGGACGTGGCGCAGGTGTTCCCAGGCTACGAGCGGACGGCCGCGGGCAAGTACACCCGCGTCGAGCTGCGGATGGGTTCGGTTCTGGCGACGCAGGCCGGCGGATACATCGCCATCAGCCCCAGCGAGAAGGTGCTCGCCGCGGCGCTGAGCGCCAAGAAGATGGTGCTGGACGAGATGCCCGCCGACCAGGGCAAGTTCATTCAGGCCTCGGCGATGGCGATTCACATGAACATGAAGATCGCCTCGCCGCAGGTCAACCAGATGATCAAGATGCAGGAAGACCAGATGCGGGCGATGATGGGCGAAGGCTCGCCCATGCCGCCCGAGGCGGCCGCCTCCATGCAGGGAATCCTCTCGATCATGCCGCTCTATCGCGAGATGCTCTCCAGCGCCGACTCGCTGACGCTCTCGCTGCGGGTGGAGCCCACCGGAATGCTCGGCGAGGCGCTGGTGGCGATGTCGCCCGACAGCCGCTTCACCAAGATGCTGACGGTTTATCAGGCCGCCGCGGACGTTCCGGCCCTGCTCAACCGCCTGCCGAATCTCTCGTACGCCGGGGCCTTTGGCGTCAAGGGCGGCGCCTTCACGCCCGAGACGGAAAAAATCGCCAACGACGTCAACGAGGTGATGCTGAACAATCCGGCCATCGCCAAGCTCGGACCCGAATATAAGGCCAAGGTCAAGGCCAACACCATGGTCATGCAGCGCCAGATGAAGGAAGTGCAGGTCGTGGCCGGCCAGGCGCCGCCGGCGGGCAAGGCCGCCCTCGGCATCGGCGCCGCGATCGTGTGCGACGACTCGGCGGTCCTCAAGGCCGCACTGATCGAGTACGCCTCCCTGATGGAAGCGCAGATCAACGCCATGAGCGGCGACAAGCCCGCCGATCAGAAGCCCAAGATCATCCACCAGAAGGACGCGATGAAAGTCGGCGACCTGTCCGTCGACGTGATCGAGATCGTGCCGCCCAAGTCCGACCCCGATGACACCGCCAAAGAGCAGGCTCAGTCACAGGCTATTCTCGGCGAAAAGCAGATCCGCATTCTCTTGGCGGCGCCGGATAAGAACCTCGTCGTCGCCAGCCTCGGCGGCGGAACCGAAATGCTCACGCAGGCGATCCAGACCGCCAAGGCCGCCAACGGAACCATCGGCAAGAGTCCCGCCGACGCCGAGTCGCTCAAGTACATGCCCGCCAACCCGTTCATGGCCATGCTGGTACACGTTCCCAATGGTTCCAAGCTGATCCAGAGCATCGAGAAGATCACGGAACCTGAAAACACGCAGAAGAAGGTGCAGCTGGTGGTGGCCACGCCGATCGCGTTTGCTTCGGCCATCAAGGGCGTCAACGTCCACAGTTCGCTGTATGTGCCCCGCGCCGTGATCAAGGAGATCGTGTCGGTGGCTCGCGCCCAGGCCGAAGCGGCTACACGACCTGGCGTTGAGGGTGGGGCGGGCGAGCGAGTGACGCCTCCGCCGGGAATGGAATAGCATTGCAGAACCGATTGCCTCAAAAAAAGAAGCTGCCCGCCGTATGGCCGGCAGCTTCTTTTTTAAGTCCCGCGGGAAACACCGGAACGGTTTGTTTTGTCGTCCCGCAAGGGACGCATGGGCTCTAGCCCGGATATTTCACCGCGGAGATCGCAGAGGCCGCAGAGGGTGTTTTGAACGAAAAGACTTACAGAAAACTAGCGAAGCGGGCCGCATGGACAGTCTGTTTTTTCGGATTAAGCGCCGACGGCGACGTTAGATGGTCTTGTTTTAAGCCATTTGCTTCTCTGCGTACTCTGCGGTCTCTGCGGTTCATGCAGTTTTCGGGCTAGAGCATCTAGCGATCATCTGTAGCGTATCCGCAGCTACGGAAGTAGCCTTGGCACTCCTCCGCGCTCACGGCCCTGAGAGCTTGGCCGATCACACCAATGAGTTCCTCCAACGTACGCCCGGCGGCCCGACGCAACCA
>JAJFVE010000164.1 GCA_021371965.1 Planctomycetaceae bacterium
CCAGAGGGGCGGCCGTGAGGATGGCAGACAATTACGTCCGCCCCGCCGGGGCTCGATGCGAGGGGGAACCGCGACCCAGGGCTGGTCCTGAAGCCTGCTGTCGCAGCCTTCAGCCCTGCGCCCTGGGCTAAAAACGCGTTGCCCCTACGGGGCAATGCAGCCCCGCTTAAGGTATGCAAAATCCTCTGCCTCTGCGGTAATTCCCTGATCCTGCAATCCGCTAGATCTGCACCTTGAACCGCTCGCCGGACTTGATGTCCAAGGCGAAGGCGGCCAGCAGATTAGCCGTGTCGACCAGGTCGGGCAGGTGGATCAGTTCGACTGTCGTGTGCATGTAACGGTTGGGGATGCCCATGATGGCTGAGGGAACGCCGCCTTGTTTGTTGAAGATCGCCAGGGCGTCCGTCCCGCCGGTGGTCGAGAAAGTCTCGATTTGCAGGTCGATCTTCCTCGTCTTGGCGACCTTCCGCAACCGCGACACCAGCACCGGATGATTCTCGCGCCCGATGCTCACGGTCGGCCCGCCGCCGAGCTTCACCTCGCCGTGCTGCTTGACGTCGATGCCCGGCGTGTCCGTGGCGTGCGTGACGTCGATGGCGATGGCCGCATCGGGATTAATGTTGAAGGCCGACATCGGCGCGCCGAAGCAGCCGACTTCTTCCTGCACGCTGCTGGCGGCGTACAGGGCGCACTTGAGGCTGCCCTTGCTTGTGCTGGCGATGCGAAGGGCTTCAATGGCCGCCCAGCAGCCCACGCGGTTGTCGAAGGCGCGGGCGACGGCCAGATCCTTATTCATCAGTTCGAAGTCGTCGACGAAGGTGATCGGGTCGCCCACGGACACGCGGGCCTTGGCGGCCTTACCGTCCTTGGCGCCGATGTCGATGAAGCACTCGTGCATCTTGGGAACCTTGGGTTCCTTGTCGCGTTCCTGCAGATGGATGGCCGTGGCGCCGATGACGCCGCGCACGATGCCCTTGTCGGTGTGGATGCTCACGCGCTTGCTGCGCAGCAGGCCGGTGTCGAAACCGCCGATGCGCTGGAAGTAGATGAAGCCCTTGTCGTCGATGTGCTTGATCATCAGGCCCAGCTCGTCGATGTGCCCGTCGAGCATGATCTTGGGGTCGCCGTCGCCGTTCAGCACGGCCACGGCGTTTCCGTAGCTGTCGGTCACCACGTCGTCGGCGAACTGGCGGGCGTAGGCGCACCAGACCTTCTGGATGGCCGACTCGAAACCGCTGGGCGAGGGCGTCGTCAAAAGCTGCTTAAGAAACTCCAGTGATTCCTTCCTCATGGTCGATTCCTTTAGTGACGTTAACGTAGTATATATGGTCAGTAAGCGTAATCGTATCGCGCCGGCCGTGCAAGAGCGTGCCCGCAGCCGGTTTGGTATTGGGCGCGAGCGGTCGGCGTACCTGTAAGGCGCCTGGTATTCGATGAGATTCGGAATCCGATCCAAGATGATCGCTCTGTTGGCGGCCGTGGTGCTGGTGCCGCTAGTGGTGTCGCTGTTGACGATCATCATCGGAGGCTCGCGGCTGCAGACGCAGGTCCTGGGTCGGTCGATGCAGGGATCGGCGGGCGTGACGGCGGGCGAATTGCGGCTGTCGCTTCGCAAGAATATCGAGTTGCTCACGGCCATTTTCGAGCACAATTCCACGATCATTGACACCCTCAACCGCAGTTCCAAACGCCGTCCCCAGGAGCTGTCGCAGCTCGACAGCCGATGGCCGCGCCTGCCCTCCGACAACCCGACGATGCAAAAGGTCCTGTCGAACCCGGCCGTCAAGGACGCGCGGGATCTCATCGAGGCCGATCCCAGCGTGGTGGAAATCATTCTGACGGACCGCTTCGGCCAGTTGGTTGCCGCCACCGGAAAGACCACCGACTTCTACCAGGGCGACGAAATCTGGTGGCAGGAGGCCTTCAACGCCGGCAAGGGGCAGATATACCTGTCCGACGCCGAGCCGGATGTGCTGGCGCGGATCGGGGGCATCACGGCTGCGACGCCGATCCGCTCGGGACAGAATGTAGTGGGCGTGGCGCGAATCGTCATCGACGTCAACCGCTGGCTGAACCAGATAGGGCATCTCGACCCGTCGGAGGGGGTGCTGCTGCTGGTCCGCAACGAGGGTTCCCGGGGCATCATCACGGCCGCGGCGCCCGGCGCTCGCCCATCCCCGCAGGCCTTGCAGTGGGATGCGGAGCTCTCCGGCGCCGAGACCAGCGCCTGGCGCGTCGCCGATGGCGGACTGCTGCAGGCGTACTACCCGGTCGAGCCGCTGATCAGCGTGGGGCGAGACCCGGCCATCATGCCGCGCTGGATCCTGGTGATGCAGGTGCCGCTCTCGCAGGCCCTGGGCGGGATGAGCCGCCTGACTGTCGCCGTGGCGGCGCTGGGAACGCTGGTCATCGTGGGCCTGTTCCTGGTGGGGTATCTGCTGGCCGACCGCAGCATCGTGCGGCGCATCCGCCACCTCGAGGCCGCCACGCGCCGCGTGGCCGAGGGCGACCTGACGTACCGCGTGGCGTCGGAGACCGGCGGGCGGCGCCTGCTGGGGCTCGACGAGATCAACGACCTGGTGGACGATTTCAACCGGATGGTGCAGCACGTGCAGGAGTCGCACCAGGCCCTGCGCGAGGCCAACGAGATGAAGACCAACTTCATCCGCATCGCCGGCCACGAGCTGCGAACGCCGGTGAGCTACATGATCGGGCTGGACCGCCTGCTGCAGGACAGCAACGACACGCAGCGCATCAAGGAGGGCCTGCACGCCATCGGCAACCGGGCGCGGCGGCTCAACGAGACGATCCGCTCGATCTTCAAGATCATGCCCGGCCAGCGCTACACCGAGGGCGTGCACTACAGCGACGTGGACGTGCGGGACCTGATCGAGCAGGCCCGCGCGGAAAGCCAGCCCTTCATCGAGCAGCGCCGGCAGAAGTTGGAGATCGCCGTCGGCGACGACGTCTCGGTGGTCCAGGCCGACCGCGACAAGCTGCACGACGTGCTGGAAAATCTCGTGATGAACGCCATCAAGTTCACCCCCGACGGCGGGGCGGTGGGCGTGTCGGCCGGACTGCAACTGGGAGGCTACCTCTCCATCAAGGTCTCCGACCAGGGCCCGGGCATCGCCGAAGCCGACCTGCCGCACATCTTCGACAGCTTCTTCAGCACCGGCGACGTGATGAAGCACTCGTCAGGACAGTCGGGCTATCAGAAGCGCGGGATGGGCCTGGGTCTGACGATCGTGAAATATTTCGTCGAGCTCCACAGCGGCGACGTGCACGTGACCACCGGCCCCCATGGCAGCACCTTTACCGTGACTATTCCCCTCGAACGGCCGGCCAGTTCCTTGAGGCCGACAACGCCGGCATGAAGAATGGTAATCGGTAGCCGGTAGCCAGTAGCCGGAAAAGACCAACGGGAAGCCCCGGGCATGGATTCTTTACTGGCTACAGGCTACCGGCTACTGGCTACTATTTGTCTTTGCGGTCAATGAGATCACGAAGTTTTTGCACGACTTCGTCGGGGTCGAAAGGTTTTGCGAAGTAGGCGTCGGCGCCGGCTTCGAGGCCCTGGCGGCGGCAGTCTTCGCTGTCCAGGGCGGTCACCATGACGATGGGCAGATTGACGCCTTGTCGCAGGCGCAGGCGTTTGCAGGTTTCGAAACCATCCATCTCCGGGAGCATCACGTCGAGCAGGACGGCGTCGGTGGGGCAGCGGGCGCTGACCTCCAGGGCCTGGATGCCCGTGTAGGCCGCGACCGCGTCGAGACCGTACAACCCCAGCAACTCGCGCTGGAGCTGGTTCATCTCCTCGTCGTCCTCGACAACCATGACAACCGGACGGTCAACCATAGGCTGGTCTTCTCCCGCATCTAGGGCGAAAAGCTGGCGTCGCCAGCTAACATTGTTTAGTATAACCGCAGGAATTGTGCAAGGGTATTCCCAAAAGCCCGCGGTTCAATAGTTTTATGCCCTCCAGCTTCGACAACGAGGATTATCGGCCCGCGCCGCAGCTTCCGCCGCCGGACGTGATACGCCAGGCGGTGGGCATCTACATTGCCCATGCCTATAACGGTAGCGCCCCGGCCGCCGTGGACGATCTGATCCCGCCGGAGCATTTCGACCCGTCGGCGTGGCTCTCGCGGAGCGTCGTCGAGCCGGTGCCCGTCAACGCGCCGCTGGAGCAGGTGCGATCCTTCGCCCTGCGGCTGGGCAACAGCCAGTACCCGCACATGAAGCTGCGCATCTCGCGCACGCCTAACGAGGGCGGCTATCTGTTCAGCGTCGACTGCCACGACGCCTTCCTCCGTGCCCCGCAGGGCTCGCCCGACTACGAGGCCCTGGAAAGTCTCAAACGCCACAACGCCGCCCTGGCCTCGGGCATCACCGCCGACTGGGACCACGCCGGCCTGCCCACCGAACGAAATTATCTGCGACGCAAGATCCGGGAAGTTCGCGAGCGAGAGGAATAGCGCCCCGCCCCGGCGGCCGCGCGCTGACGAGCATGGACAACGCTTATTTACGCCGACGGTACCTGTTGAGCTTCGAGTCGCGCCGACTGCCGCACATTTTCACCGACGTGCTGATCGTCGGGGCCGGAGGCGCCGGTCTGCGGGCCGGCATCGAGGCCGCCCGGACCGCCCAGGTCATCCTGGCCACCAAGGGCGACATCGAGGCCTCCAACACGTATCACGCGCAGGGCGGAATGGCCGCGGTGATCGATCCGGCCGATTCGCTGCAGCACCATATTGACGACACCCTCGCCACCGGCTGCGGACTCTGCGACGCCGGCGTGGTGGAGCAGGTGGTCAACGCCGCGCCCGCGCAGGTCGCCCAGATGAGCGAGTGGGGCTGTCCCTTCGACATGGCTGGCGACACGCTGGAGCTGCGACGCGAGGGCGGCCACAGCGCCAACCGCATCGTACACGCCAACGGCGACGCAACCGGCCTGGCCCTATACCGCACGCTGCACGCCAAGGCCCAGCAGTGCGGAAACCTCAAGATCTTCGAGAACTGCTTTGTTATCGACCTGCTGACCGACCCGCCCTGCGGCGGCAGCGGCGCCACCTGCGTCGGGGCCCTGACGTACCACCCCCGGTACGGCCTGCAGATTATCCGCGCCGGCTATGTCATCCTCGCCGCCGGTGGGGCGGGCATGCTGTGGCGCGAGACGTCCAACCCGCCCACGGCCACGGCCGATTCGATCTCGCTGGCGTTCCGCGCCGGGGCGGTCATTGCCGACGCCGAGATGATGCAGTTCCACCCGACGACGCTGTATATCGCCGGCGGCTCGCGGTCGCTGATCTCCGAAGCCGTCCGCGGCGAAGGCGGGATGCTGGTCGACCGCGACGGGACGCGCTTCATGAAGGACTACCACCCGATGGGCGATCTGGCCCCGCGCGACGTGGTCTCACGCGCCATCGTTGACCATTGTGCCCGGATCGGCGCCTCGCATGTGTTTCTCGACGTGCGGCACATCAAGACCTTCGCCGACGACTTCCCCTCCATCGATCAGCAGGTGCAGGGCTTTGGGATAGACCCGGCCGCCGAGCTGATCCCCGTGCATCCGGCAGCGCACTACATGATCGGCGGCGTGCAGGCCGATCTCTGCGGGCGAACCTCTATCGGCGGACTGCTGGCTATCGGCGAGGCATCGAGCACCGGACTGCACGGCGCCAATCGCCTGGCCTCGAACAGCCTCATCGAGGTGCTCGTGGCCGGAAAGCTCAGCGGAGAACTTGCCGCCGCCGAGGCGGCCGGGGCGGGCAAGAACCTGATCTACAAAGACATCGTCTGGCCGCGGTACGAATCGCACCGCACGGAGCTGGACCTGACGGACATCCGCAACTCGCTGCGGTCGCTCATGTGGCGCAACGTCGGCATCCGCCGCGAGGGGCAGCGCCTCAGCGAGACGCTCGAGATCATCGCCTTCTGGGGCCGCTACGTGCTGGACAAAGAGTTCGTCAATCCGGCCGGATGGGAAATCCAGAACATGCTGACGGCCTCGTACATCATCGGCGAGTGCGCCCTGCGCCGCACGGAAACCCGCGGCGTGCACTACCGCGAAGACTTCCCAAGCACCGACCAGTCCTGGGCCCGCCGCCAGAGAGTCCGCCGCAGCGAACACCAACTCGTTGTCGAATAAATGGATGATTGGATGGTTGGATGAATGGGTGCCGTGGCGGGAGGGCTTCAGCCCGACAGCCACGACGGGGCAGTGAGGTCCAGCCTTCGGGGATCGTGGCTCTCCGGGCCTTCGGCCCTGCGCGCCACGGCACCCCATCGCAGTGTTATTTCTCCAATTGCCGCCATCGCGTCAGCACCGCCACCGCGGCCAGACCGTACACCGCCAGCAGGGGGCGAATCACGGCCAGCAGCAGGACGTGCGTGCAGGTGAGGGCTTCGTCGGTGCCGGCCAGTTTCCAGGGCAGGATCAGCAGCAGGCCGGCGACTACGATCAGCAGGAAGTAGATCGGCGTCAGGATCGTCATGCCCGACGACGCGTGGCGGCGGAGGAAGAGGGCATCGAGCACGCCCGCCAGGCCGCCCAGAGCCGCAAAACCGATCACGCCGATGGCGCCGGTCAGCACCGACTGGCGGTCGATCAAGACGCTCGTGCCGGGGATCTGCCCAGCGCCCGCGCCGCCCGAGTCGGCCAACAGCATGCCCAGCCGCACCACCAGGAATCCAAAACCCGCCAGCAGCCCCAGACCCGCGACCAGCTCTACCGCTCGCATGAAAGGCCCGGGGCTGACGTGAAGCCGGATGTGCCCGACAGGCATGAGGATCAGCATGCTCAGACCGCCGACGAAGATCGCCCACGGCACCAGGGCCTCGGTCAGCGCCAGCGGCTGTCCGTCGGTCGGCTCGCTGATGGACCAGGTGGAAGTGGCACTGCCGCCCAGTCCCGCCAGCAGGGGCGCCACCGGAAGCACCAGCAGGATCACGCCCAGCGCCAGCAACGTCCATGCCCGCGGTAGCGGCTTCATCAGCCGGCAGGCAATCACAGCCGCCAGGGCGGCTGCCCACGTGCCGACCAGCAGCACCATCCACCCAGGCCCGCGAAGGATCTGCCAGATGAACGCCTCGCTCCACTGCCCGCTGCGCAGCGGCAGCACGGCCGTCAGCAGCATCAAAACGCCCAGAATCAGCCCCGCCCATTTCAGGTGGCCGTCGTACCGCTCATTGCGAAGCCGCCGCCGGAGCGCCTCGACCGGGTCGGCCGAATCATTCAGTGGCACAGCGCGGCCGCAACCGCTGCAGCGCACATAGTCGCCCTGTTGGTTTTTCGGGACGGTCGTTGTCGCTCCGCATTGGCAGACGAATGACTTCATGGAAGCACAGGATAATCCGGCGGTGCCAACAATGTCACGACTGAAGTGCCGGGCGGGCCCGCCCGTGGACGTCTTGTGGAAATACTTCTTACCGCAAAGGGCGCAGAGGACGCAAAGGGGGAGGTTGACGTGGACGAATTGATTGTGCTTTTTCATCATCCGCCTTTGCGATCTCTGCGCCCTTTGCGGTGAAATCTCTTTGCTATGGATCGCCAGAACAAGATGCCTGCTGCCGTGCCAAGGGGTCGGATTATTGGTTGAATTACAGCTTTCAGCGTGTACCTTAGGGCGACCTAGATGACCAGGAGAAAGCCATGAGCGAAATCAAACCGATCCGTCCGCGTTGGAAGGGCTCGATGACCGACCGCGAGCGATTCAATGCGCAGATGCACTACAAGCCCTTCGACCGCTCGTTCAACATGGAGTTCGGTTATTGGCAGGAGAACTACACCGAGTGGGACCTGTTCGTCAAGAACGGCATCACCCACGAAGGGCAGGCCAACCAGTTCTTCAGCTTCGACCCCATCGGCTGCATCGGCGGGCACTGTGACCTGCATCCAGGCTTCGAGTACCAGGTGCTCGAGGAGACGGCTGACAAACGCATCATCCGCGACGGCAACGGCCTGATCTGCGAGGTGCCCAAGGACGGCCACAGCACCATCCCGCACTGCATCGGTTCATCGATCAAGACCGCTGACGACTGGAAGAAGGTCAAGGCCGAGATGTTTCGCTTGGACGACCCGGTCCGCAAGATGGACGTCGAAGCCCTCAAGAAGTCCTTCCCGAAAGACCGCACGTATCCATTGGGTATCTCATGCGGGTCGATGATTGGCCGCGTGCGCGACATGCTGACCTTCGAGGGCCTGGCGTACGCCTGCTACGACTATCCGGAGATGGTCGAGGACATGGTCGAGACGCGCTGCCAGCTTGTCGAGAACATGCTCGACCAGGTGCTCGGGCACATCGACTTCGACTACGCCAGCGGCTGGGAAGACATCTGCTTCAATCACGGGCCCATCGTCTCGGTGGACTTCTTCCGCAGCGTCGTCATGCCGCGCTACAAGCGCATCGACGTCAAGCTCAAGAAGCACGGGATCGACCTGTGGTACACCGACTGCGACGGCGACGTGCGGCCGATTCTCAAGCTGTTCATGGAAGGCGGCATCAACTGCATGTTCCCGTACGAAGTGCAGAGCTGCTGCCACCCCGGCGAGCTGCTCGACGAGTACGGCAAGGACCTGCGCCTGATGGGCGGGGTGGACAAGATCCAGCTCGGCCACGGCAAGGCCGCGATCAAGAAGTACCTCGAGTCGCTCATTCCGTACGTGGCCCGCGGCGGGTACATCCCGTTCTGCGACCACCGCTGCCCGCCCAACGTCAAGCCCGACGACTACCTGTACTACCTCGACCTGAAGGAAAAGCTCTTCGGTCAGCCCAGCTAGCCTTGTGCCATAGGCTTTCCAGCCTGTGAAGAGCGCAGTCGTGGAAGAGACACAGCCTCGAAAGGCTGTGCCACCGTATGAGCAGTAGCCTAAAAGCCCGGCCGCATCGGTCCGTGGTGCTGGTGGCCGTCGCCACGGCGATTTCGCTCTTGGGCGACCAGGCGCTGTACGCCGTGCTGCCGACGTGTTACGACTCGATGGGGTTACGTCCTTTCCAGGTCGGCGTGCTGCTGTCGGCCAATCGCTGGATACGCCTGCTGACCAACCACCTTGCCGAGAGCCTCACGCGGCGGCTGGGGCCCGGGCCGGTCCTGGCGGCGGCACTGGTGCTGGGGGGGCTGCTGACGATCAGCTATGGCGTATGGCCGCTGTTTTCGGTGCTGCTGGCGGCGCGAATCTTGTGGGGCCTGTGCTGGTCGTGCATCCGCCAGGTGGGCATCATGAAGACGATGGACACCGCCCCGGTCGGCGGCTCGGGCAAGATTATGGGCTTCTACGATGGCGTCAGCCGCCTGGGTTCGACGGCCGGTCTGCTCGGCGGGGCGATCCTGTTCGACTGGATGGGCTTCTCGCCGGCGATGGTGGTGCTGGGGGTGCTGTCGCTGGCGGCGGTGGCGCCCGCGGCGGCCGCCCGGCGATGGATGGGCGGACACTCGGCGTTTCACGCCTGCGATGGCAAAGGGCGAGCCGACAACGCCCCGTGGCTGCTGGCGTGCGGGTTTGTGGTCGGCTGCGTGGCCTCAGGCATCATCACCTCGTCGCTGGGTTACGTGCTCAAGAAGGGCATGAGCGAGCAGATTGCCGTTGGGTCGCTGGTCATCGGCGTGGCCACGGTGACCGGAGCGATGCTGGCCGCCCAGTATGTCATCAATATCCTGGGCGCCCCGGCCCTGGGGGCTGTTCAGGACCGCATGGGGCACCGCCCGGCGACGGTGATGTTCTTCATCGCCGGGGCGGGCGTTCTGGCCGCTGCCGCTGCCGGGCCGCCCATCGCGCTGCTGCTGGGGCTGGTGGTGCTGTTCTTCATCTGCACGACGGCCCTGAACGTCGTGCTCAGCGCCGAGGCGGGGCGGTTCGGGTCCAAAGCCTACGCTGCCTACGCCACGGCCGCCGATCTGGGTTCGGCGGTGGGTCCGCTGCTGGTCTGGACGCTGCTGGAGAAGATGGATTCGCCCGGCTTGGCCTTTGCGCTGGGAGCGATCCTGTTCGCGGTTGGGGCGGCAGCGGCCATCGTGCGCCTGGCACGCCGCCCGCGCGCGGGGGAGCAGGCCGAACCGCCGGCCGAGGTGTTCATCGGCGACCCTGAGTGAGGCCTTCTGCCGCTACTTGATTGCCAGCACGGTGATGCTGGCGGCCTCGGTTGCGGCGGCGTATGCGTGGTCGGTCAGGACCTGCACTTCCTCAAAGCCCGCCGCCGCGATGGCGGCCAGGTAATCTTTTCGCAGCAGGGCCCCGGCGATGCAGGCGGCGTAGAGATCGGCGTCGTTGCGGGCGGCTTCGCTCAGGGGCTTGTTGAGCACGATGTCGCTGACGATCATTCGCCCGCCGGCCTTGAGTACGCGATAGACCTCGCGGAACACCTGCGGTTTGTCGGGCGAGAGATTGATCACGCAGTTGGAGATCACCACGTCGACGGACGCGTCGTCGACCGGCAGGCTCTCGATCTGCCCCTGGCGGAACTCGACGTTGGCCAGGCCCGTCGTCGTGAAGAACTTCACCGCGTTGCGCCGGGCGAGCTGCAGCATCTCGGGCGTCATGTCCACGCCGATGGCGCGGCCGGCGTCGCCGACCTTCTGCGCGGCCAGGAAGACATCCTTGCCCGCTCCGCTGCCGAGGTCCAGCACCACGTCGCCGGCAGCGATGTGCCCGAACGCCAGCGGATTGCCGCACGATAGCCCCAGCTCCGACTCGGGAACCGGATGGTCCGGCACGACGTATGCACCCTTGCTGCAGCACGATTCGCCCTTGCCGCCCGACGAGTCGCAGCAGCACGACGTCTGGTCCGTGGTGACTTTCCCGTAAGCCTTCTTCACCAGTTCATGAGTATCTTGTGGGTTTGTCATGGCAGTAGTCCTCAAGCAACCGCTTCGGCGGCTGGGCGTTTGGCAGGATGAAACCAGCCCTGCGTTCGCAGGCATATCTTTACGAGCATGAGCATCACCGGCACTTCGATCAGCACGCCGACGACGGTTGCCAGGGCCGCCCCGCTGGACAGACCAAACAGGATCGTCGCCGTGGCGATGGCGACCTCGAAATGATTCGACGCGCCGATCATGGCCGAGGGGGCCGCGTCGGGATAGCTGAGCTTCAACACCTTTGCCAAGCCGTAGCCCAGTCCGAAAATCAGCATCGTCTGAAGGAACAGCGGGACGGCGATCCACAGGATGGTCAGCGGTTCGCTGAGGATCGTTTCGCCCTTGAAACTGAATAGAAGAATCAGTGTCGCCAGCAACGCCACAATAGTGATGGGCGTCAGGACGTGCAGGAACCTCTGTTCAAACCACTCGCGGCCCTTGGCCTTGATGATCCACTTGCGTGACGCATAGCCGGCCGTCAATGGCAGCGCCACGTAGATCACGATTGACAGCAACAGCGCCTGCCACGGCACCGGCAGCGAGCCGACGCCCAGCAAGAACCCGCCGAGCGGACCGTAAAAAAGCAGCATGGTCAACGAGTTGATGGCGACCATCACCAGCGTGTGGCCGTCATTGCCCTTGGCCAGATATCCCCAGACCAGCACCATCGCGGTGCAGGGGGCGATCCCCAGCAGGATGCATCCGGCCAGATAGCTTCGCCACAGGGGCACCTGGAGCATCTTAACGCCCTCGTGCAGGACGACCGTTCCGGCCCCGTGAACGGCGCCGAGGGGGAGGTTCAGGCCCAGGGGCATCTTGACGTAGTCGACGGCATCGGGCCCGATGAAACCATGGAAGAGCGTGCCCAGGAAGAACAAGGCGATGGCGTACATGGTGAAAGGCTTGATCGCCCAGTTGACGAACAGCGTCAGGCCGACGGGTTTGACGCTCTTTCCGGCCTTGATGACCTCGGCGAAGTCGATCTTCACCATGATCGGGTACATCATGAAGAACAGGGCGATGGCAATGGGGATACTCACCACGGGCGCGCCTTCAACATAGATCGCCATGGCATCCAGGGACTTGGCAAAGCCCGGCGCCTGCTTGCCCAGGATGATCCCGCCGGCGATGCACAGCAGCACCCACAGCGTCAGATACCGCTCGAATATGCCCAGACCTTTGGCCTTCTTGATGATGCACGCTTCGGTTGCCATACCGCATCAGCCTCGCTTCGCCAGTGATTGTGGCAGCGTCTCGACGAAGTCGCGGATTTCGTCGCGAACTCGCCGGTAACAATTGATCGCCTCTTCCTCTGTCCCGGCCTGCCTGGCCAACTTGGGCGGGTCGTCGAAGGCCACGTGCACGATCCGGGTCTGGCCGGGGAAGACCGGGCAGGTCTCGTGGGCGTTGGCGCAGACGGTGACGACGTAGTCGAAGGGCACGTCCATCACCTCGGCGAGGGTCTTGGAGCGGTGGTGCGAGATGTCGACTCCCGCCTCGGCCATCACCGCTACCGTCCGCGCGTTCAGTCCATGGCTCTCAATCCCGGCCGAGAAGGGCTCGATGGTCTCGCCGCGCAGATGCCTGGCCCAGCCCTCGGCCATCTGGCTTCGGCAGGAATTTCCGGTGCACAGGAACAGGATCTTCAGCTTGTCGGGCATGGATTGCGCCTTAAGCGGTGTTCTTGTAATGACAGCACAGTTCCTGGAGCGGCCTCTTGCGGACGAGCTTGAGGTCTTTGGCGTCCTGCCGCACGGCGGGGTCCTGGTTCAAGGAGGCGTCGAGCCACGCCAGGGCCTCGCGGATTGGTGGGGTGGCGTCGGCCGAGCGGCGGTAGTACATCCAGCGTCCTTCCTTTCGGGCCTCGACCAGCGCTGCGGCGCTGAGGACGGACATGTGCTTGCTGACGGTGGAGGGGGCCAGATGCAGCATTTCGATGATCTGGCAGAGGCACATTTCGCCGCGTCGCAGGAACATCAGGACGCGCACGCGGTTGTCGTCGGCCAGCGCCTTGGCAACGGTCATGAACTGTCTCATGGACGGACTCCTATACTTCGCCAACTAACGAAGTATACGTGCGGCCGCCGCCGGTGGCAAATCAATTATGCCGTGAGTGGAGGACTATCGCGGCGGGCGGTCCCGAAGGACCGGGTGCCGTGGCGGGGAGTCCCGCCGGGACGGACAGCCACGATCCACGAGTGTTCAGGCCCCCGTCGTGGCGGGAGGGCTGAAGCCCTCCAGCCACCGCACCCGATTGG